>JAJQDK010000141.1:15042-22711 GCA_021202245.1 Clostridiales bacterium
TTATAGTCTATGCAGATTAGCTCTGTGTTATTATAAGGCATTTTCTGCCACTTAGCCGTCATCTTTGCTTTTTCGGATTTTTTCTTATTGTCTGATGCTGACATTTAAATCACCGCCAAATTTATTTTTGCATATTCTGCCGAACCTATTGTATTATTTATTCAGTGGTAATTCAAGTAAAAAATGCTTGTTATTGCACGCATTTCGATAAATTTTACAATAATTTTACAAATAATCCATATATTCTACATATTTCAGCTTGTTTTTCAGGCTTTCGGGCAAGTCCGCCGGCACCTACTCCGCAATGCCCACAATATACTTTTGCAAATCGGTGACATCAACCACATTGATATAGCCGTCACCGTTAAAATCGCACAGCTCAAGCTGACTGTCGTCAAGGCTCGTCGCTCCGACAATAGATTTTTGTATCAGACTTGCGTCCGATACCGTGACAGCGCCGTCGCCGTCAATGTCGCCCTTTAAAACGGCGCTTTCATAGTCGGAAGCCGACTCTGTCGCAGCCTCCGTTTCGGATTCAGCATCGGAAATATATATGCAGTAATCCAAGGCAACCCAGCCGCTGCTGCCGTTATAGGTAGTATAGCCCCAGGTATAACCGCCCGCCGACTGAATTTGAGTTACGGTAAGCAGTGCGCCGTCGGGAATTGAAGCCACATATGAATAGCTTGTTCCCGCGCCCGAACGCATATTGAGAGTGGTGGTTACATCAACCTCATATATGCCCGTTTTGCAGCTTGATTCGCTTACATCCTCGGTGGTGCTTGTACCCGAAAAATCGCCTATATAAATGTAGCCCTGAAAGGTCCAGCTGCTCTGACCTGCGCTTGAATCCGAAGTGCTTGCAGCAGTAAGATAAAAATTCTTGTAATTCCAGCCGGAATTTGAAAAGGTTATGGTGCCGTCCTCAATTTTTTCAACAACGGCAACGTGACCGCCGCCCGAATACGACCAGCAGGCTATTGCGCCGAGCTTGGGAGTTTGACCGTAGCTGTAATATCCGCCGTCCTTGTTGTAGTCGTACCATTTTTCGGCATTTCCGTGACTGAGAGAGGGCTCCTCTCCGAGCAGCTCATAGGCTCTGCCGAAAGCGTAGGCGGTGCAGTTGGGCATACCGTAGCCGTATTTATAAAAAATATTTTTGTCGCTGTAATAATATTCGTTTGTGCTGTCCGGCTCGGTGAGCCTTGGAGTGAACTCCGAAACGGCATTTGCGAAAACGCAAACCGAGAACACTGCCGTGAACAAAATCAAAACTGCGGCAGCCGTCGCCGAAACTCTAAGAGATATGTGTTTTTTCAAGAAAATCGCCCTTTCATAGCTTTGAAGCAGAGCAATGCCGCCTCGCCCGCTCAGCTTCGATTTAAATTGTTCCTATTCTGTTGCCGCCGCCCTTACTCATTGATATTCTTCGGAACAATCCTATTATTCCCGTTTTTTACAAAAAGTACCAAGCAAGGACCTTGTTAAGCCGGCACACACCTTAGCCTGTGCCTGTATTGTACATCTTTGATGAAATTTTATCAGTCAATACGGTTTTGCTCAATCGAAGTATTTTTATCCTGATCCTCAGACGTTTCACATAAAAGATTTCTCATACTTCCGAGTGAAATCGCAATTGTTGATGTGTTATGAAGCAAAGCGGAAATTGTCGGAGGAATTATTCCGGCAACTCCGAGAAGTATAAGCGTTCCGTTTATTGAGAGTATCGCTCTGTAGTTTTTGTTGATACGCTTCATCATTTCACGGCTCATTTTTCTCAAAAACACAAGCTGCCCGAGATTATCCGCCGCTACGGTTATGTCGGCTATTTCTCTGGCAAGCTCCGCTCCCTCGCTGATTGCTATTCCGACATTGGCAGCCGACAGTGTGGGAGAATCGTTAATTCCGTCGCCTACCATAACTACGGTGCTTCCGCTGCTTCTTTCATTTTGCACAAAGCTCGCCTTTTCTTCGGGAAGAACCTCAGAATAATATTCGTCAACTCCTATTTTTTCAGCTATTGCAGCTGCCGTTCGCTCGCTGTCGCCCGTCATCATAACTATCTTTTTAAAGCCGCAGCTTCTTAGCTGTGCTATAACCTCCGCTGCTTCCTCCCGGACGGGATCTTCTATGCAAATAACAGCCGCAAGGAGCCCGTCAACCGCCATATACAGATGCGAATACTCAAGCGGAAGGTTTTCAAATTTGTCTTCATAGCCGTCCAAAACAGTGCAGTTCTCATCCTCAAACACAAAATGATAGCTTCCTATAACCACCCTTGCTTCGCCCAAATGAGAAGCGATGCCGTGGGCAACGATATAATCAACCTTTGAGTGCATCTCATCATGAACAAGATTTTTTCCTTTGCGGCTCTGACAACCGCATTAGCCATAGAATGGGGAAAATGCTCCTCAAGGCACGCTGCAATTCTGAGAAGCTCATCCTCAGGCTCGGGCATAAATGGAATAACCCTTTTGACGGTGGGCTGAGCCTTGGTGAGTGTTCCCGTTTTGTCAAAAACTATGGTTGTAGCTTCCGCCATAGCTTCAAGATATTTGCCTCCCTTGACCGTGAAGCTGTGAAGATTTGCCTCTCTTATTGCCGAAAGTACCGTAATTGGCATAGCGAGCTTTAGCGCACAGGAAAAATCGACCATCAATACCGAAAGAGTTTTTGTAATATTCCGAGTGATGAGCCAAGCGGCAGCCGTTCCCAAAAACGTATACGGCACAAGTTTGTCCGCTAAGTGCTCTGCCTTGCTTTCGGCGGAGGATTTAAGCTTTTCGGATTTTTCAATCATATTGACGATTTTTTCATATTTGGTTGCTCCATTAGCCTTTTTTACCGTGATTATCAATTCGCCTTCCTCGACAACTGTTCCCGCATAAACATAGTCGGAGCTTTCCTTTGTAACCGGCAGACTTTCACCCGTAAGCGAAGCCTGATTAACCGTTGCCGTGCCCGAATAAACCTCTCCGTCAAACGGAATAAGGCTGCCTGCGCATATGCAAACTCTGTCGCCGGGCTTGATGTCCGAGGTGTTTACCGCGAACCTCTGCTCTCCGTCTGCAAGCCACACCCTGCCGACATTAAGCGACATACTTCTCGCAAGATCTCCGACGGATTTCCTGTGTGTCCACTCTTCCAATATGCCGCCAAGTTCCAGCATAAACATAACCGAACCTGCGGTATTAAAATCCGCACGAAGTATTGAAACCCCTATTGCAGCTGCATCAAGCACGGAAACCTCAAGCTTTTTGTGCATAAGGGATTTTATTCCCGCTTTAACATATTTAAATGCCTTGTAAATCAAAATAACAGCCCTTATGTAAAACGGCAGACAATATTTTGAGAACACTCTGAAAAGCACCTTTTCCAAAAGCTTTTCCTTATACTCGGCATTCAGCCTTCTGTCCGAATTTTCAACGACCTCGGCAGGCGCTTTCACCTGTTGATAGGAAAATTTTTTGAGTGCCTCCAAAATCTGAGCTTCGCCGCCTGAATATTCTATAACTGCGTCGCATGTCTGCTCATAAAGCTTTGCCTTTGTTACAAACGCAAGACTCTGAAAATAATATTCCGCCTTATCTGCCTGCTCACAGGTCATTTGACCTTGAACAAAATGAACCCGCAGACGCCCTTTGATGCGGTGCTTTATAATAAATTTCATTTTACCACCTCGCTATGCAAAAATAAAAAGGGCTGAAAAACAGCCCCTCTCAATTTCTGTTATTGCGTTTCGGATTACGCTTCCTCCGGCTTTTCCTCGTACGAAGAGCTTGAAATTTCAGCCTCATCCTCAACAACAGCTTCAGCTTCCGATAAGGCTCTGTCGGAATTTATCTGCTTTGCCTCAGCAAGAACATCCTCGGCATTCTCTTGAATTTCAGTAGCCGTTTTCATAACGCTGTCCTTAGCTCTGAGAGCCGCCGCAGTGCAATGAACATAAGCTTTCTTTGCGTCCTTACTTGAAAGCAGCTTAATCCCTGCTGTGCCGAAAAGCACGCCGCCCAAAAACAAGCCTGCTTTAATAATACCTGATGTCATATACAGTTACCTCCTTTATTTATGCCTGAATCCTGTATAAAATAACATTACAAAACATAATAGTGCTGCAAATGCCCAAAATCGATGATTTTTCATAATTTCACCTGCCGGAGCAAATATATTTTGTACTCTATTTTTCTTCATTATATCACAAGAATTTGCATATGTCAATTTTTTTGCAATTTTTTACTAAATTTTTCCGCCTGCGCAGGCGGGTACATCTTACCTTAAGCTATATGCGAGGATTGCGGGTAAAAAAATCATTTACAAACTGTTTTCCGCCCTGCTCAGCGATTTTTCCGTTTTCAATCAAAAAAGCTCTGTCGCAAAGAGCGCCGGCACAGCGAAAATCGTGCGTAATCGTTATAATTGTAAATCTCTGTTCTCGGTGCAGCCTGTTAATCACGCTCACCATTTGCTTTAAGCCCTCATAATCCTGTCCTACTGTCGGCTCGTCAAGCAAAAGAAGCTTAGGTCTTTGAGCCAAAATAGCGGCAAGACTGACCCTTCTCTTTTGTCCTTCCGAGAGTGACTGCGGATGGCGGGGTAGCAAATCGCTCAGCCCGAGCATATCGGCAATTCTCAGCGCATATTCGGCATCGCTTGAACAAAATGTCAGTTCCTCCCTTACTGAGGGCATAAACAGCTGATAGTTAGGATTTTGATAGACAAATCCCACTGTCTTAAACCAATGCTTGTCGGCACGCCTGCCGAGCGATTTATCAATCATCTGAATTATTTCTCCGCCGTCAGCCCTTGTCAGCCTTCCGATTATGCTGAGCAAGGTTGATTTTCCGCAGCCGTTTTCCCCCAAAAGCAAAATTCTCTCGCCCTTTTTTATTTTTGTGCTTATCCCGGTCAAAATTTCTCTTTTGTCAAAGCACTTGCTTATATTCCTTATTTCAAGTGCATTTTTATCCTCAATAATACTGTCCTCCACGCTGTCGCTTATCACCGCCGCACGTTTTTTTAAGTATTTCCCTTTGTCGGTTATCCTATATGCCGCAGCGTTCTCAATTTTCCAAACAGAGTCCGCATACGGCAATACAACATCCAGGCGATGCTCAACTATCAAAACTGCCTTTCCCCCGTCGGCAAGTTTCCTCAAAAGCTCCAAAAGCTCTTTTGCTCCCCTGCGGTCAAGATTAGCAAGCGGCTCGTCAAACACGAGAATATCCAAAGCGATAGCAAGAGTTGAAGCGGTGATGAGCCTTTGCTTTTGACCTCCTGAAAGCGTGCGGGTTTTCATATTTCGCTCAAGCCCGACAAGCTTGCAGCTTTTGCTTATTCGTCTTTCCGTTTCTGCTGCTTCAACGCCTAAATTTTCACATCCAAACGCAATTTCATCCTCGACAATTCTGTGTATAATCTGAGATTCAGCATTTTGCAATACGCTGCCCACCTTAACCGAAATCTCGCTCATTGTTTTATTCTTTATGTTCTCTCCGTCTATAAGCACCCCGCCGTCAAATTCACCGTCGCTCATTCTCGGAATAACTCCGTTGACAAGCGAAATCAAAGTTGATTTTCCGCAGCCGGACGCGCCGGAAATCAGCGTTATTTCCCCATATTCAGCTCTAAAGCTCAGGTTTTTTAACACATATTTGCTGCAGCCGCAATATCTGAATGATTTGCAGTTTACTTCTACGGCGCTCACGCTCCCACCTCCAAAACAGCAAAAAATATTCCGAGTATAAACAAAGCAAAAAATATCACCGAAAAAATCACGTCCCTTGTCTTAAGCGAAACGGGCTTATAAACCGTATAATCAGCCTTTTCCGAAATAAAAGCCCTTGTTTCAACCGACAGCGCAAGAGTATCCGAAATATTTACAAGCCTGACCGTAAGGGGAATCAAAAACGCCCTGTAAAATATCTGCGGTTTTAAAATATTTGCAGCGCCTCTGGTTTTCATTGCTCCCCGCACCTGATTTATCTCAGCAGTCAATACGGGAATAAAGCTAAGGGTTATCAGCATACCGAGTGTGATATATCTGTGGCAGTTAAGCTGTGTAAGATTTCTCATAAGACTGACGGGAGGCAATGATAACCCCGGAATAACAGCTATAACAACTCCGCCGAGCCTAACCGCCATTTGAAGCGTAAATTCGGCGTCGCCTGAGCTTGCAAAATAAAATATTGCCGAGAGCAATGACAAATACACTGCGAAAAAAGGGAGAATTTTAACGCAGCTTTTTAAGTATCCGAATGCACACAAAAGCAGATATACTCCGACTAAAAATACGATGCCGTAAACAGTTTCGGCGGTAACGAGCGCGCCTATAAAGGTGAGCAAAGAAGTTAAAACGCTCAGCAGCGGATAAAGGGGCTCGGAAACATAAAATCTGTCAGTCATTATTTGATAACTCCCGCTTTTTTCAGTTCCTTAGAAATTTTGACTCCCAAAAATGAACCCAATGCGGAAACAAGCAGCGTTCCTGCTATAAAGACAACGGATAAAAACTCAAAACCCGAACCGAAAAACATATTAAACATTTCAGCAGAAAACAGTTTGTAATAGATGAGATTAAACGGCAGTGTCAGCGGTATAATAAGCCATGAAGCGAAAAAGACCGCCCTGTCGCTTTTATATCCCTTAAAAATCAAAATTGTCAGCAGCTCTATGATTATGCCCGTAAGCACGCTTAAAAAGAACATAACCGGGGCCATAAAAAGCTCTATTATTCCGGTAAAGACCGTAAAGAAAAACACAGAGCCGACCTTGCGTACCTTCATAAACGCAATGGCGGGAAACAACGAAAACTGAAATGCGGTTACAAGCTGTGCAAGACCGAATATATAAATTTGAGAAACCACTGCCATAACCGAGGCGGTGCAGGCTGCAACCGCAGAGATTACAGCGAGAAAAACTATGTCGCTCACTCTGAATTTTTGAAATATGGATTTTTTCATTTTAAAATTTCCTCTCCTTATTTGTTTTTTAACCGAAATTTTTTCTTTATTTGCTCAAACAAATGTCTTATTGCCGCCGCAGGGCTGTAAAAAATCATTCTCGGACCCGAAAATCTCATAACTCTGCGGATTTTCTCTTTCATTTCGGGCTTATAACAATGCACACTGCAATCAAAACAAAACGTCTTTGTTTTCATAAAAGGGCATTTGTCGCTGCGCAGCCTTGCGTAATCGTTTAACTCCTTACACTCGGAACAAAGCTCGCCCCTTTTTGTATTATGATTCTTACGGCAATAAATCTCAATCATTTTAGATACCATTGCCTTTTCTCTGCTGCGCTTTTTCGATATATTATTCACAGGCAACCCTGCCGTTTTCGATATGATAAACCTTATCCGCAATTTTCATCGTGGAGCTGCGGTGCGAAACAAGCAGAACCGTCCTTTTCCCACGCTCCTCATCAAGAGCCTTTAATATGACCGCCTCGTTCAGACTGTCAAGGCTGCTCGTGGGTTCATCAAGCAGCATAAACGGGGCGTCACGCAAAAATGCTCTTGCAAGTCCCAGCCGTTGTCGTTCACCCCCGGAAAGCGTATCGCCAAGCTCTCCGACCGGAGTATCATAACCCTGCGGAAGAGTCGCTATAAAGTCATGAACGGATGAGTTTGTGAAGGCGCGTACAAGCTCCTCAGCGGCAGCGTCGGGCGGTG
>JAJQDK010000096.1 GCA_021202245.1 Clostridiales bacterium
CGTACTCATCTAATTTATCCATTTGCTTCTCATACATTTTTCTGCGATTGAGCAAAACGTCAATAAGATATGGATATTATGAACGGTAGTTAATCTCAATAAATTTTTTGTATTTGGAATAATCGGTCGGCGGGTCATCCTCCCATCTGCGTGTGAGAACTGCTACCACCTTATCGCACTTGTTTGTAAGCGCATATTCCGCCGGAACCGAATCAACCAAGCTTCCGTCAAGATAAAACTGAGAGCCGATTTGAACGGGCTTACATAAAATCGGCACGGAGCAGGAGGCTTTTGTCAAAGCGAGAAGCCTGTCCTCCGAGCCCTCGGCATTAAGATACTCGCCGAGTCCGGTTTCACAGTTGGTAACAACAATTTCACATTCAGACTGCGATGAAAAAAATGTTTCAAAATCAAATGGAATTTGTTTGTATGAATAGTCATAAGTCATTATATCGGTGTCCAGCAGCTTGCCGCTGCGGAATAATTGCCCCAAGCCGTAATACGGGTCGGCGTTTTCGTGAGTGATAACGCGTTTAATTCTGCCCTGCTGCTTAGAAACAAAGCTTGTTGCGTTCCCTGCACCTGCCGAAACTCCTATTACATACGGAAAGGTGATATTATGCTCCTGCAAGCAGTCAAGCACGCCTGCCGTGAATATTCCTCTAAAGGCACCGCCCTCCAAAACCAATCCAATTCTGTACATAAATATCTCCAATATTGCTTTAGTAACCGCTTTAAACTCAGGACAGACCCTTTATTTGAAATCACGCTTGCGCTTCATTGAAAAGTCATACTCGGTTTAATGTCGCAAATTGTGCAATCAACAGGCTTTTGCTCTGATGTTGCAGAAATTTGTCACTATTATAGAGATAAATTATAAACTGAATCTAAACGAAGAATGTTTATTTTCACATTTATTTAAAAATATTTTTACTACTTAAAATTTACAAAACCTGTTGACACTGTAGCAAAAATTACACATAATATATAGTGTTGAAATCCGCAAATGCTCCTGCTTAGGTAAAAATAAATAAAGAAAGTGAGAAATCAAAATGTTTGACATACTTGTCGTTGATGATGATAAGCACACAAGAATGCTGCTGCGTGCTGTTTTGGAAAATGCCAATTACAAGGTAACCACCGCCGAAAACGGGGCGGCGGCTCTTGAAATCCTTGACGAAAAGCATATTGATTTGGTGGTGCTTGATATTATGATGCCTGAAATGGACGGCTACGAGTTCACAAAAATAATTCGCAGAGAAAACAGCACCCTGCCCATACTTATGGTCACTGCCAAAATTTTGCCTGCCGATGAAAAGAAGGGCTTTATTGTAGGCACCGACGACTACATAACCAAGCCGATAGATGAAGAAAAATTACTGCTCAGAATACGGGCGCTTCTGCGCCGTGCGCAGATTGTAAGTGAGCAGAAAATCGTAATCGGCGACGTCACCCTTGACTATAATTCTTTCACCGTATCTAAAAACGGCGAGGTTTGCGAGCTTCCGCAAAAGGAATTTTTACTCCTCTACAAGCTGCTTTCCTATCCCGGACAGATTTTTACCCGAATTCAGCTTATGGATGAAATTTGGGGAACCGACAGCGAAACCGGCTGGGAAACCGTAACCGTACATATGGGGCGCCTGCGCAAAAGATTTGAAGGCTGGAATGAATTTGAAATAGTGACCGTGCGCGGTCTCGGATATAAGGCGGTTAAAAAGGTATGATTAAATAAGAACGAAAACAACGGTTTACTTTGATATTATTTGCTTCGCTCGCCGTGTTTTTTATTATCGCAGTTGCAATCGCCATCACCTCTCTGATAATCTATATTCTGCTCAGAATAGGCGCAGTCAGCTCGGTGGATGGTTTGGCAAATACCGGAACGATGTTTATTATTGTTATAGTATGCAGCACAAGCATAGGCTTTTTGATAACAATGCTGCTCGGAAAAATTTCTATTAAGCCTGTAAATCAGCTTTTAGACCGCTTAGACGGCTTGGCAAACGGCGACTACAAGGCAAAATTTAATTTCGGACCCATAGCGTCCTCAATACCTGCGTTTAAAGAGATTGAGGACAGCCTCAATGCCACCGCAAAGGCGCTTGAAAACACCGAGATGCTTCGCAGTGATTTTATCAATAATTTTTCTCACGAATTCAAAACTCCCATTGTTTCCATTGCAGGCTTTACCAAGCTTCTGCGGCGAGGCAATCTCTCAGAGAAAGAAAAGCAGGAATACCTTGAAATTATTGAGGAGGAATCTCTCAGGCTTTCGTATATGGCAAACAATGTGCTTAACCTCACAAAGGTGGAAAATCGCACGGTGCTGACCGATGCTTCAACCTACAATTTATCCGAACAGCTGCGTGCAAATGCTTTGCTTCTCTCTGACAAGTGGACGCAAAAGGAGCTTGATTTTGATATGGAGTTTGACGAGCATATGATATCTGCAAGCAGGGAGCTGCTGGAGCAGGTGTGGATAAATTTGCTTGACAATGCAATCAAGTTTTCGCCCCGGGGCGGAACAATTACGGTCAGCATTGCCGAAGAAAATAACTGTATTTCCGTATCAATTTCCAACGCAGGCAAGGAAATTCCCGAGGAAAGTCTTAACAGAATTTTCAATAAGTTCTATCAGGCTGACGAATCACATTCCTCCGAGGGCAACGGTATCGGGCTTGCTATAGTAAAAGCTGTTGTCAATTTGCATAACGGAAGAGTTTCCTCCGAAAGCAAAAACGGCATAACTACCTTCACCGTAGCTCTTCCGAAATCACAGTAAAATTCAGTCACCGGTACAGACAGAATTAAATGAATTTTATCACAGCCTGATAACCAAAGGGCGCACGCCTGTCAGCGGAAGCTGACGTATATATATTATTCTTTTCATTCTTTACATTCTTTATATTCTTTACTTTCTTTAATTGTTGTCGGTCGATTGTCGGTTGTTTGTCAATTGTTTGTCAGTCGATTGTCAGAGTGCTTGTCAGGTATTGATACTTATCATAATTTTTTATAGCAATAATCGAGAATTTCGGGTGTGCTTTGCAAGTTAATTTGTCTGTTGATTTTAACCTAAAAGGCTTTGCCGTTTTCGCAGAAAATTCAGTGACTGCCATTGCCGCAACGTATACCTCTGTGTACTGAGATATAATTATCCACCGCAGCC
>JAJQDK010000131.1 GCA_021202245.1 Clostridiales bacterium
GTCGTCAAGCTGTGTCATATATTCAAGAATTAAGTCGATAGTATCGTCGATTTCCTTGCGGCGATTTTTGAGCAGAGCGTTGCGAATTTCAAGCTCGGAGCGGCTCTTGGAGGCTTCCTTTATTTGATTTGCCTTGATTTGTGCCCTTCGGTTAATTTCGGCAGCCGCTTTTTCCGCTTCAGCCTTGCCCTTTGCAATTATATCTGCGCAAACCTTATCGGACTCGGCTTCTATTGCGAATATTTTTTTGCCGCAGTCGGATTTTATGCGGCTCAGAATTTTGTCACCGCCGGTCATAGCGACTCCACCTTTCTTTTCGTACTTTCGGTAAAAGCTATCATATGTCAAGTCCGGGAACTGAAATTACTACGAGCAAAGAAACGATGAAAGAAAGGAGCGCATAGATTTCTACGAGTGTAATCGAAACCATAGCCTTTGAGAAGTTTTTATCGTCTTTCGCACTCATTGCTATACCCGAAACAGCGGCTCTTCCTTGTGCAAAGCCCGAAACCATACCGCCGATGCCTATTGCAAGAGCGCCGCCGAGATATGCAAGTCCCTGCGCCGTTGAGGGAAGATCTCCGCCGAGAACGCCGCAGTTTACAAGAATGAGGAAGCCTACAATAAATCCGTAGAGTCCCTGAGTACCGGGCAAAAGCGTGAGTACAAGCATTTTACCGAATTTTGACGGGTCCTCCGAGAGAACTCCCATCGAAGCCTGTGCAGCGTTGCCTACGCCCTTTGCAGAACCGAAGCCCGAAAGTGCAGTTGCAAGTGAAGCGCCTAAAAGCGCAAAAAATAGTCCGTTCATTTTGAGTTTTCCTCCTGAATTTTAATATATTTGCTATTTAATGAGAACGGCTGAAATTCTTTTCCGCCGCCGTCATAAAATTTACCGAACATTTCAACGTACTGCAGTCGCATGGTGTGAACATATGCGCCGAGTGCGTTAAGGCCGATTGTGATTGCGTGACCTACAAGGAAGATGATAATCAGCGGAATAAAGCTGAAAGCACTTGTTCCGAACATTGTGGCAAGCATATTGAACACCTGCGCCATTACGCCGGTGGTAAGACCGAGCGCAAGAAGTCGGGAATAGCTCAGCAAATCGCTGATGTAGCTTGTGATGTCATACAGAGAAGCTACGCCGCTTATTACCTTTCCGAAGCCTTTTTTGTGCCTGCCCTGAGTCAGCACAAGTCCGAGTGCAGCGGCAATCGCCATACCTGCGCCGACGTATAAAAGAACGGGAAGCGCCGCAATGCCGACTGCGAGAACCGCAAATCCGACAAGCATAAGCATCCACAGGCCCGTATCAAACAGTGCGCCCGCATAGTCCTTGTGCTTCCAGCAGACATAAAATTTACATCCCATACCTACAAGAATATGAACAAGGCCGAATGCTATCGAAATAATCAGAAGCATAAGCGCATCCTTTTGCTGGTCGATAATAGGCCACGGGAGAAGCTCCTCCATAGTAAGCGAAGCGCCTGCAAAGTGATTGTACAGTGCAACGGGCGCGTCGCCGAAAATGCTGCCGTATATAAGTCCCCAAATCATTGTTGAAATTCCGCAGTACTGAAACAGCTTGAGGTTGTTGTACATAGCCTCGTTCGGCTTAAACAGCTTGATGACTATGCCGATAACAACTGTCATCAGCAGTCCGTAGCCTGCGTCCGAGAACATCATACCGAAGAAGAAGTAAAAGAAGAACGCAACCAGGGGCGTCGGGTCAATGTCGTCGTGCGACGGTGCGGAGTACATAGTTACAATCGACTGCGCCGGACGTGCAAATCTGTTGTTTTTAAGCTTTACGGGAGCTTCCTTTGGGTCAACGTCGTTAAACTCAACATAACAGGAGGCGACCCTGCCGCAAAGCCGTTCAAGCCTTTCGCAGTCCTCTTCGGGAACATATCCCGTAATTACAAATACGTGACGTGAGTGGTCAAGCTCATTTATCACCTTGTATTTTTCCGCCCTTATTCTGAAATAATCCTGAGTGTCCCTGATTTCTTCCCGCCTTGAAGCGTAGGAGCTGATTTCCTCCTTCGCTTTTTTGTCGAGGTCATAAAGCTCTTTGCTCTTTTGCCGCAGATGCTCGGATTCCTCGCTCGGGGGGAGAACGCTCGGGCTCAGCGGCTTTGCAAACCCAAGCTCACGCAGCGTGTTTTCCGCCCTTTCCTTTTGAAAAACGGGAGCCAGCAGAACAACGCAGGTCATATCCTTTGAAGCGTATTGAATTTCAAAGTCAAACAAAAGCTCAGGGTCAATGCCCGCAATCGCTTCCGACAGAGTAATATCGGTGTATTGCTGCGGCAGTGAGCCGATAAATACTGCCGTTGTCCGGGTATCCGAAACGCTCTGAGGAACATCCAGAGTCTGCCACGGCTCAAGCTGTGCAAGCGAGGTTCTTATGCGCACCTGCTCGGCGGCATAATCGGAACGCATTTTGTTCAGCTCGGAAATGCGGTTGCACACTCCGATAACATCACCGGCGTTTGAAGCGATGGCTCCGATTTCATCGGGGTCAATTTCTCTTGAACCCTTAAAGGAGGAGAGAAGTCCGCTCTTTTCGGGAGCAAACTCATTCAAAATTTTGAGCGATTGCTCGGTGAGAACAACATTCCTCTCAAACACCTGCGTTTGGGCTGTCATATCAATTTTGTTGAAGCCTTTCGGGGATTTTTCCGTCCGTTTAATTTGTATCAGGGACGAATCCTGCAAATGCTCCAGAAGCCGTTTGCGGTCCTGCCTGAGGGCGATTATCTGCACCGACTTCATTTTTAATTTTGCCAATTCTGTATCACCACACTCTGAAGTTAGTAGAAGTTAGTATCAGTGTTAATTTTACCGTTTATCAGACTGTTTAATCAGTACTTGCTCAGCAGATTTACGGCATTTTTGATTACATTTTTGCGGTTTTTATCTGCGGTCTGCGAAAGCACGGCGCACTGCCTGTCCGCTTCGCTTTTTGCCTTGTCAAGCTCCTTGCTTCCCTCGGCTTTTGCAAGCTCACAGAGCCTGTCGGCATCGGCGGCGGCTTTTGACTTAGCCTCGGCAATCAGATTTTCGGCTTCCGTCATTTCCGTTTCAGATTTTTGCATTTAATATTTGTTTTAGTCAATTTAAAGCTGCTTACCTTCTTCCTCTGCGTTGTAAA
>JAJQDK010000093.1:0-5161 GCA_021202245.1 Clostridiales bacterium
TACTTTCAGCGGATATCATCCGCAGTCACGGCTCCGCCGTATTCGTAGCGGCGGTCAGTGACCGCCACAACCGCAAACGGCATAGTTATCTCCCACATATACCAACATATCATTCCCGCACCCACCACACACAACCAATTTCGGCTTTTCTCTGCTCATCGAAAATCATCAAATCCACTCCGAATCCTAATTTCGGTGAAGCAGATTTTGAATAGCAAATCTAAACGGAAACAGAGGTGATTCCATGGAAAAACAAACAGGCGGCGTTACCATCTCGAAGCGGGCGCTGATTATCATTCTCATCATTATCCTTTTGCTCATCTGCGGCGGCGTAATTGTCGGCGTCAACTGGAGCAGTTGGTTCGGTGACGGCTCATCAGCCTCGCAGAGCTACTCTCCCGACCTTGACCCCAACGCAGGCGAGTGGAGCGGCAGTCAGGTTTCCGACTCCTCCGACGGCGAAACCGAGGGCATCAAAATCCCCGGCTATCCGTCCATCACTTTGCCGGCAGGCGAGGAAACAGTCAGTGTGGCTCTGTTAAATCCTGAGGGAAACCCCTGTTATTTCACATTCACATTAGTTTTAAAGGACACAAACGAGGTGTTATACACCTCAAAACAAGTGCCGCCCGGTCAGGCGATAACAAGCATCACAATGTCAAGGGCACTTGAAGCAGGCGAATATGACGCGGTTATCCAAATCACCACCGCCTCGCTTGAGGACGGCAGCGCCATGAACGGCGCAAATGTTGAAGCAACTTTAATAGTTGAATAGGAGGTGAATCAAATTGAAAACCAAAAAAATCCTGTCAATCCTGCTCAGTATTTGTATGATAGTGTCCGGCTTGCCTTTTGCGGCAGTCATTTCTGCAAATGCAGCCGGTATATCCTACATCGATGAAAACAGAAATTCCAAAACCTATTCCGACAGCTACACCACCGTAACCTCAACAACAACCACTTGGTCCGACGGTTGGTATGTTGTCGGCAGCTCCACAACAATCAATTCACGAGTTACCGTCAGCGGAACGGTTTATCTCATCCTGCAAGATGGATATACTCTTAACGCAGCCAAAGGCATTAAGGTAATTTCAGGCAATACGCTGGTCATTTACGGTCAGTCGGGCAATACCGGTACGCTTACCGCTGCCGGCACTCAATATTGTCCCGGAATCGGCGGATGTGACCCCGACAATTCAACATATTCGTACGAAACACAAGGTACCGGAACAATAACCATCAACGGCGGCACAATAAATGCTACCGGTGGTTCTGACGGCGCAGGCATCGGCGGCGGTTGTCCGTATAATTCTTACGGTGATTACTCAGACGGCGGGTATTTGACAATTCACGGCGGTATTATAAACGCTACCGGCGGCAGCAATGCAGCCGGAATCGGCGGCGGACATTACGGCAGCTCCGGCGAGCTTACAATTAACGGAGGATACATCAATGCTTCCTGCGGCACCAGCGGCGAATATGATATCGGCACCGGTCGTGACGGCGGCAGCAGTATTCTCTGTATCTACGGCGGCTATTTTACGTTAAGCGGTAAAGGCAGCAGCGGAAAAGGAATAGGCAGCAGCGCAAAAATTTACGGCGGTTACTTTGTCGTGGGCAATACCTCAAGCGGCACTGTTTACAACACATCGGTTTACAACTTAAACTATGTTGTAATTGATAACCCCTATGAAGAAACAAGCTCAACCTATCCCTATGTTGTAGCCGCATCGTCCGATGTTCTTACAGCCACCTTTGATGCAAACGGCGGCAGTGTTTCCCCGGCGTCAAAGACTGTACTCAGCGGCGAGCTGTACGGCTCTCTGCCCACCCCGACAAGGGAAGGCGCATATGCTTTTGACGGGTGGTACACGGCGGCAAGCGGCGGAACGCTTGTGACAGCGGAAACGGAGGTTACCGCAACAAGCAATCACACCCTTTATGCTCATTGGGTAGTACCTCATCTTGCCGTTACAACCTCAGACGGAGCATATACCTACTCAAGTGATGATTATGTTTTGAACATAACCTCCAGCGGTTCATACACCGTTACGATGAACACAGCCGACAGCGTCACAAGCACCACAAGGGACAGAATCAAGGTTACTTCAAGCGACCCGGTTGAAATCACCGTTGTTGACCTCAATATCACAAGCAGCAGTGCTTCTCCGATTGAGATTGACGGTTCAGGCGAGGTTACTTTGATACTCAGCGGCGACAACACCCTAACCTCATCGGCAAGCGGCTGCGCAGGATTGCAGAACGCATCTGGCAGCAGCCTGACAATCAGCGATTCAAGCACCGGCGCCTTAACCGCAACGGGCGGCAGCAATGCAGCCGGCATCGGCGGCGGCGCAGTCACCGTAAGCGGCGGCACAATCAACGCAGTCGGCAGCGGCAGCGGTTCGGGCATTGATGGCAGCGCTGTTTCAATTACGGCAGGCGTTGTCAACGCTTCAAGCTCAGGCTCCGGTTCAGGCATCGGCAGCAGCAGCGCTTCGGTTAAAATCAGCGGCGGCTATATAAAGGCTTCAAGTGATTCAGGCGACCCGATAAGCGGCTCCTCGGCTGAAATCACCGGCGGTTGCTTTGAGGTGGGCGACACCGATGCGGACACAGTCTACGGTGTGAGTGTTGCTTCAGGCTATGCCGTAGGCAAAAACGCCGATGCAGACACAAAGGGAACCTATCCCTACACCGTGGCTGCCAAAGGAACGCAATACACAGTTACCTTTGAGGTGACGGACGGCACTGTTGTGGGCGACTCGTCAATAACAGTTGAATTTGACAGCGCTTACGGCACTCTGCCCACAGCTAATTTAAACAACAGTACATTCGTGTGCTGGTGCACTGAAGACGGCACTGAGATTACTTCAACATCCACGGTTGTGATAGCAGGCGACCACACGCTCTATGCTTCCGGACAATGTAATCATAAAGCATTTGATTCGGAGGGCTTCTGCCTCTGCGGAGAATATTATCAGCCTGCCGACTGGAACAGCACCGAGGGCTATTATGAGATAGGCAATGTCGGTCAGTTCCTTTGGTTTGAGTCGCTCGTAAACGGCGACAGCTCTCATTCCGAGTTCACAAGCGATGATACTTCCCGCGGCGCAAGCGCAAACGCAGTGCTTACTGCGGACATTGATATGAGCAGCTACAGCTCACTGTTTACCCCAATGGGTCGTGTCGGCTCACTGTATAACACAATTTCAAGCACAAGCTCCATAACCTCATACGGTTACACGGGCACCTTTGACGGTCAGGGACACACAATTTCCAACCTGACGATTTCAACCGTATCCGCCTATGACATAGGCATTTTTGCCACACTGGGCGGCACGGTTAAAAACCTTGGTATCATAAGCTTTAAATACACCCAATCCTCCGGCGATGTGCGCGGCGGCGCAATAGCAGGACAGATCCTGCCCGGCGGCACAGTGGAAAACTGCTATGTGCAAAGCTCCACTGTCACCTGCACAGGCGGTGTGGGCGGTGTGCTTGCGAGAGGTAACTTCGGCGGCACAATTAAAAACTGTTATGTTGTCAGCTCGTCCGTAAGCGCTTCACGTAAGGGCTATCTTGTAGGCGACAACGTAAACGACAACGGCGCTACTGTATTCAAGGGTACTATCACAAACTGCTACACTGACAACAGCAGCAATGTGGGAAAGACCGGAGGCGTAAGCGAGAATGTTACGCAAAAAACTTCCGCAGTGTTTGCTTCGGGTGAGGTAGCTTACCTCCTGCAAAACGGACAGTCGGATACCTCGGCACTTGCCTGGGGACAGAATCTCGATACGGACAGCTATCCTGTGCTTACCCTCACGGATGAAACCCTTCGTGTGCTGAAGCTGGAGTTTGACCTTGACGGCAGCACAGTTTCAACTGCTTATGTCAACAACGGCTCGGTATGCGATTCATACCCCGAGCCTTCCGACCACTACGTGTATACATTCTATACCGACAGTGCGTGCACTGATGAGATTGCTGACACAGCGTCCTACACCTTTGATTACACCGCGTCAAATTCGATAACGGTGTATGTAAAGCAGGGCGGAGAAACCTACAACGTAACCTTTGTAATAGACAACGCAAGTGTAAACAGCGGCATCTCAACCTATGAATATGGCGTAGGCGCAGATCTCCCGACTGCGGACGACATAACCTGCGATCAGGGCTATGCCTTTGTCGGCTGGTACACTTCAGCCGATTACAGCTCAAGTGCGGTTACTTCAATCGGCACGAGTGAATACGGCGACAAGACCTATTACGCAAGAATTATAAGCAGCGCTCAAACTGTTACCTTTGACGCAAACGGCGGCGCCGTATCGCCCTCAACGGCAACGGTAACCTATGGTGAAGAGTACGGCACTTTGCCCACTCCCACAAGAACAGATTATGCCTTCGGCGGCTGGTTTACGGAAGCTGACGGCGGCGATTTGGTAACGTCCGACACGGTGGTTACAACGACAGGCGACCACACGCTTTATGCTCACTAGTTCGTTCCTCATTTTTGCTGTAACGACCTCTGACGGTTCATACACATACACAGCTGATGATTATGTTTTGTACATAACCTCAGGCGGTGAGTACACCATAACGATGAACACCGCTCAGAGCGTCACAAGCACCACGAGGGACAGAATCAAGGTTACTTCCGATGAAGATGTAACAATCACCATTGTTGACCTCAACGTCACAAGCAGCAGTGCTTCTCCGTTTGAGATTAACGCATCGGGCAACGTAACCGTAAAGCTCAGCGGCGACAACGTCCTTACCGCAACCGGTAGCGATTATGCAGGCTTGCAGAAAACCTCGGCTCAGAGTAATAACCTCTACATCACCAGCGCTGACGGCGACGGTGAAACAACCGGCACCCTAACCGCCACAGGCGGCGGCAAAGGCGCAGGCATCGGCAGCACTCAGTCGGTGGGCGCTGTACGGTATATTTATATCAACGGCGGTACAATCACTGCTAAAGGCGGCAGCAGCGGCGGAGCAGGCATCGGCGGCGGTTATTACAAAGCCGGCGAGAATATTTACATCAACGGCGGTAATGTCACAGCCACCGGCGGCAGCGGCGGCGGAGCAGGTATCGGCGGCGGATATAGCTCCGGGGGACGAGGCAGAGGAATATAAATCACCGGCGGAACAGTTA
>JAJQDK010000093.1:5171-22381 GCA_021202245.1 Clostridiales bacterium
CCGCCCCCTAGCCTGCCCCGGCTGCCGCACGTCCTACATCTGATGTGGGTTATTATTCTTCTAATCATGAGGCACCCTTACCGCAACTGGCTGCGGCGGCGGCGCAGGCATCGGCGGCGGCGGAGCTAAAGAAGGCGCGTCAATTTATATTTCGGGCGGCGTTATCACAGCCACAGGCGGCAGCGGCGGCGGAGCAGCTATCGGCGGCGGCTATAAGGCAGGTAACCCCACCAGAGAAATTTATATCACCGGCGGATTTATTACCATCAAAACAACCGGCAGCTCGAAAACCATCGGTGCGGGCGTAAGCGGCAGCACCAGCTCGCCTTATGTCGAAATCACCGGCGGCTATTTCGGCTCAGGTGATACTTCTGCCTACACGGTTTACGACACTGAGGTTAAGCTCGGCTATGAGGTTCTTGACAATCCTGATTTAAGCACCAATTCTGAGTATCCCTATTATGTCAAAGTTATGGAACCTCTCACCGTTACACTTGATGTTAACGGCGGCGACGCTTTGGATCCCGGCACAATGACCGTAAACTGCGGCAGCACATACGGCACCCTGCCGACCCCCACATGGACAGGCTACAGATTCCTGGGCTGGTATCTTGACGATACTCCTGTCACGGAGGACACGGTTGTAACCTCCAAGACGGATCATACCCTGACGGCTCAATGGGGCTGCGAGCACGAGTTCAGCGAGGATGGTTTCTGCACAAAATGCGGATTCTATCAGCCTGCCGAATTGAATGAAACCGAGGGCTATTATGAGATAAGCAATCCCGGTCAGTTCCTCTGGTTCGGTGCGCTGATTAACGGCGACACAACCTATGCGGACTTCACAACGGATGACCTCAATCACTGCGAAAATGCCGACGCAGATGCAGTCCTCACAGCTGATTTGTATATGTCAAGCTACAGCAGCTACTATGTACCGATTGGCTACACGGACTTTGATTCAGAGGCAACCTCATTTAGCTTTGTAGGCTACGGCGGTACGTTTGACGGACAGGGTCACACAATTTACAACCTGACCATTTCCAACTCCGTGGTTTCGGATATTGACACGGTCGGCATATTCGGCACGATTACCGGAACGGTTAAAAACCTCGGAGTCAGCAGCTTCACCTTTGACCGCATGGCAAACGGCGACGACGGACGATTCGCTGCAATTGCCGGACTTGTCATTAAAAACACCTCCGGCTCAATCGGCAAGGTTGAAAACTGCTATGTTATCAATTCCACGATAAACGGCAGATCTCGAATTGCCGGAGCAATAGCAGGCGCAAACCTTGGCGGTCAAATCATCAACAGCTACGCATACGGATGTTCTGTTACTGCAGACAGCAGGCGCGGCTATCTGGTTGGTGATAACAATAACAGCGGTTTAACTGGTACGGTTACAAACTGCTATGCCGACAGTACTCTGGTAGGTTCCTATGCAGGTACGGTAAGCGGCGGTGAAGCAAGCGTAAGCACCGCAAGATTTGCTTCGGGAGAAATCACCTGGAAGCTGCAGAATGGACAGTCGGATGTTTCATCTCTCATTTGGGCGCAGAGCCTCACCTCTCCTGAGGACAGCTATCCCGTGCTTACTCTCACAGAGGAAAGCAAGCGTGTGCTGAAGCTGGACTTTGACCTTGACGGCAGCACAGTTTCAACTGCTTATGTCAACAACGGCTCTGTTTGCAGTTCTTATCCGGAATCAACCAAAAACGGTATAGAATATGAGTTTTATTCCGACAGCAGCTTAGCAGACAAGATTGATGAATCAACCTATTTATATCTCAGCAGTAATGCCACGGAAAACGCAATCACCGTATATATTAAGGAAGTACCCCTGACGTATAATGTGACAATGACGCTTGAACACGCATATGTTACGGCAGGCAATTCCACAACCTATACCTTCGGTGATACTTTAACTCTTCCGACTGCTGATGAAATAACCTGTGACTCAGGTTATAAATTCTACGGATGGTACACGGACTCTTCCTTCAGTGACGGACCCGTCACCCAAATCACTTCTACCGATTACGGCGACAAGACCTATTACGCCAAAATAGTACTAAGCCCGTAGACTGTCACCTTTGACGCAAACGGCGGCACCTGCTCGGTAACGAGTAAAGAAGTAGAGTTCAACAGCGCTTACGGCACCCTGCCCACCCCGGAAAGGACCGGAATTACATTCCAGGGTTGGTTCACAGAAGCCGACGGCGGCGACTTGGTGACGTCAGACACAGTGGTCAGCGCATTAAGCGATCACACCCTTTATGCTCATTGATTCATTCCTCACTTTACGGTGACTACTGACGACGGCTCATATACCTACACAGATGATGATTATGTTTTATACATCACCTCCGGCGGTACATACACCATAACAATGAACACCACTCTGGGCATCACAAGCACCGAACGTGACAGAATCAAGGTAACCTCCGATGACGATGTAACAATCACCATTGTTGACCTTGACATCACATGCGACAGTGCTTCTCCGTTTGAGATTGACTGCGACGGCGACGTAACCGTAAAGCTCAAGGGCACCAACACCCTCACTTCATCGGGTAGCGATTATGCAGGCTTGCAGAAAACCTCGGTTGATACGAACAAGCTCAGCATCACCAGCGCTGACGGCGACGGCGAAACAACCGGCGCCTTAACCGCCACAGGCGGCACCAATGGCGCAGGCATCGGCGGAAGCTATGCAATGAAATCCAATGCGCACTATATTTATATCTACGGCGGCACAATCACAGCCAACGGCGGCAGCGGCGGTGCGGCAGGCATCGGCGGCGGTTATTACTACGGCGGCGAGTTTATCTACATCTACGGCGGTAATATAACAGCCACGGGCGGCGCAGCATCACCAACCGCTTCAAAAGGCGGTGCAGGCATCGGCGGCGGTTCGGACAGAAACGGCGGAGGCGGCGGCAGATATATTTATATCTACGGCGGCACAATTAACGCAACCGGTAACGGCGGCGCCGCAGGTATCGGATTCGGCTATTACTAAGACGGTGATGATTTTTATATCTACGGCGGCTAAGTATCTGCAACACGTTACTGTTTAGGCGCAGGCATCGGCGGCGGTCGTTATGCTACTAACAAAACTTATAATATTTACATCTACGGCGGATATATACTCGCGCAAACCGACGGTACATCCTCGCCGATAGGTCCGGGCACAAGCGGCAGCTCGCAATCTCCTATTGCCACAATCACCGGCGGCTATTTCGGCACGGGCGACACCTCTGCCGGCACAGTCTACAGCAGGTCTGTTTCAAGCCCTTATGTCGTAGGCTACAACACCGATGCAGACTCAAAAGAAACCTATCCCTATGTTGTAGGTGAACCGGCAGCTAACTACAAGGTCACCTTTGATGCAAACGGCGGCTCCTGCTCCGAAAGCAGTAAGGATGTAGTATTCAACTCTGCTTACGGCACTCTGCCCACACCCACTCTGGACGGCTATACCTTCGCCGGTTGGTACACCGAAGCAGAAGGCGGAGATTATGTGACTTCCGACACGGTTGTTAAGACGTTTGGTGACCACACCCTTTATGCTCACTGGTTCATTCCTCATTTTGTTGTGACTACCACGGACGGCTCATATACCTACACGGGTAATGATTATATTTTGACCATAACCTCCGGCGGTAACTACACCGTTGCAATGAACACCGCTCAGGGCATAACAAGCACCGAACGTGAGAGAATCAAGGTTACTTCAAGCGACCCGGTAACAATCACCATTGTTGACCTCAACGTTTCAAGCAGCAGCTCTTCACCGTTTGAAATTTCAGGAACAGGCGCAGTTACGCTGAAGCTCAGCGGCTCCAACACCCTTACTTCAACGGCTCAGCAATATGCAGGCTTGCAGAACGGTGCAAGCAGCACGTTGATTATCACCAGCGCTGACGGCGACGGCGAAACAACCGGCAGCCTGACTGCCAAAGGTGCAAGCTACGCAGCCGGAATCGGCGGAGGATACCAAAGCAGCGGCGGCACAATCACCATAAACGGCGGTACGATTACTGCAACCGGCGGTGCCGGTGCAGGCAGCAGATATTCAAGCCAGTACGGCGGCGCGGGTATCGGCGGCGGACAGGGCAGCTCCGCTAAGACTATCACCATAAACGGAGGTACGGTTACAGCCTCCGGCGGTTCTTGCGGCGGCGGCGCAGGCATCGGCGGCGGAGGCGCGTCCGGCAACACCGGCGGCACAATCACTATAAACGGCGGCACGGTTAAAGCAACCGGCACCACTTATATAAATAGTTCCAATCAATGGGTAGGTGCAGCAGGCATCGGCGGCGGACCTTACGGCGCAGGCGGAACTATTACCATCACCGGCGGTACTGTAACTGCAACTACTACGTCTACCGGCTCAAACTCCAGAGGTGCATCAGGCATCGGCGGCGGTTATAATGCCTCTGCAGGTACAATCTCAATCAGCGGCGGCTATATTATAGCCAGCGGAAGCAACGGCGGTTCAAGTATAGGTAACGGCTCCGGAAGCTCTGCTTCAAACACAATTACCATCACCGGCGGTTACTTCGGCACGGGCAGCACCTCTGCCGATACTGTCTACAGCGTAGCGGTTGCAACCGGCTATGAGGTTCTTGACAATCCCGATTCAAACACCAAGAAGTTGTATCCCTATCTTGTAAACGGTGCGGGAACCAAGTACACCGTAACCCTTGTTGTTGAAAACGCAACAGTAAAAGCAGATTCGGATGTTACTTCGTACCTCTACGGCACAGGAGCAACTCTCCCGACTGACCTGTCTGATTTTGAATACACCGGCAGCAATGCTTACTTTGACGGCTGGTACACTTCAAGCGATTACAGCGGAAGCACGGTTACCTCAATCGGTGCGGATGAATACGGCGACAAGACCTTCTACGCTAAGATTTTCAGTATTCCGACCTACACCGTGACAATTCCCGAAACCGTTGAACTCGGCAGTACGGCAACGGTGAGCGCAAGCGGCGTAATCCTTGCATCGAACACAAGCCTTGAGGTCAGCCTGACAGGCTCAAGCGGCTCGAATAACGCCCTGACCGTAACCTCAAGCGGTAAAACGGACGCAGTTCCGTATACCCTGTCTGTTGACGGTGCAGCGGCAATTTCAACCGCAAACAGCAATACCGTTCTCTCTGTGCCCTACGGCTCAAGCTCGGGCAGTGCATCGCTCAGCTTCAGCACCCCGACGGCAACACCGAAATTCACCGGTGACTACACAGGCACGCTGACATTTACAGTCAGTATTAAAAGCATTATTTAGTTTTGATAAGCGCTCAGCGCTGATAATAAAAATATTTTAAAGAAAGAAGGACAATCAAATGAAAAAACTTATCAGTATTTTATGTGCTGCGGTACTGGCTCTCTCAATGTCAGTCACTGCCTTTGCGGCAGACACAACAATCGACCAGGACAGTGCAAGCAAGGACGGAACAATGACTGTAACCTACAGCAACGGCGACCCCACCTACACGGTTACTATTCCCGAGAGCGTAACGGTTGACGGCTCTTCTGTAAAAGTTACCGCAGAGGACGTAGTTTTAGCCGAGGGTAATGAGCTTAATGTTACAATCACCGCCACAAGCGAACAGGACAACTCGTTCAAGGTTAGAAGCAACAGCGGCACAGGTGATGACACCCTTAGCTATTCTGTTAATTCAGGCTCCTACATCCTGAACAGTGAGGTTCTCACGGTTGACCCTGCTTCAAGCAGCGAAGGAGAGGTTGAGCTTTCCTACACACTCGACGACGGTCAGACACCTAAATTCTCAGGAACCTACAGCGGCACAATGACCTTTACGGTTTCTGTTGATGCAAAATAACAGGAGGAACAGCAATGAAAAAAATCATCAGCATAATGGCAGCTTGTGCGCTTGCACTCTCAATGTCCGTTACAGCCTTTGCAACAGAGGTTAAGCCTGATGCAAACGGCGACCCCGATCCCGACAGCGGCAATACCGCCGTATCTCTCAATGTTGATTCGGGCTACATCATTACTATCCCCGAAACAGTTGAGCTTGAGGAGCAGTCGGGTGCAAAGACAACCTATGAAAACGATCTGACCGTTTCTGCGGATGCAGGCGTTCGCATCAACGAGGGCAAAAGCATTGTGGTTTCAATGGCAAGCTCAAGCTATGACTCAGGCAGCTTCTATATGACAGCCGCAGGCGCAGATCAGTATAAGCTCGCTTATGAGGTAACAGTAGACAACTCAACTATTGCCAATAACGGCACGGTTGCCACCTTTGTTACAAGCGATGCAGCGCAGACAAGCACACTGCACTTTGCAGCAGACGACCCCACCTATGCAGGCAGCTACAGCGACACGGTAACCTTTACCATCGCAGTACAATAATTTAACGAGAGGAGAACAAAAAATGAAAAAATTTATCAGCATTGCAACAGCTCTTGTAATGGCGCTTTCGTTATCCGTAACAGCTTTTGCGGCTGAGGTGGATCAGGACGATCCCAACCCCACCGACACAAACACTGTTATCACAACCTCGATTGACCCCACATATTTGGTATCAATCCCGGCTGATACAAATATTACCTTCAACCAAACAAGCACAGACTTCGGCAAAATTGAGCTTGTATCCGCACAGCTTGACCCCGGCTACTATGTTCAGGTTTCCGCTGCGGCAGGCGAGCTTAAGAACTTGGCAAACGAAACACAGACAATTCCGTATGCGTTAAACGCTGACGGCAATGCGTTCACCTCCGAAAAGTATTACACCGACGGAGCCAACACACCCCTCACAATAGACATTACACAGGAAGCTTGGAACGAGGCTTATGCCGGCAGCTATCAGGAAACCATTACCTTTACAGTAGCATACACCAACGCTTGATGAGGTGCCTATGAAGAAGATAACAATACTCCTGGTTATCGTATGCCTATTGTTGTCTTGTCAAGTAACTTGCTTTGCCGCCGAGGTTTCGCAGGAGAGAACGGCGGGCAGCACAGTGATTACCGCAGAGGTTCCGTTAACCCACACGATGAGCGTGAAGATAAATTCCAACAAGGCGTATGTGACCTATGAAGGCGCCGCCGGCACCGAATTTGAGGTACCGCGCCTCGGAGAGTTTACACTCACAATCAACGTAGAGGACGGGTATGTAATATCACAGGTTTTTCTGGGTGATGAGGACGTGACATCGGCATTGTCCGGTGATCAGCTCACGCTTGAGGGAATCTACGAGTCGGCAGAATTGACTGTCATCACGGCGAAAGCCACAGCATCTGATGACAGCGGAAGCACCCGATGCGATGCTGCTTCCCAAACCAGCGATGACGACGGCAGTGCCGCCTCCGGGTCTGACGTTGCTCAAAGCTCCAACGACGACGAAACCACCTCGTCAGATTCAACAGCATCAACCTCAAACTCAACCTCCTCGCCCAAAACCGGTGATATACGCACCCTGTTTATGTGGTTTGCATTGGTAGTCGCTGCCTGCGGCGGTTTGCTCCTGACGGTTTACTTCGGCAAAAGAAAAGCCGAGTAATGCCTCGGACTGAGCCAAAATAAGCAACACTCAGCAAAACACAGCTAAATTCGCAAAAGCTCAAAGCCTAAAGGCTTAAAGCCAAAAGCAATGAAGCCAAGCAATACGGCACATTTTAACACACGCCCGATTTGAAATTTATCAAATCGGGCGTTTTTTATGCTGAAAACCGGAGGTGAGAAGAATGGCAGAGAAGAAAGCGTTGACACCTTAAACAAGTGGTGCAGAGAAACCTATACGGACAAAAACGGCATTTTGCAATAAAAAAGCACCCACTTTCGTGAGTGCCCGTTTGGCGGAGACGGTGGGATTCGAACCCACGAGTCCGTGAGGACTACCTGATTTCGAGTCAGGCCCGTTATGACCGCTTCGATACGTCTCCGTATTATATAGCTTAGTGCAATCTCAATATTTGAAAATTGCCTTGCAGTAATATATTTTACTTGTTTTTTTGCCGCTTGTCAATAGTCTTGCTGTTAAAAAATTCAAATCAGAGTTTATTTACAGAGATTTTGCCCCGATAGCTCAAAAACTGACCGAGCCGACAGGCGAGAAGCGGGAGTCTTTTTCAAAATTTCGGCAGGGGGAGATAATATCCTGCCGAAGTTCCGGGGAGCATTCGCACCTGCGGCGGCTGCAATCATTGCAGCGAGATTTAAAAAATTTTAAATTTCTCTTGATTTTATTCATTTAATAAACTAAACTATTATATAGACAAAAATAGAAAGGGAAGAATTTATAATGTTGACCTTGGACAAGATTTATCATGCGTCCTATGTTCTTAAAGATGTAATCAGACCCACTCATCTCGTAAAGGCTCCGGCAATCAAGGATGACTGCGAGATTTATTTAAAGCCGGAAAATCTTCAGATTACCGGCTCCTTCAAGGTAAGGGGCTCCGGATATAAAATATCTCAGCTCACCGATGAAGAGAAAAAGCACGGTGTTATCGCTTGCTCTGCAGGCAACCATGCTCAGGGTGTGGCGCTTGCTGCTACAAAGTACGGCATAAAATCTATCATATGTTTGCCGGACGGCGCTCCCATTTCTAAGGTTGAGGCAACAAAGGGCTATGGTGCCGAAGTTTGTATGGTTCCCGGAGTTTATGACGATGCCTACAACGAGGCTATCAGACTGCGTGATGAAAAGAACTACACCTTTATTCATCCGTTTGATGACGAAAATGTAATCGCAGGGCAGGGAACCATCGGAATTGAAATTATGAACGATATGCCCGATGTAGATGCTGTTGTCTGCGCTGTCGGCGGCGGCGGACTTATTTCGGGTGTTGCCTATGCAATTAAAAGCCTTAATCCCAATATTAAGGTATACGGTGTTCAGGCGGACGGCGCTCCGTCAATGTATGAGTCCCTCAAGCACGGCTCGCCCGTACATCTTGACAGCGTGTCTACTATCGCCGACGGTATTCAGGTAAAAGAGCCCGGAGAGCTTACATATGAGCTTACAGAAAAATATGTTGACGATATAGTAACGGTCAGTGACGATGAAATCGCTTCGGCAATACTTGAGCTGATTGAAACTCAAAAAATGATTGCCGAGGGAGCCGGTGCAGCTCCACTTGCCGCAGTAATGTTTGACAAGCTCCCGATTAAAGGCAAAAAAGTTGTATGCGTTGTATCGGGCGGCAATATAGATGTCACAATCCTTTCAAGGGTCATCAAGAGGGGACTGTTGATGTCCGGCAGACAGCAGACTCTCTGCATTGAATTGCAGGATAAGCCCGGCCAGCTTGTAGCCGTTTCAAATATCATTGCCGAAAGAGGCGCAAACGTAATCTCAATTCATCACGAGAGAGCAAGTGAGGGAATGGACGTTAACGGCTGTTATCTTAGAATTGTTCTTGAAACAAGAAATTACAAGCACGTTCGTGAAATTTCAACCGCTCTCACCGATGCAGGCTTTAAATTGGTATGACGCAGGGAAAGCCCCTTATTCAAACAGAGTCGATCGGCTCAATTCACTAATATTATCGGAGGAAATTAAAATGGAAACGATTTATACAAAAAATGCGCCCGACGCTATCGGACCTTATTCTCAGGCAGTTGTTGTAAACGGGCTTGTTTTTACTTCGGGTCAGATTGCAATCAATCCCGCAAGCGGTAATGTCGAGGCTGATACTATTGAAGCACAGACCGAGCAGGTTTGCACAAATCTTAAAAATGTGCTGGAAGCTTCGGGAAGCTCGCTTGAAAAAGCAGTCAAAACCGTATGCTTCTTAAAAGATATGGGTGATTTTGCGGCATTTAACGCTGTGTACGGCAAATATTTTACAGAAAAGCCGGCACGCTCCTGTGTTGCCGTAAAACAGCTCCCCAAGGACGTTTTGGTAGAAGTAGAGGTTATAGCGGAAATCTAAAATTATTCAACAGGCTTAAGCAGTCGGACTGATAAATTCCGGCTGCTTTTTTATATGGTTACAAATCTGTAAATAATTGTAGCTTTTAGCTGATAATTCGACTTTCAACATAACTAACATTTTTCCACAACAGAAATTACGACTTTTAACAAACTTAACATCTTTCCACAGAAGAAATAAATTGTGTAAATAGTTTACAAAAAATAATTTTTAATATTTCAATAATACTACAAAATAGACTATTTATTATTGCTTTGTTACTAATTCGTCTAAAAAATTTCATTTTTTTAAATTTATTTACAAAAAAGACTTGTTTTTTTTCTTTCAAAGTATTATAATAACATCACAATGTTTTAAAAGAATTTTATAAAAGAATTAAAATGGTTTGGAGAGAATGAAAAATGAGACTTCGTAAGCAGGAGCTTGGGGATAGAAATTTAGTAGGTAATCGTGTTGAGCTTGTCAGAAAGCAAAAGGGTATGAAGCAAAAAGAGCTTTTGGCTCAGCTGCAGGTAAACGGTGTTGATATGAACGCTTCCGGTTTGTCAAAGCTTGAAGGTCAAATCAGATATGTAACCGACGTTGAGCTTGTAGCTCTCGCCGATATTCTTGAGGTTTCGGTTGATTATCTCCTCGGCAGAGAGGATAGGGTCAGATAATACTTCATTGCAGGGGGACGGCTTATCATTTTCGGATTTTCTATTCACCTTGCTTTTATGAGCTTTTAAATTCTGCTGTTACACGGCGTTTCATCCTTGACTTTGCCGTGCGGCAGCTTTTATTTTGCCTTGCTTTATCCGTAGTAATCGCTTATTTCAACTGCGTGATTTTGCTTTTCGGCTAAGTCGGCGTGAATATGCAGATCCTCGGCGGAATGTATATAATCATTATTCTTATGCAAATCCAGCTGTATGTTTACCGGAAGTGAGAGAAAATATTTTCTTGTGCTTTTGCTGCTGTTTATTAAATCCCGCAGGCTCTTATATTTCATAGCCTTCACCTCAATTTTACTCTTTGCAATAGTGTTGCCGATATACCGATAATAATTCCCCTTAACCGTAATTTTTCAAATAAGGGGCTTGCCCTAAGCTATATTATCGGTTGACCTATACTGCTATACTATGATTCAGAGTGTATTCAAGTGAAGATTTATTTTACTTTAAGGAGAATTTTTATGTCATTGCCTGACGACCCTTATATTTTACTGTCATATATAAATACTCAGCTCAGAGATTTTTATCCCTCGTTGGAAGAATTGGAAAAATCTCTTGATATTGATACTGAAGCTATCAAAATGAAGCTTGAGTCTGTTGATTACAAATATGACCCCGAAACCAATCGCTTTGTTTGATTGTTAGCTTTAACCTAAGCCGAAAAAGTCCGCCGCCCATAGAGGCAACGGACTTTTTTCAAAGTTTAGGCAGGGAAATAATACTCTCAAACTCCTGAGTAGCATTCGCTTCTGCGGCGGCTGCAATCATCGTCGACGACATTAACTTATCTCCGGTTTAATAAATAATTTTGCTCAGAATTTGTATTCCTCTCGGTATTTTATTTTCCGGTATTCCCGAAAAGCTCAGACCGAAAACATTGCTTTCGTTTTTATAGGGCATTATGCACACGGAATTTTCCGAAAGCTCCTTTTCAATTTCTTCTCTGTTTATTTCCTTGTTTACCTTCAGTGTGATATAAAGAGATGTTTCGTTAAAGGTCACTTTTGCGCTGTCTTTAAAATATTCTTTGACGCTGTTAAGCATAATTTTACTCTTCTCAAGATAAATTCTTCTGGCTTTCCGCAAATGTACGTCTATTTTTCCGTTATCTATATATCTTGCAAGCGCTGTCTGCTCGGTTTTTGAAGCAGTTTGATTGATAATAGGCTTGATTTTGTTGTATTCTTCAAGCAGCATGTCGGGTAATACCATATAGCTTATTCTAACGGAGGGGAGAAGCACCTTTGAAAATGAGCCGAGATACACGGTGTTTTCTCTGTCATAATTTTGAACGCAAGGCATCGGATGAGTGCTGTATCTGAGCTCTCCGTTGTAATCATCCTCAATGATTAACGAGCTGTTATCTTTTGCCCATTGAATAAGCTCCAGCCTTCTGGTAACAGGCATATTTGCTCCGCTTTTATTTGTAAAATTAGGATTTATCAAAACAATATTGGGTTTTATGGCGTTAAGCGATTCAATCCTTACTCCGAAATCATCACTGTCAAAATAGCAGACCTCGTAACCGTAGCTTTTAAATATTATTTCCGATTGCACATAGCTTGAGTGCCCTACAGCTACCCTTTTTCCTTTTCCGGAAATCATACACAATATATTAAGCAGCGGCTGAGTTCCTGCGCCTACCACTATATTTTTTTCATTTGTATTCACGCTTCGTATGCCCAGGCTGTATTTTTGCAGTGCTTTTCTCAAAACCTCCTCGCCCTGAGCCTCTCCGTAGGATGTGAGAAGATAGCTTTGATTAAGCACCTCTTTAACATACTTTTTCCATTCGTTTATGTTAATGACCCTTTCATCAATGCTTTTTCCGCTGAAATCAAATTCAAAATATCTTTTAACGCTTGTCGGCGTGTTGGATTGCAGATCCACTGCTTTCGGTTTGTTTTCAAAATGTGCTTCAACATAATATCCGCTTTGCGGCTTGTTTTTTATATATCCCTCAACGCAAAGCTGTTCATATGCTCCTGTAACCGTAGTTTTCGATACGCTGAGATCATCGCTGAGCCGTCTTATCGACGGCAGCTTGGAGCCCTTTTTTAAGCTGCCGTTTTCAATGGAATTTCTAATTGAAAAATAAATTTGCCGGTACAGAGGGATTTTTTCGTCTTTATTTATAATAATAAAGTCATAGAGCATTTTATCACCTTTAGGATTTATTGAATTTTTGCATATGATATATATTCTGATTTACATTGTACCATTTGAAATTTATTATTGCAATATCATATCCGACAGTTGAAATTTTTGTAATTAGTCGGTATAATTATATGGTATGGCACAAAATATACTTTCGGGTAAGCTCAAAAGACCGTAATAAATATTACAGAATAACTTTAAACAAAGGGGAATTTAAATGAGCGTGGCTATAAAACAATTTTTTGATGACATTAAAGGCAAAAGGGTGGCGTTTATCGGAATCGGTACAAGCAATCTTCCTCTCATTAAGCTGTTTTCCGACAAGGGCGCAAGCGTAGCAGCCTGTGACAGAAAAAGCTATGAGGACTTAGGCGAAAACGGGCTCAAGGCTAAGGAGTACGGCGCGGAGCTTGTTCTCGGCGAAAGCTATTTGTCGGACATCAATGCCGATATAGTTTTTCGTAGTCCTGGTACGCCGTTTTATAAGGATGAGCTTGTGAGCTTGCGCAAGGGCGGCGCAGTGGTTACATCCGAAATGGAAGTTTTTTTTGATTTGTGCCCCTGTAAAATAATCGCAGTAACAGGCTCCGACGGAAAAACTACCACCACTACCGTTATTTCTGAGTTTTTAAAGGCGAGCGGAAAGAATGTTCATCTCGGCGGAAATATCGGAAAGCCCCTGCTGCCGGAGATAGAGGCAATTAACGCCGAAGATTATGCGGTTGTTGAGCTTTCAAGCTTTCAACTTATTTCTATGAGGAAAAGTCCCGACATTGCTGTCGTAACCAATCTTGCTCCCAATCATCTTGACATACATAAGGATATGCAGGAGTATATTGATTCCAAAAAGAATATTGTTCTTCATCAGAATGCTTTTTCAAAATCGGTTCTTAATCTTGACAATGAAATTACCGACGGCTTCACCGACAGCGTAAGAGGCAGGCTTGCGAAATTCAGCACAAAACAGAGAGTTTATAACGGCGCTTATCTTGACGGAACTGCAATTTGCTATTCAGACTACGGCAAAATTACAAAAATAATGGATATTAAGGATATTAAAATCCCCGGTATGCATAACGTAGAAAACTATCTCGCCGCAATTTCCGCAGTGTGGGGAATAGTTGACGTTGAAACTATGGCAGCGGTTGTAAAAACATTCGGCGGAGTTGAGCACAGAGCAGAATTTGTACGTGAATTTAACGGTGTTAGGTATTATAACGACTCAATCGCATCAAGTCCTACACGAACGGCACTGGGCACGCTTTCTCTCTATGATGAAAAAATAATAATAATAGCCGGCGGTTATGATAAGCATATTCCGTATGAACCGCTCGGACCGGTTATCAATGATAAGGTTAAGCTTCTTATATTGCTCGGAGATACGGCGCTCAAGATTGAAGCGGCGGTAAAGAACGCCGATAATTACGACGAAAATACTATTGAAATAGTTAATGTAAGCAATATGGAGGAAGCCGTTGCCGAAGCTGCCCAAAGAGCGGAAAGCGGAGATATAGTGTCGCTCTCGCCTGCAAGCGCAAGCTTCGGACTCTACAAAAACTTTGAGGAAAGAGGTAACCACTTTAAGTCGTTAGTCAAGGCTTTAAAGTAAAGAATGTATATGAAAATTAAGGATTTAATTTTTGAGCTTTGCAGTGTCTGCGGAGTATCGGGGAGTGAAGAGCCTGCCGTTAATCTTGCAAAAAAATACTTGGATAGCTATGCCGAGGTTAAAACGGACTGCAACGGAAATTTGTACGCCTTTGCCGGTAATTTGCAATCCGATAAAACTATTCTGCTTGACGCCCACATTGACAGAATAGGACTTATGGTTACAGACATAAACAAGGACGGCTTTGTAAAGGTTGACAAGTGCGGGGGCATTGATATCCGCACCTTGCAGGATACCGAGGTGGTTTTGCAGAGCAATCCGGAAATTACAGGCGTAATATGCTGTATGCCGCCTCATCTCTCAGACGGCAAAGAGGATAAGATTGTGCCCTTGAGCAAAACCTGGGTAGATTTCGGCATGTCGTATGATGAAGCAGCTTCCTTAATTTCAATCGGGGACCTGTTTACCTTTAAAAGCAAACCGAGAATGTTGCTTAACGACAGAATATGCTCTGTCTGCCTTGACAACAGGTGCGGGGTTGCCGCGCTGATTAAATGTGCGGAAATCATCAGTCAATGCAAAAATTTAAAGTACAGGGTTGTAATTTTGCTCAGTGTTCAGGAAGAAACCTTTGAAACCGGCGCAAAAACAGGAGCGTTTTTTGTTTCTCCGGATGAAGCGATAGCTGTTGATGTCAGCTTTGCTTCTCAGCCCGATATTTCGGGACAGTATTCGCAAATTGCTCTTTCAAAGGGTCCTATGATTTGCCTTTCTTCCGTATTAAACAGGCAAATGAGCGACAAGCTTACAGAGCTTGCAAAAGAAAACGGTATTCCTTATCAGCTTGAGCCGATTTCAGGACTGACCGGCACCGATGCCGACAGCATTTCAACCGCAAAATGCGGCGTAAAATCATCGGTTGTTTCAATACCGCAAAGGAATATGCACACTCCCAACGAGGTTATTTCAATAAGTGATGTTGAAAATACGGCAAAATTGATTGCCGAGTACATTAAGTGCGGAGGTGCTTTTGATGATTGATTATGAATTGCTTGAAAGGCTTTGCCAGTGCAGCGGAATTTCCGGAGATGAGTCCGAGGTCCGCAATCTCATTATCAATGAAATAAAAGATTATGCGGCTGAAATTAAGGTTGATAATCTCGGCAATCTTATTGTTCATAAAAACGGAAAAAATAGGGCGCAATGCAGGCTTATGATTTCAGCGCATATGGACGAGGTCGGCTTTATGGTAACGGATATAACCTCGGACGGCTATATTAAATTTGACGAGGTAGGCGGAATTGACAGAAGGGTTATTCCCGGCAAGCAGATTACGATAGGCAGAAAAAAATAAACGGAGTTGTCGGAATTGAGCCGATTCATCTTTGCAAGGGCGATGAAGGCGCTTCAATTATGAAGCTGAATGAAATGTATATTGACATCGGCGCCGTCAGCCGGGATGAAGCTTTAGAATATGTTTCATACGGTGACAGCATAAATTTTGTTTCAGATTTTGAAGCTGGTTCAACTTCATTAAAAGCAAAAGCGCTTGACGACAGGTTCGGGTGTTATGTGCTTATCAGCCTGATAAAAAGCGATCTGCCCTATGATACTGACTTTGTATTTACCGTGCAGGAGGAAGTAGGATTAAGAGGCTCAAAAACAGCGGCATATAATGTTAATCCCGATTTTGCATTGGTAATTGAAACCACAACAGCGGCGGACATACCGGAGGTCGACGAAACAAAGCAGGTGTGCAATCTTTCAAAAGGCGCCGTTATATCCGTAATGGACAGACGTACCGTATACGACAGAGAAATGGTAAAAAAAGCCTTTGAGTGCGCCGAAAGAGCAGGAGTAAAGGCACAGTATAAAAGAGCGGTTGCCGGCGGAAACGATGCCGGAGCAATTCATCAAAGCAGATGCGGAGTCAGAACTTTGGCAATATTGCTTGCCTGCAGATACTTACATGCTCCGTCCTGCATAGTCAGCAAATCCGACTGTGAGAGCGTGCTCAAGCTTACCGCTGAGCTTGCAAATGAAATTGCGTCGGGATGTCTTTATGAAAGGTAACTCAAAATGATTATTTCAGTAAGTGAAATTAACGATTTTATAAGCTCTGTAGACAATATTTCCGATAACGATCCGTTTGCATGCAGAATAATATCGCTCTATAACTGCTACGCCCTCGGACTGCCCTTTGTTGACTATTGGATGATTACCGATGATTTTAGCGGAAAATGCACAGGCGCTGTAGCTCGCAGCGGCACGGATTTTATTCTTTTTTTGACTTCGGAAAGCAATATTGACGAGGTATCATCGTTTATGCGTGTTGCAGGTGTATCAAGCGTTATCTGCAATGCCGATTACAAGCTTGATTTGTATCCGGACAGGGTTACTTACGGCGCCGTGCTTATGAAATCCTCTCCGTTTGAAATCGGCAATATCAGCGCAGATTTTGTCGCACCCGATATTAAAGAAGCTTATGAGCTCATTGTAAAATGTGCCGACGAAAATTTTACGCCTCCCGAATTTGACGATTTTTACGTTGATGTAAACCATAAGCTCAGACACAAAACTATGAGAATTTGCGGACTGAGAAAGGACAGCAGACTGACATCTGTTGCAATGACCGTTGCAGAGAGTAGCAATGGCGCGGTTTTGGGCGCGGTTGCGTGTGACCCGGATTACAGAAAGCAGGGTTACGGCTCTGAAACCGTCAAGTACATATCAAACCTGCTTATTGCCGAAAACAAGACGGTTTATCATCACCGTGCCGAAAATGCAAATGTTTCTTTTTATGATAATCTCGGAT
>JAJQDK010000116.1 GCA_021202245.1 Clostridiales bacterium
GCTCGTATTCGCATATATCGGAAAGCTCAAGCAGCTCCTCGTCAACGGTGATGGAGCCTACATAATCAAGCTCCGCCTGTACAACCGAAGCACGGTGGATTTTTCCCTTCAGCATATTTCTAAGCATTATATCACCATTCCCGTAAATTTACGCTTCAAAAATGAAGTTGTCTATCAGCCTTGTTTTGCCGATATATACTGCGATTGCCACAAGGACTCTGCCCTGTACGGCATCAATTTTCCGTATGCTGTCGGCATCAACCGCATCAACATAATCAATTTTTGCAAGCGGCTCAGCTTCTATGTTCTTTCTCATAGCTTCAAGCAAAGCGCTTATGCTTTTTTCGCCGTTTTTGAGCATTTTCTCGCCCATAAAAATTGTCTTGCTGAGAATCAGCGCCGCTTTTCTCTCGTCCTCGCTGAGATACTTGTTCCTTGAGCTTTTTGCAAGACCGTCTGCCTCACGGATAATCGGGCAGCCGATAACCTCAACCGGCATATTCAAATCCTTTACCATTCTGCGGATAACGGCAAGCTGCTGGGCATCCTTTTGACCGAAATACGCTCTGTCGGGCTGAATTATATTAAAAAGCTTGTTTACAACGGTGCATACGCCCCTGAAGTGTATCGGTCTGCTCTTGCCGCACAGCTCTGCTGTGGGCCCCGTCATATCAACAAATGAGCAAAAGCCGTCGGGGTACAATTCCTCGGGCGTGGGGTGAAAGATTAAGTCCGCTCCGCTTTCCTCGCATAATTTTGTATCGGCTGCAAAATCTCTGGGATATTTATCCAAATCCTCGTTGGGAGAAAACTGCATGGGATTTACAAACACGCTTACAGCCACCCTGTCGTTATCCTTTGCCGCCTTATCAATAAGGCTTTTGTGTCCCTCGTGCAGAAAGCCCATTGTGGGAACAAAGCCCACGCTGAGGCCCTGCCTTTTCCATTCGGTAATTACTTCTCTCGTTTCTTCTGCCGCAGTTGTAATTTTTATCATAAAAATCCCTCCCTCAATCAGTCGGCGAAATCGGCTTTTATTTTATCCATCACCGCTTCATCTATTGAATACGATTTATCCTCTGTCGGAAAAGCGCCCGACTTGACCTCGCTGTCATAGTCCGCAAAGGCCTTTGCCATAATTTCCCCGACATTTGCAAATTGCTTTACAAATTTGGGAACATAGTCCGAGAACATTCCCAGCATATCCTGATATACAAGCACCTGACCGTCGCAGCCTGCGCCTGCGCCGATTCCGATTGTGGGAACGGTCAGCTTTTTTGAAATGAACTCCGCTAAGCTTGCGGGCACACATTCAAGCACCACTGCGAAGGCTCCGGCTTTTTCAAGCGCAAGAGCATCATCAATGAGCTGCCTTGCGGACTGCTCGGTTTTGCCTTGTACCTTGTGACCGCCGAGGGCGTTGATTGACTGCGGAGTAAGCCCGAGGTGTCCCATAACGGGTATTCCGGCTGAAACTACAGCTTCAACCTGAGGGCAGATTTTTCTGCCGCCCTCAAGCTTGACGGCATTTGCACGTCCCTCTTTCATAAGCCGTCCCGCATTTTTTACAGCATCGTAAACCGAAGTCTGGTACGACATAAACGGCATATCTATAACCAAAAGAGCGTCCTTTGCGCCCTTTGAAACAGCTCTTCCGTGGTGAATCATATCCTCCATTGTGACAGATACCGTGTCCTCATATCCGAGGATTACATTGCCGAGGGAATCGCCCACAAGGATTGCGTTGACGCCCGAGTCATTGATGAGCTTGGCGGTTGAATAGTCATAGGCGGTGAGCATTGAAAGCTTTTTGCCCTCCTGCTTTGCCTGCAAAAAGGTTGTTACTGTGTTTTTCATAAAATCATCTCCGAAAAATTTTGCGGACAGCAAATAAAAATACCATATTTTCCCTTTTGAAAATATGGCATCAGCTCCTTACAGTAACAGAATATTTTGTATTTCAAAAAGCCCCGCAGGTCGAATAAAGTGCCGTTTTACAGGAAATACGACCTTTGACATATGAGGTTAAGAAATAAATATTGAGTACGGTATGGTTTCTCGCAAATACCATCTGAAAACAGTATACTACACTTTTTTAAAAAAGTAAACATCGTAAAATAAAGTGAATTTATTGCCGTGTGAATAAAAACACCCGACAGCAAAGCAAGGCGCCTGCCGTTAATCGACAGGCGCGCTTTAGATTTCACCGTACAAAGGGCTTCCGCTTAAGCAAGCCTCGGGCTTAATCAGCGGAGCTTAATATGCGGCGTTTAAAGAGAGGTCGTCATTCAAAATTCCTGCATCCTGCAAAGCCTTTATCGTGTTGGTATAGGTTGAGGGGATATAATAGCTTTCGTATGAATAGAAGTACTCGTCAGCGTAGTCATCCTCAAAATCTAAGTAAATCTCACAGACAACATCGGGATAAAGCTCCTTGACATAATCGAAATCATAAATGTACGTATCATCGGAATAATCGTACAGCTCGTCGGAATACACATCGTTAATTATACCGTAAAGCACAATATCCGTTTTTTCGGTATCGGCGCTGAAGTCCTTTAAAAAGGCTTCACGAATTTTCTCAAGGTTAGCGTAATCCTCCTTATCGACTGAGGAAGTATACCTGTCGATATAATTATTTGATCCCGTCGTATTATCGTCCGTAGTACCTGTTACACTGCACATATACACAAGACTTTGCGGAGCGGTAAACACACAGTTGTAGTTTTCAACATAGGTCTTTTTGCTTGTAACGTCGGCTGAGCAGCCAATGAACTGCGAAATTTTCTTTGTGAACTCGGTATCAACGGTCAGCGGATCCTCTTTATCGAGGCTGTCCGAATCGTCATAATAAACATCCGTGTCATAGTCCTCACTGTAGTATATATCCGAGTAGGAATACATTCTCGTCACGGTTTTTCCGCTGTTGAGCTTATAGGTAATGCAGTAGCTTTCGGACGGCTCGTAGCCGTAAAGCATCTCATTGAATATCATTGAAAATTTTTCTCTTGAATCAAAGTCGGTAAGTTCAAGAGCGCTGTTTTGAATTGCAATTATATCTTCAATGTCCTCCTCGCTGTCAAAATCGTCGGCGGAGGCAGCGATAACGGAGCTTGCGTTATTGTCAAAATAACATCCCGTGCCGTCAATATATCCGGCGCTTGCAACATCATCCGACGAGGGAATGTAATCATTGTAGCCGAACACATCAAAGTTGCACACAGCCACGCCTGCAATCACTACAACAATAAGTCCTGCAAGTGAGATTGAGGTTTTTAACAGCTTGGAAAAGCTTTTGTAGAACAGCAGGTGACTGATAACAAAGGCGACAGCGCTGCCGAGAATAAAGCCGAACACAAAGCCTGCATAGCCGTAGCCGAACACATTTAAGGAGCCGAAAATCATACCGAGGAACATTCCGAAAATAAAGGAAACAAGGATTTTTATAATGTGGCACGGCAGATAATATGCAAACGAGGTCTGCGCACGCTCGGCTTTTCTTCTCTTCATCAAAAACGCCGAAACAACAATGCAGACGGCGCTGAAGAAAATCCAATATATAAATTTCAGACTTCCGTATGAGCTGTAGGCTGCAATCGGATTGAGCAGGCTCGAAATAACTCCCTCCGAGAACACGGATGAGTCAAAGCCCGTGAAAAACGCCTTTACAACGCCCTTTACAAAGGAAATTGAAACCGGATAGGAAATGCACAGCGCAATGAACATTATAACCGAGTTAAAGGTGGTTCCGCAGCAAATTGAAATCAATCCGTAGGCGGTCACGCATGCAAGAGCGCCGATGGTCAGGTTTACATAATTTTGCGCAATTATTTCTGCGGTCGGCACACCGAAGCAAACCGAAATAACGGATATAACGCCTGTAAAGAACAAGGACGGAACAATGGAGAATATAAATGCGGAAGCCGCCTTGGTAAAGTAAAGAGTCGCCTTGCCTATTGACAGTGAGCCGTACAAATCCTCCTGCCTTTTGTTGTGCAGATACGCAAATATTCTAATCGTATAAAAAACGGTAAACACTACCGTAAGTATCTCTATAACGCCGCCCGCTGCATACTGAAACGCAGTCAGCGCAGCCGCTGTTGTGTCAGACTCGTAATCCGAGAATATATACAAAAAGCTTGAATAGATGCCGCTTGAATCTGCAAGCGCGTTTGCGTTTGAAGTATTGGCGAGCGTTACAAGATAAACCGTAAGCAAAACAACTATTGCCGCAGCTGCCAGTATGCTGTATACCGTAAGCGTTCCCGCACAGGACTTTAGTTCCCACTTGAAAATCGAAAACGCCTGTTTGAATTTTTTCTTTAAAGGATGCTGTTGACGTCATAGCCTGCTGCCCCCATTTCACAAATAAATATTTCTTCAAGAGTAAGCGGCATTGCGGAGATGTAAGCCGGATTAAGCGCATTGAGCTTAGGCATAAACTCCTCTTCCGTTCCTCTTATTGTAATGTTAAAAATATTGCCGTTTTTCCAAAGGTTGACCACGTTTATTTTCTCAAACAGCTCCGTATCCTCTGGAACCTGAGTAAACGCAACCTGAACCTTGCGCAGATTGAGCCTCAGGGCGTCAATCTCCCGCTCCATAAGCATCAGCCCGCGGTGCATAAGACAAATTCTGTCGCACAAATCCTCAAGCTCACGCAAATTGTGAGAAGCGATGATTACCGTCATATTATTCTGCACAACGCCGTCAATCAAAATTCTCTTTAAAAGCTGACGAACAACCGGATCAAGCCCGTCAAAGATTTCGTCAAGGAAAAGATACCTCGGACAGGTTGAAAGTGCAAGTATCAGCGCTGCCTGACGCTGCATTCCCTTTGACATATTTATGATTTTGGCGTCACGCTCAATCGGAAACATTGAGCAGTAGCGGTAAAACTCGGATTGACTCCAGTTCGGATAGATGCTTTTATAGAGAAAAGCCATATTGTTTATCGTGCTGTTGTTGTAAAAAACGGAAAATCGGGAATAAAAAAGCATTCTCCCTTTGCCTCGGGACATTCGGTGATAGTTATGCCGTTTATGCGTATTTCGCCCGAATCTGCATCATATACTCCCGACATAAGCCTCAAAAGCGTGGATTTGCCGCTTCCGTTGCTGCCCACAAGGCCCAGAACCGAGCCGTCATTTATCGCAAGACTCATATTGTTGACGGCGGTAACACTGTCAAATTTTTTCGTAAGATTTTTAATTTCAATCATTTCCATTCCCTCCTTCGATTGAATTTTTAACTTTTTCAATTATTTCCTCCTCGCTCAGTCCGAGCTTAAAGGCGTTTACGGCAGATTTTTTTACTTCCTCAAGAGCCATAAATTTCTGCGCCGTGATTTCGGACAGCTTGTCGGACAAAAAGCTTCCCTTGCCGACAACCGAACAAATGTATCCGTCGCTTTCAAGAATTTTGTATGCCTTTGCAACAGTGTTGGGATTTACTCCGAGCTGAGTTGCAAGGGTGCGCACGGGTGGAAGCTTGTCGCCCGGCTTTAAAACACCCGCCGACGCCAGCTTGACAACCTCAAAATAAAGCTGCTCGTAAATCGGTGTACGTGAAGCAAAGTTCAGCTGAAACATATGTCGTCCTCCTTTCGTAATTGCACTGTTTATATTGTATGAATATAATTAGTACAATTAAATAATACTATATCTATGACCGCTTGTCAATACTTTTTTTAAATTTTTTTGCGAATACCGGATTACCGCAAAATTTGTTGACATTTAAAGTCTGTTAAGGTAGAATTAAGTTGAAAACACTATATGACAGGATGTGCTTATATGAAATGCCCGAATTGCGGGTTTGAGAGCGAAACCAAATTTTGCCCGATGTGCGGCACTGCCTTTCCGCTTCAAGGTGAGGAACAGCAAAGCAACCCGTATTTAAATCAGAGCAACCGGCAGGCTCAGCCGCCGACAGGTGAAAATCAACCCGTGCAGCAGGCTCCGCAACCGATAGGCGAAAATCAGCCCGAACGGCAGACTCCGCAACCGACAGGTGAAAATCAACCCGTGCAGCAGGCTCAGCCGAACCAACAGCCTTATACACAGTTTAACACGGCTCCGTCTGCTCCTGATTCCGCGCGGTACACTGCTGCGGATTTCCCCGAACAGAAAGTCAAAAAGGACAAAAAACCTGGAAGATTGTTCTGATATGTATCGTTGCATTTGTCATTATCGCCGGAATTGCCGTAAGCGTTTTATCCCCGCTGCTTTTCGACTCGCCCGACGTTGACTACGATTTGGTTTATGATGATGACGATGATTTTTACAATGATTACAGGGTTTATGATATCGGCGAAACCGCCTCTACAACGCTCGGTGAGATCACACTGCTTGACAGCATAGACTGCGAAAGCATCGAGCTTGGAATTAACTCGGACGGCTCGCTGCTGCACGTATGCCGAAAATACGCCTTTACCTACAGAATAACGAACAATACCGACAGCGACGTCAAATTCAACATTTACGACGTTTATCTGTATGACGACTATGGGGAAGCTCAGGTACTTTACGATTACGACACGGAAAAGCTATATGAAATTCCAAAGGGCGAATCCAAGGACATTACCGTTTATGCAGTCACGGCAACCAATGAAGAGCTTAAAAGCGTTGAGCTGGACATCAGCTTTCAGCCCGTCGGCAGCTCCTCTTACGACGACTGGTTTTCGATTTATTACAACATAGACTTATCGTCCTGCACTCCCGATGAAGCGGACTGACGTTTGCCGACAGCTTAAGCCGCAATCACTGCGGCGCAAAATTGCGTGAGCGGAACCGCTCCGAACAAAAAATGAAAAACACAAAAAACGGCCGAGCAAGCTAAAACCTGCTCGGTCGTTAATTTTGAACTAAGTACGTCGATTAAGCGCCGTAAACTGTTCCTGTTAAGCCTGTGTCGGAATATCCGCCTATAACACTTCTGAATACAGGTTGCATCCAATACAGAAACTCTGCCGTCACCGTTTACATCTGCAAGAACAGTCTGCTCGTCTGTAAGGGTTACAAGCAAAGCAGAAGCCTTCTGAACCAAAGTAACGTCGGCAACTGTAACTACGCCGTCGAGGTCAACATCACCGTAAACCAAAACGGGTTCGTCGGGAGTAGCTTCATCGGCAGTAGCCTCATCAGCAGTAGCCTCATCGGCGGTTGCCTCATCGGCACTTGCAACGTTTGCTGCAGTAAGCTCACTTGCAAAAGCGGGAACTGCGATTGTAGCCATCATCATTGTAACAGCCAAAAGTGCAGCCAGGAATTTCTTTACCTCAGTGATTTTCATTTTACTTACCTCTTTCCTCTTCAAAAATTTAAAGTAGCTTTTTGCCCTTTCGGCAAACGCTGACTTCGGATATATTATATAACAATCGTCATTTTTTGTCAGCAAACAAATATTTGAATGCAAAATAATGATATGGCACTCTTTTAAGTGTTATAAATCGCAGTATTTTTGTTTTATGGTAAAACATAAACAAGTTGTTTGCACAATATTGAAAAATCGCTGTACAAAAGGCTGTTTTACTCACTTGCAAAACAGCCTGAAATTTTTTTGTTTGAATTTCAAAAATCTTGAATAAAGCTATTGCCGACCCTCAAGGTCAGGCGCAAAAGCGGCTCAAATCATTTGTTTTCCTGCGGACAGCCGATTTTGCGGAAGCGCTCATAGCGAGCCTCGGTAAGCTCATCGGCAGACAGCGCAAGATTTTTTTCAAGCGTTCGGCTGATAAGCAGCTTCAGGCTCTCGAACATCGCCGTATCGTCTGCGCCCGGCTGACGAATAATACGCTCAACCACACCGAGGTCAAACAAATCCTGTGCGGTCATTTTCAGCGCTTCAGCCGCCTGAGGCGCCTTTGTGCTGTCCTTCCAAAGTATGGAAGCGCAGCCCTCCGGAGAAATTACGGAATAAACGGAATTTTCCATCATCCACACCTCGTCGGCTACCGCAAGCGCAAGGGCTCCGCCGCTGCCGCCCTCTCCGATTAAGACAGTCAAAATCGGGGTTTTAAGGGTCATCATCTCCATAATGTTCTCGGCAATCGCCTGTCCCTGTCCGCGCTCCTCTGCGCCGATTCCGGGATATGCTCCGCTTGTGTCAACAAAGCAAAGAACGGGGCGGTGGAATTTTTCCGCCTGCTTCATCAGTCTGAGCGCCTTTCGATAGCCCTCGGGATGAGCCTGACCGAAATTGCGCTCCATACGCTCCTTGGTGTTTCTTCCCTTTTCAAGTCCGATAACCGTAACCGGAGTGTCGTACAGCATAGCAAGTCCTGCTATAACCGCCTTGTCGTCCGCATAACGTCTGTCGCCGTGCAGCTCAAAAAAGCTTTCTCCGAACATATGGGAGATGTAGTCCACAGTTGTCAGCTTTTTTGCATCTCGTGCCGCAAGTACCTTTTCATAAGCCGTCATTGTGCCGACACCTCCCCGCCGTAGCCGTGTATTCTCAGCAGCTTTTCAAGTGTTGATTTCAATTTGCTTCTGCTGACTACCGCATCAACAAAGCCCTTTTGCAAAACAAATTCCGAGGTTTGAAAATCCTTGGGAAGCTTCTGGCGTATAGTCTGCTCAATAACTCTGGGGCCTGCAAACGCAACAAGCGTATCCGGCTCCGCAAGGATTATATCGCCCTCCATGGCAAAGGAAGCCGTAACGCCGCCTGTGGTGGGGTCGGTAAGCACGGTTATATACAGCTGACCGGCATCGCTGTGACGTTTTACCGCTCCCGAGGTTTTAGCCATCTGCATAAGCGACATTATGCCCTCCTGCATTCTGGCGCCGCCCGATACCGTGCAGACAATCACGGGAAGCTCCTTTTCGGTTGCGTATTCAAAGGCACGGGTAATTTTTTCGCCGGTGACGGTACCCATACTGCCCATCATAAAGCCGGAATCCATAACGCACATAACGGTATCAACTCCGCCTATTTTACATTCGCCGCAGATAACCGACTCCTTGGAGCCCTTTTCCCTTGCCTTTTCAAGCTTTTTGTCATAGCCGGGAAAATCGAGGATGTGTGTGCTTTCAATATCGGAATCATACTCGACAAAGGTATCCTCGTCGGCAAGCGTCCTGATTCTCTGCTTTGCGTTCATTCTGAAGTGGTGGCCGCATTTTGTGCAAATATGCAGATTTTCCTCCATATCCGTAGTCAAAATCATTGTGTTGCATTTGGGGCACTTTATCCACATCTCTTCGGGGATAAACGGAGTATTTTGATACTCCTCGGGAGCGGATTCAAGCTCGTTTTTAGGTTTTTTAAAAGAAAATAAATCCATTTTTACTCCCCTCCGTTTTTGTGCTTTTCTTCAAACTCAGCCATAAAGTCTGTTGTATATTCACCGCTGACGAACTGCTCGTCGGACAAAATCTCCGCAAGCAAATCGCAGTTGATGTCAATTCCGTCAATAGTAAGCTCGGAAAGCGCCATTTTCATCTTTCTTATTGCCTCGGCACGGTTTCTGCCCTGCACAATAAGCTTGCCTATCATCGAGTCGTAATACGGCGGAACAAAATAATCCTGATAAATTGCGGTATCAAAACGCACAAACGAACCGCCCGGCGTATGTAATCTTGTTATCCTGCCGCAGCTCGGACGAAAGCCCTTTTCGGGATTTTCGGCATTGATTCGACATTCTATTACATTTCCGTGCGTAAAAATACTGTCCTGCGTACGCAGCAGCTTTGCCCCTGCGGCAATTCTTATCTGCCACTGAACAATATCAAGTCCCGTTACCATCTCGGTAACGCCGTGCTCAACCTGCAAACGGGTATTCATTTCCATAAAATAGAAATTATTATCACGGTCAAGCAGGAACTCACCCGTGCCGGCATTGACGTAATCGACCGCCTTTGCAGCCTTTACAGCCGCAGCCATCATAAGCTTGCGGGTTTTTTCGTCGAGCGCCGGACTGGGGCTTTCCTCAATCATCTTTTGATTTTTGCGCTGAACGGAGCATTCTCTCTCTCCGAGGCAGATAACATTGCCGTATTTGTCGCACAAAAGCTGCATTTCAATATGCTTTACCGGATGAATAAAGCGTTCAAGATAACAGGCTCCGTCGCCGAAAGCGGACTGAGCCTCGCTTGAAGCGGCAAGGAATGACTCTTCAAAGCTTTCCATAGACTCAACCTTGCGTATTCCCTTTCCGCCGCCGCCCGAGCGCGCCTTGATAAGCAGCGGAAAGCCGATTTTTTCAGCCTCCTGCTTAGCCTGCTCAACATCCTCGACTATGTCGCAGCCCGGAGTAACCGGAACGCCTGCCGCACGCATTGTTTTGCGCGCGTTGTCCTTATCGCCGAGAAGCTTTATCATATCCGATGAAGGCCCTATGAAATTGATATTGCACTGCTCGCACAGCGAAACAAATTTTGCGTTCTCGGACAAAAGTCCGTAGCCCGGATGTATAGCCTGAGCGCCGCTTTCAACCGCCACGGTAAGAATTGCAGGCACGTTGAGATAGCTGTCGGCAACACGGCTTCCGCCCACGCAGTAGCTTTCGTCTGCAAGCTGAACGTGCATTGCGTCCTTGTCGGCTTCGGAACAAATCGCTACCGTGCTTATTCCCATTTCCCGGCAGGCACGAATAATTCTGACTGCAATTTCGCCACGGTTGGCTATAAGAATTTTAGAAAACATTATTTCACTTCCAAAAGTATCAAATAAGAGGCTTGCCCCGAGTTACGGCGTCAGCCGTACGCTGCCCTTTTCGGCTTATTTATTTTCAATCAGCGCAAACGAAAGCTCTGCGCTTACACTGAGCTTTCCGTCAACACAGCCCTTTGCATCAATGAAATAAAAAGCGCCTCTGCTCTTTGTGAGGGTGCATACGCTTTCAAGCGTATCTCCGGGCTTTACGGGGCTTTTGAACTTGACATTGTTCATTTTGGTAAAGTACGGAGTGCAGTTTTTAACCTTGTCCGCAAGCAGACAGCAGCTTGCCTGACCCATCATTTCGCAGAGAATAACTCCCGGAACAACGGGATTGCCCGGAAAATGTCCCTGAAGGAAAAACTCATCGCCCTTAATTGTATATCTGCCCTTTGCCGTGTTTTCGTCAATGCTCTCAGCCTCTTCAACAAGGAGCATATTGTCACGGTGCGGCAGGATTTTTTTAATCTCTTCCTGATTCATAATTTATACCTCTGTATCTGCGGTTACTTAATCTTAAACAAGGGCTGACCGTATTCAACAAGGTCGCCGTTGTTTACGAGGACTTCGACAATTTCTCCGTCCTCCTCCGCCTGGATCTCATTCATACATTTCATTGCTTCAATAATGCAGACCGTGTCGCCCTTTTTAACCTTTTTGCCGACTGAAACATAGGCTTCGCTTTCGGGCGACGGAGCGGCATAGAACACACCGACAATGGGAGCCTTTATTGCTCTTCCGCTGTCAGCTGCCGCAGGCTGCGGGGCACTTTGAGGTGCTGCCGCGGGAGCCGCTGCTGCGGCGCCTGCAACCGGTACCGTGCTTACAAGCTGTGAAACGGTCTGAGGCTTTTCAAGGCGAATTTTTGAGCCGTCCTCCTTTTGAAGCTCAAGGACTGAAAGGGAGGACTCTTCGAGAATTGTGATAAATCCTTTGATTTCTTCTAAGCTGTACATATTAACGCCCCTTTCGGTTAAATCTTATTAAATACAATGCAGGCGTCGTGACCGCCGAATCCGAGGTTTGTGGAAGCGGCAACATTGACGTCACGCTTAACAGCCTTGTTGGGTGTATAGTTAAGGTCAAGTCCCTCGTCGGGCTCGTCAAGGTTGATTGTCGGCGGGATAATTCCGTCGTTAAGAGCCATAACAGCGGCGATTGCTTCAACTGCGCCCGTTGCGCCGAGCATATGTCCCGTCATTGACTTGGTTGAGCTGATATTTGCGTCATATGCCTTTTCGCCAAGAGCCGTTTTAATAGCCATGGTTTCGGTAAGGTCGTTAAGATGCGTGCTGGTACCGTGAGCGTTGATATAAATCTGAGCATCATCGGCAACTTCTGCCTCTTCAAAGGCAATTTTGATTGCTCTTGCAAGCCCTGCGCCCTCCGGGTCGGGAGCCGTAACGTGGTGCGCGTCACAGGTGTTGCCGTAGCCGGAAAGCTCGGCGTAAATCTTGGCGCCCCTTGCCTTTGCATGCTCGTATTCCTCAAAAATGAGCATACCTGCGCCCTCTCCCATAACAAAGCCATCTCTGTCCTTGTCAAACGGACGTGACGCCGTCTTGGGATTGTCGCTTGTGGAAAGCGCCTTCATATTCTGAAAGCCTGCAATGGTGAGCGGAGCAATAACCGCTTCCGCACCGCCTGCTATAATAGCGTCCGCATAGCCGTCCTTAACTGCGTGGAATGCCTCGCCTATTGAGTTTGTGCCCGTTGCGCAGGCGCTCATAACAGAGAGCGAAGCGCCCTTTGCGTTAAAGCGGATTGCCACATTTCCCGTTGCTATGTTGCCTATCATCATCGGGATAAAGAACGGTGAAACCTTTTTGGGTACCGCCGTTTCCAAATGAACCGTGTTTTTTTAAAATGTGTGAAGTCCGCCGATTCCCGCGCCGATGTAAACGCCGAAGCGGTTCTCGTCAATTTTGCCGAGAATACCGCTGTCGTCCACAGCCTGCTGAGCAGCCGCTATTGCATACTGGGTGTAGAGGTCAAGCTTTCTTACCTCGCGCTTTTCAATATATTTTTCAGGCTCAAAGTCCTTTACCGTTCCGGCAATATGCACCTTAAGCTCGCTTGTGTCAAATTCGGTTATTGTTTCAATGCCGCAAACTCCGTCAACAAGGTTTTTCCACATTGTGGGAACATCATTGCCCACCGGGCTTATTGCTCCGAGTCCCGTTACTACTACTCTTCTGCTCATATTTACCTCCGATTACATTGCAAGTCCGCCGTCAACTCTGATAACCTCGCCCGTTACATAAGCGGCGTCATCCGAGCAGAGAAAAGCAACAACATTTGCAACATCCTCCGGAGTGCCTATATGCTTTGCGGGAATCTGAGCCTTCATAGCGTCCTTCACCTTGTCCGACAGCACATTTGTCATATCGGTTCCTATATATCCGGGAGCCACGGCGTTAGCCGTAACGCCTCTGCCTGCAAGCTCCTTGGCAACCGACTTGGTAAGTCCGATAATGCCTGCCTTTGAAGCGGAATAATTAGCCTGACCCGCATTGCCGTTGAGTCCGACAATGGAAGCAGTGCTTACTATTCTGCCGCTGCGTTTCTTCATAAAGTGCTTGTAGGTGTGCTTAATCATATTAAACGTGCCCTTTAGGTTTACGCCGATTACAGCGTCAAAGTCCTTTTCATCCATATTCAAAACAAGCTTGTCACGGGTTATTCCGGCGTTGTTTATAAGGATATCAATTCCTCCGAATTTCTCGATAACCGTATCCACAACCTGCTTTGAAGCCTCAAAGTCGGAAACATCGCAAAAATACTGTTCAACCTTTGTGCCGTACTGCAAAAGCTCCTCCTTGGCGTTTATGCCCTCGCTTTCGTCGCCCACATAGAGAATAGCTATGTTTGCGCCCTCGCTTGCAAGTCTTTTTGCAATGGCAAGACCTATGCCTCTGGAGCCGCCCGTTATAACGGCAGTTTTGTTTTCAAATCTCATAATGTATGTAACCTCCGATTATTTTTAGGGGAAATGCAATCAAATAAATCAGTCTGACAGCCCGATTATGACGGGCGCCGACAAAATTACAGCTCAAGCGCTTCTATATCCGACGGTGTTTCAACCTTAAAGGCCTTAATCTCGGAGCTTATCCTTTTGATAAGTCCCGTAAGCGTTTTGCCTACGCCGACCTCGATGAACGTGTCAACGCCGTCGTTTATCATATTTTCAACTATAGTCTGCCATCTTACCGGGTTTTCTACCTGCGCCCTTACAAGAGCCTTGTAATCGCCCGAATACGGCTGAGCGGTGCAGTCGGAATAAATTTGGATTTCGGGCTGAGAGAACTCAACGTCCTCAAGATATTCTCCCAATCCCTTTGCGGCATCAGCCATAAACGGAGAATGGAACGCTCCGCTCACCGCCAAAAGCGTTGACCTGCCGCCTTCATTTTTAACGGCCTCACAAAATCTGTCTGCGTTTTCCTTGGTGGTTGCGACAACCGTCTGGGCGGGGGAATTGTAGTTTACCGGATAAGTTTTGTCAAATCGAGAGCAAATCTCCTCCACCTTCTGCGGAGTCAGCTTTAATACCGCTGCCATTGCTCCGGGATTTTCGTTTGCAGCCTTATCCATAAGCTCGCCGCGAATGCAGACAAGCTTAAAAGCTTCCTCATTTGAAAGCATCCCCGAAAAAGCAAGAGCGGCTATTTCGCCGAGAGAAAAGCCTGCAACGCAGTCGGGCTTTATGCCCTTTTCAGCCAAAGCGTTTGCAGCCGCAAGATCCGCCGTAAAAACGCAGGGCTGAGTATTGACTGTTCTGCACAGCTCCTCCTTGGTTCCCTCGAAGCACTGCTTTGAGGTTCCCTCACGGATTGAATCCGCCGTATCGTAAATTGCCCTTGCGGCAGGAGAGCTTTCATACAGATCCTTGCCCATTCCGCTGTACTGAGCGCCCTGACCCGAAAACACAAATGCTATTTTACCCATTTTGTCATTCCGTTCAAAACCTCTTCCGCCTGCGCAAACATCTCTTCGATAATTTCACGAGCCGGCTGTTCCTTTTTAACCATAGACGCAACCTGACCTGCAAGCACGGTTCCGTTGGAAACGTCGCCCTCTCTGGCTGCCATTCTTAATCTGCCCGTGCCGAGGCTTTCAAGCTCCTCGTCGGACACATTGCTTGAATCGTATTCCTTTTTTGTGTATTCTCTTGAGAAAGAATTTTTGATAGCGCGAACGGGATGTCCGAGCCTTTTGCCCGTAACAACCGTGTCGATATCTCTCGCCTTTAAAATCTTGTTTTTATACTCCTGAGCAATAGTACATTCCTCGGCAACAAGGAACCTTGTGCCCACCTGAACACCCGAAGCTCCGAGCATAAAGGCTGCGGCAATCTGTCTGCCGTCTGCAATGCCGCCTGCGGCTATAACGGGGATTGATACCGCATCAACCACCTGGGGCACAAGCGCCATAGTGGTGAGGTCGCCAACGTGGCCGCCGGACTCTCCGCCCTCTGCAACCACCGCAAAGGCTCCGCATTTTTCCATTTTTCTTGCAAGGGCAACGCTTGCGACAACGGGAATTACCTTGATGCCGGCGGCAAGCCATTTTTCCATATATTTTGCCGGATTGCCGGCGCCCGTAGTAACAATCTTAACGCCCTCTTCAATAACCACGTCCGAAACCTCGTCGGCAAACGGACTCATCAGCATAATGTTTACGCCGAAGGGCTTGTCGGTCATTTCCTTGCATTTGCGAATTTCCTCACGGAGCTGTTCTCCGTTGGAATTCATTGCCGCTATCAGTCCGAGTCCGCCTGCATTTGCAACACCCGAGGCAAGGGAAGCGTCGGCTACCCACGCCATACCGCCCTGAAAAATAGGGAACTCAAGACCGAGCGATTGATCAATCACCGTCGAAATCATATGTATTATCTCCTTTTTTGCTGATTACTGCGGTTTTTGTCGTTTTGCAGCCTGAAAATTTTGCCGCCGTTCAAACCAAAAGACCGCAATTAGCTGATTTTATAATTTAAAGTATATTAGAATAATAGTAACTCAAAACCGACCAAAAGTCAATATATCCGAAAAATATATTCAAAATTTACCGCAGAAGCTCCCATCAGCTGCAATAATCCTCAAGCGCACTTCTGAGCTGAGCCTTGCCCATTACCTCTATGCCCTCTTCAAGACGTTTTTTATCTCCTGCGGGCAAATTGCTTACAAAGGTGTCCGTCGTCAGATACGGAGCGTCGTCGCCCTTTACATACACCACAATACGTCCGCCCTCGGCTTTCAGCACATAAGCCGTCCTGCTTTCCGCCTCGGATTCAGCCTGAACAACCGCCGTGCCGTCGGGTACGCTGCTGTCAGCCGATGAAGCAAATGTGCTTATAAACAGGCAGCCAATCAATATTATACCCGTTATTCCGACCAGTCTTTTCATAATATATTCTTCCTTTCCGAACCTCTCTCTGACAATAGTTTTTCCCGAAAACGGCGCAATATTCACCTTTATGCCTAAAATTAAGGCTTAAAAACTTAATATTTTATAAGAAAAAATTTATTTATCATATTTATTTTTTTCGTGAACAGTGCTATAATATTGAAAAATAGTGTTTTTTTGCTCTATTTTTCGGCATATACAATTAAATAAAAGGATAAAATTACAGACGTCTTCTTTAAGGAGTAAATATGCGTAACAAACGTGAAACAGACATCAGTCAGTACAAGGAAGCCGCAAATGAGCTTAACCTCAAAGCAAAGCGTGAGAGCGGCGTAAAACGGTTTTTTAAATGGCTCGGCAAAGCAATCTTTACAGCTGTCTGCGTGTGCCTGGTTGCCGGTTTAATTTCGGGAATTTCTCTTTCCGTTTATATTATATCCCTCGCTTCGGAGCCTACGGGCATAGACTTAAAAGCCAAGTCGCTTAATCAGACGAGCTTTATTCTTGTTGAGAACAGCGAAACGGGAGAGTTTGAGGAATACCAAACCCTCTATGATACCGAAAACCGCATTTGGGTTGACAATCAGGACATTCCGCAGGCTATGAAGGATGCGGTTGTAGCCATTGAGGACAAGCGCTTTTACGAGCATAACGGAGTTGACTGGACTCGAACCGCCTCGGCTGTGGTAAACCTCTTTACCGGAGAGGACACCTATGGCGGCTCCACAATAACCCAGCAGCTTATCAAAAACATCACCGATGACAACGAGGTTTCCCTCACGAGAAAGCTCAGGGAAATATGCAAAGCCTTAAAGCTCGAAAACGAATACACCAAGGACCAAATCCTTGAAGCGTACCTCAATGTTGTAAACTTCGGCAACAACTGCCAGGGCGTTGAGTCGGCGGCTCAGCTTTATTTTGACAAGAGCATTACCGAATGTTCAATCGCAGAATGTGCCGCAATTGCCGGAATTACTCAGAATCCCTCTCAGTGGAACCCCCTTGTTTATCCGGAAAACAACAAGGAGCGCCGTGAGCTTGTGCTCAGCGAAATGTACGACCAGGGCAAGATTACAAAGGACGAGTACGACGAGGCCATGGAGGAATCCGAAAACATGACCTTTGTGGGCTTTCAGTCCGATGATGACGACGAGGACGAGGACGACGACTACGTACAGAATTGGTATATAGACGAGCTGTTTTACGACCTTCAGGAGGACCTTGCAGTGTACTACAACATAAGCGAGGACGCCGCTGCCGACAAGCTGTATACCGAGGGCCTTAAAATATACTGCGCAATGGACGTTGAAATGCAGGAATATATTGAACAGGCGGCGCTTGAGGTGGGTGTCGGAACAGAGCTTGAATTAGGCTCGGTGCTTATGGACTTTGACGGGCGGATTATAGCCACCGTCGGCAGCTCTCATGAAAAGACTCAGGCGCTTGTGTGGGACCGCGCCCGACAGTCGGCGCTCCAGCCGGGTTCTACAATCAAGCCGGTTGCGGTTTATCCCTATGCAATAGACAATGGACTTCTTTACTACTCGTCCACCATCAAGGACGAGCCTATCGACAACTACCGGGAGGTTGACGGCGAGCTTGTTTCGGGTCCTACCAACGCATATTCCGGCTACAAGGGCACAATGCTTCTGCCCGACGCCATAGAATATTCTTCAAACGCAACCGCCGTACAGGCTATGGTGCTGATTGGCGGTCCCTCGGTTGCCTATGAGCAGGTTGTTACCAAAATGGGCTTTTCTCACCTCACCGAGGAGGATGCTCAAATTACCGGCGCCCTGTCAATCGGCGGTATGAACGGCGGTGTCACCGTTCGTGAAATGGCTGCCGCCTACACATATATGGGCAACGGCGGACTTTACTATGAGCCCTATACCTATTATTATGTCACCGACTCCGAGGACAATATTATTATAGACAACCGTGACGCAGTCCCCAAGCAGGCATATTCTGCGGAAACTGCCGCAATTATGAACAGACTGCTCCACTACAATATGACCTACAGTGCGCACACAAACGCAGCCTACGCCCGTGTTGACGGCTGGGATATCGTAGGCAAGACCGGTACCACCAACGACGACAAGGACTCGTGGTACTGCGGACTGTCGCCCTACGGCGTAATGGCAACCTGGACAGGTTTTGACACTCCTCAGACCATTACCGGCTCCAATCTTCAGGTGGCGACAAAGTTTTTCTCTAATGTTATGGGCAAGTACCTTGAGGATAAGGAGGAAAAGGAATATTCCTTCCCGAGCGACCTGATTGTGGCTCAGTACAACCAGTCCACCGGACTGATTGTTTCCACCGAAAACGTATCGGGCAGATATGTGGGCTATTACACCGAGGACAATATGCCGTCCTACGGCAGCGCATATTATGACGACAGCAACGATTACGACAGCTATAATAATTACAACTACAGCTCAAGCTCCGATGCCGACAGCGGTTCCTCGTCGGGCGGCGGCTCAAGCTCCGAGGGCTCGGATTCCGACGACGGCGGCGGAGCGGACGACAGCTCAAGCTCGGCTGCCGAAGAAGGCGGCGGTGACGACGGCGGCGGAGAAAGCGCGGCAGCCGACGACGGCGCAGGAGAGGTAAGCTCCGGCGGCGACGACGGCGGCGGAGCGGATAACGCAGACAACAACGCAGCGGGCGCAGACGACGGCGCAGAAGCCGACGGCGGTGCTGCCGAAGCGGAATAAACATACAAAAACAATATATCCGAAAGGAAAGGTAATTTTATGGTTTCAGTAGCAATAATGGGTCACGGTGTTGTCGGCTCGGGAGTAGCCGAGATTTTGACAACACACAAGCAAAAGCTGTTCGCAAGCATCGGAGAGGAAATTTATATCAAGCATATTCTTGATTTGCGTGAATTTCCCGACAGTCCTCTTGCCGACAGATTTACAAAGGACTTTAACGACATTATTAACGACATTGAGGTCAGGGTAGTTGTTGAGGTTATGGGCGGACTTAACCCCGCATATGATTTTGTCAAGAGATGCTTAAAGGCAGGCAAGAGCGTTGTCACATCAAACAAAGAGCTTGTTGCCGCACACGGGGCAGAGCTTTTGGCTGTTGCCAAGGAGGAGAACGTAAACTTCCTGTTTGAAGCGTCCGTAGGCGGCGGTATTCCGATTATCCGTCCCATGAACCAATGCCTTGTGGCAAACATTGTTGATGAAATTGCAGGTATTTTAAACGGCACAACAAACTTTATCCTCACCAAAATGATTGAGGACGGTATGCAGTTTGAGGATGCTCTGAAGCTTGCTCAGGACCTCGGCTTTGCCGAGAGAAATCCCGAAGCCGACATTGAGGGTCACGATGCGTGCCGCAAGATTTGTATTCTTGCCTCGCTGGCATACGGCAAGCATGTTTATCCCGACTCCGTACATACCGAGGGAATAACCGCAATCACGCTTGACGACGTGCGTTATGCCGAGGCGTTCGGCTGTGTTATCAAGCTTATAGGCAAGGTTAAGCGCCTTGAGGGCAATATGCTTGATATTATAGTTGCGCCTATGCTTGTTCCCGAAAAGAGTCAGCTCGCCAATATTGACGACGAATTCAACGGCATTATGGTAAGGGGCGACTGCACGGGAGATGTGGTATTCTACGGCAAGGGAGCCGGCAAGCTTCCCACCGCAAGTGCGGTTGTGGCTGATATTGTGGACTGCTGTAAGCATCTCAAAACCAGAAAGTATCTGTATTGGACAGACGGCAACGGCGAAAATATTATTCCTTCGGAGATGTCCGTTACCGCAATGTATGTCCGTGCAGAGGGCGAGGACGTCATTGTCAAGGCTGAAAAGCTGTTCGGCAGCATATCGGAAATTGAAAGAGAGGGCGCTCAGGAAGGCGTAACCGCTTTTGTAACCGATGAAATGCAGTACGGAGAGTTCACCAAAAAGGCTGAAGCGCTTGAAAAAGACGGCGTTAAAATCCTTTCAAAAATCCGCATAGGCGATTTATGATTTGTAAATTTCAATAAAAAACGGGATGTATCCCTTAGACAAGAGGAGTATATTTTTATATGAGTTTGATAGTTCAGAAATTCGGCGGAAGCTCGGTTGCAAATGCCGAGCGTGTTATGAATGTGGCTTCAATCGTAACGGACACCTACAAAAAGGGCAACAGCGTTGTGGTTGTTGTATCCGCTCAGGGCGACACAACAGACGACCTGATTGATAAGGCCAACGAAATCAATCCCGACGCTTCAAAAAGAGAAAAGGATATGCTGCTTGCGGCAGGCGAACAAATTTCAATTTCTCTGCTTGCAATGGCGATTGAGAAGCTCGGATATCCGGTTGTTTCGCTTTTGGGCTGGCAGGCAGGCTTTGAAACCTCCTCCGCCCACACAAGCGCAAGAATAAAAAAGGTTGACGTTTCAAGAATTGAACGTGAAATTGACAAAAGAAACATTGTGGTTGTTGCAGGCTTTCAGGGTCTGTCAAAATACGGCGATATTACAACCCTCGGCAGAGGCGGCTCGGACACAAGCGCCGTGGCAATCGCCGCCGCAATGCACGCAGATTTATGTCAGATTTATACGGACGTTGAGGGCGTTTACACCGCCGACCCGAGAAAGGTTAAAAACGCGCGCAAGCTTTCGGAGATTTCCTATGACGAAATGCTTGAGCTTGCTACTCTGGGCGCGCAGGTGCTTAACAACCGTTCGGTTGAAATGGCAAAAAAATACAGCATTGAGCTTGAAGTGCTTTCAAGCATGGCAAAAGCTTCGGGTACTATAGTAAAGGAGAAAACTAAAATGGAAAAAATGCTAATAAGCGGTGTTGCAAAGGATACGGATGTTACAAGAATTTCTGTTACGGGTATTCCCAATCTGCCCGGACTTGCATTCAAAATGTTCTCAAAGCTTTCCGCAAAGGATATAAATGTTGACATAATTCTTCAGTCTATCGGTCACGACGGCAAAAAGGATATAAGCTTTACCGTGCCCAAGGACAGAGGCAAGGAGGCTTACGAATGTCTTTCCGACTACCTTGTAAACCTCGGCGCAAAAGAGGTGCTTATGGACGAGAATATTGCCAAAATCTCAATTGTAGGCGCAGGTATGGAAAGTCACGCAGGCGTAGCTACAAAAATGTTTGAGGCGCTTTATGACGCTCAGGTAAACATTCAGATGATAAGCACAAGCGAAATCAAGGTTTCGGTTCTCATCGACAAGGAGGACGCCGACAAGGCGGTAAGCGCTATTCATTCAAAATTTTTTGATTGATTTTCAGTCTTAGCCGCAGCGCAGGGCAAATTTGCTCAGCCCATACAGATAACAACAAAACAGCTCCGACAGGGAAATCACCCTGCCGGAGCTTTTACTTTTCGGTTATGTTTGTTTGTAATTTTAAGCTTGAAGCGTCTGCCGAATTGCCGGTGAAGTCACGCCGCAGATTACTCGGCATTCCGGCGCTCCACTATTTCTCCGAGGCGTTTGTAAATGCTGTTTTCGGGCACATAGCCGCGGACAAATGAAAGCGGATATATACTTGTGTTTCTGCCTACGACCGAGCCGGGATTAAGCACGCTGTTGCAGCCCACCTCAACGTGATCGCCCAGCATTGCGCCGAATTTTTTTACGCCTGTTTCAACCCTCTCGTTGTCGGCCAGCACGGTAACAAGGGATTTGTCGCTCTTTAAATTAGAGGTGATGGTGCCTGCGCCCGTGTGCGCCTTAAATCCGAGAATACTGTCGCCGATGTAATTGTAATGCGGCACCTGAACGCCGTCAAAAAGAATTGAGTTTTTCAGCTCGGTGGAGTTGCCCACAACAGCGCCCCTGCCGACTATTGCGCTTCCTCTGATAAATGCGCAGTGACGCACCTCGGCATCCTCGCAGATAATCAGCGGGCCGCCGAGATATGCCGACGGAAACACCCTTGCGCTCTTTGCAACCCATATGTTTTCTCCCCTTTGCTCATACACATCGGGGTCAAGCGTTTTTCAGATTTCAATTATAAATTCCTTTATCTTCGGCAGCGCCTCCCAAGGGTATTTTACGCTCTCCAAAAGCGGTTTTGCAATGGTTTTGCCGTAATCAAACAGATTTTCAGCAAATAATTTTTCATTCGCCATTTTCTTATCCTCACATTAAAATTTATTTTTCTACAAAAAACAGCCAATAGCCGTAGGAATCCTTGCCTGCCGCAAATTCAACATATCCGCTGATGTATTTTGAAAAAACATACGTCTTGCCGTTCTGCGGA
>JAJQDK010000049.1 GCA_021202245.1 Clostridiales bacterium
CTCCCTCAGTCTGCATACGCAGACAGCTCCCTCGTCAGAGGGAGCCACGGGTTACAGATGGTAAAATCTTCGTTTCATCGCTATAAAAATTGCAGTTTGAATTTTGTGGCGAACACTGTTCGCCGCTACGGACTCACTCCAAACTCCAAACTCCTCACTCAACACTCCAAACTCCCCACTGACCGCCGCTGCTAATAGGTTAAAATTTCAGCCAACTTAAAGCGGTCTGTTATTTATCATAGGATTGGTGAGGAGCTTTTTAACCTCTTTTTCGGTCAAATCTCTCCAATCACCCTGCTTGAGCATACCCATTTTGACTCCGCCTATCTGCGTGCGCTTAAGCCGAGCAACCTCCAGTCCCACAGCCTCGCACATTTTGCGGATTTCTCTGTTTTTGCCCTCGTGCAGTATCATTTCAAGCACCACTCTGCCCGGCTCCTTATGCAGTACGTGAATCTGAGCGGGCGCAGTCTTTTTGCCGTCAATTTCAACGCCTGTTTCAAGTTTGACAAGCTGTTCCTCGTCAACAGACGGCCGTACCGTAACCCTGTATATTTTATAAATGCTGTTCTTGGGGTGCATAATCGTGTTTGCAAAATCGCCGTCGTTGGTCAGGATGAGCATACCCTCGGAATCCTTGTCGAGCCTGCCCACGGGATAAACCCTCTCTCCCACATCTTCTACAAGCTGCGCAACGCACTTTCGCCCTCTCTCGTCACTCATAGTAGTAATAAAGCCCCTGGGCTTGTTGAGCATAATATATCTGTGCTGCACCTTGGGCATAACAATGCGTTTGCCCTTTACATACACCTTATCCTGCGCAAGCACCTTGTCGCCGAGCTTGGCTTGCTTTCCGTTGACCTTGACGTTTCCCTGCGCAATCAGCTCCTCTGCCTTTCTGCGGGAAGCGATTCCGCACTGTGATATAAATTTTTGCAGTCTTATCGGTTCAATCTTAGCCATATGTAAACAATTCCTTTATAGAGTCCCAAATACTTTTATTTTCTTTTTTAGAATAAATTTCTTCTGCCGCCACCAGATTTACGCTTGCGATTACTTCATTCTTCAGCCTGTATTCAATTCTTCCGCATACGTCGTTTTCCTTAATCGGAGCATACAAAAAGCTGTCAACAAATGCCCTGCGTTCAACCTCGTCCCTGTCGTCAGCGGAAACAACCGCATCAATGTCCTTTTCCCCCGTCAGAGTAACGGAATCGCTTTCGGAGCCCACACAGGGAACATCAATGCAAAATTCCGTATCATTTGCAGTATAAGCGCAGTATTTTTCAAAGCCGTAATTGTACAGCGAAATGTGGTCGTTCCAGTCGTTTCCGTCGTTAAATGTGACGCAGATAAGCGTCAGCCCGTCTTTTTCTGCCGCTGAAACAAGGCATCTGCCTGCCGCCTTGGTATAGCCGGTCTTGCCGCCTATGCAATATTCATACAGCGAAAGAAGTCGGTTATGGTTTGAATATGAAGCTGTCTGATTTTCGGGCTTAATGAAATTCACCGTCACGCTTTTCTGAGAGGTTAGCTGTGCAAAATCCTCATTTTCAAGCGCATAGGTCATCAGCAGCGCCATATCATAGGCAGTTGAATAATGGTTATCGTCATCAAGACCGCTCGGCGTGACAAAATGAGTGTTCTTCATACCGATTTGTGCGGCTCTTGTATTCATAAGCTCGGCAAAAGCCTCCGTGCTTTCGCACACCGTGAGCGCGGCAGCGTTTGCTGCATCGTTGCCCGATGCCATCATCATTCCTGCCGCAAGGTCGCTGAGCTTTACCTGATCGCCAATCTTCAAATACATTGAACTGCCCTCTGCAACCATCTCGTCCGTAAAGGTCACCTTTACGTCCGCAGCCGCCGACTGTTCAAGCGCAATAAGCGAGGTCATAATCTTGGTGGTGCTTGCGGGCTTCATTTTTTTATTTTCATTTTCGGCGGCTATAAGCTCTCCGTTGTCTGCGCAATACAGGGCATATGCCTCTGCCGAAACCGTCGGAATGCTTATATCGTTCGCAGAGTCTGCGGCTTCGGACGATACGCTTTCCGCTCTCACCGAGCCTGCCGTCATCGAAAAGCACAGCGTAATTACAGCGCAGAGCGCAAAGCAAATTGCCTTTTTCATAAGGACACCCCCTGCATATTTTTATGCCGAGGGCAGTCTTGCTATGACATCAAATGCCGATATCATCAACGGTTATTTCGGAAAAATCATCCTCAGCGGTCTTTTTATCGCTGTTTTTATCTTTCTTAAAAATATCCTTGACCTTTTCAATCATATCGGGTATCATTCCGACAACTCTGTCAGCCGCGCCCTCAAATTTTTCAACGGGAATCAGCTTGACGTCGCCCTTGTAAACGGCAAGAAAAGCCACAGGCTGTATTGTGACGCCTGCGCCGCTGCCGCCGCCGAAGCAATCCTTATTCTCCTTTTTGGTAGGCAAATCCGAACCGCCCGCAGCAAAGCCGTAGCTCACCTTAGACACAGGAATAATCAATGTGCCGTCGGGAGAAGCTAATGTCTCGCCGGCTATGGTGTTGACGTCAACCATTTCCTTGATTTTTTCCATTGTAGTATCCATTAAATTTCCTATTGGATGGTCCATAAAATTTCTCCTTAATCTTTCAATTCAAGCAATAATTTTATTCCCTTTATGCCGTGCCTTAAAACCAGCCCGACAACAAAAAACATTGTAATTTTTGCACACAGATAAAATTCATATTCCGACTTTGCCTTTTCATCAAAATCGGGGGTAATGTCTACTCCGTAGCTTTTGCATTTGACAACCCTTGCCACAGTGCCGACCGCAGGATAAACCACCGAACAAAGCCTGCCGTAATTTACGGCGGTATCGGCAGCGTCATCACCCGACACCTGTATGCTTTCATCGAAGTTTTTAATTATTATGTGCTTAAAAAAATCTTTTAATACGCCTGCTGCAAGGTCCGCAATTTTTTTTATCAATTCAACAACCCACGAGAGTCCCTTTTCTTTGAGCAGGCTCTTTTTATAGTATTCGGGGGTGGGTGAGCTGCTGCCGGGATGTATTGCCTTCTTGTTTTTCGGTGTCTGTTTCGGCTTTTTCG
>JAJQDK010000013.1:0-20003 GCA_021202245.1 Clostridiales bacterium
TGACGGGCTGAGAGCTGCTTTGCAGATTATCCTCCGCCCGAATGGGTTGGCTGTTGCTTTGCTGCAACGGTTCGGGAGCCTTTTCGCCGCACTCGGGGCAAAATTTTCCGTTGAATTCATTTCCGCACTTTTGACATTTCATAGAATTTCCTCCAATTGCAAACGCTTTTTCGTCTGCGTAAAATAATAGGCAACACCGCACAAAGTTTGATTGGTGTTACCGTAATTTTAATATAAGATTTCTGTGAATTCAATAGAGTTGCCCTGAGGTGTCGGTTTTTTTCGACAGCTCTCGCCTATTTTTTTACGAAAATGCAAGTTAAAAATCAACAACAAGCTCTACGGGGCAATGGTCGGAGCCGAAAACCTCGGTGTGAATGTCCGCACTCCTGAGCTTGTCCTTAAGACCGGCTGAGGCAATAAAATAGTCAATTCTCCATCCTGCGTTCTTTTCACGAGCCTTAAAACGATATGACCACCACGAATACACTCCGGTTGTGTCGGGATAAAAAAAGCGGTAGGTGTCAATAAAGCCGTCGTCTAAAAGAGCGGTCATCTTACCTCTTTCTTCGTCGGTAAAGCCTGCGTTTTTTCGGTTGGTTTTTGGATTTTTTAAATCAATTTCCGTGTGGGCTACATTTAAATCTCCGCACATAATAACGGGTTTATTCTCTTCAAGCTTTTTCAGATAAGCTCTGAAATCGTCCTCCCACCTCATTCTGTAGTCAAGACGTCTGAGCTCATTTTGAGAATTAGGCGTATAGCACGTCACAGCGTAATAATCCTCAAACTCTGCGGTAATCACCCTGCCCTCACGGTCGTGCTCCTCAATGCCTATTCCGTAATTTACGGAAAGAGGCTCCTCCTTGGTAAACATTGCCGTGCCCGAATAGCCCTTTTTCTCGGCGTAATTCCAATATTGATGATATCCGTTCAGCTCAAGGTCAATCTGCCCCTGCTGCAGCTTTGTTTCCTGAAGGCAAAATATATCGGCATCAGCTTCCTTGAAAAAATCGAGAAATCCCTTGGTAACGCAGGCACGCAATCCGTTCACGTTCCATGAAATCATCTTTTTCATCTTATCACTCCGTTTTCTGTTTTGTCGTTTGCACGTTCGCAGTAGATATGCTGCTCTAAATACTATAATCCATTGCCGCCGTTATGTCAAACATAAAAACGGTGCGTCTTATACAAGGTGCACCGCTGATTTTAATATCTCTTAATCTTTTTTGACGGAGTTTTATCAAACTCGGTTTCACGTATTTTCAGGCTGTAAACCTTTTTGTAGGGCGGAACGGTAAGATTATATTCGTCAATAATTTTTTGCAGCTCCGATGAAATGTCGGCAATTTCCTTCCTTTGAGCATACTCAAAATCGGGGAAAATTTCAGCTTGAATAACGCCCTCGCTGTCCCTTACAAGAATTTCCTGCACAAGACGGGTTTCGGCTAATTTATTTTCGATTTCCTCGGGAGAAACATTCTCTCCGTTTTTGGTGATAATCAGATTTTTCTTTCTGCCGGTCAAAAACACATAGCCGTCGTCGTCCACATAGCCTATATCGCCGGTAGCAAGCCAGCCGTCCTTAAGGGCTTCGGAGGTTTCCTTAGGCATATTGTAATAGCCCGCCATTACGCTGCTGCCGCGCACATAAAGCTCCTCGTCAACAACCTTGGCTTCGCAGTTGGGCATAAGACGGCCGACAGAGGTCTTTTTGATTTTCCAGCTGAGATTGGTGCTGATTACAGGGGAACATTCTGTCATTCCGTAGCCTTGAAGTATTGTTATTCCGTACCTTCGGAATAAATCAAAAAGCGCAGGATTTAAATATGCGCCGCCGCTGCAAATTGTGTGAAGCTGTTCGCCGAACACTTCTTTTTTTACAAGCTCGGGAGGCAGTCCCGCTGCATCTTCAAGCTTTTTGGCAAGCGTTTCAATCATAAGCGGAACCATAAGAATCATCTCGGGCTTGAAAAGCTTAATATTCTTTGTAATACGCATAATCGAGTCGTTTATGCAGATAATGCTGCCGAGTGAAATGCCCTTTAGAATGTCCATACTGAGGCAATATGCGTGGTGTATGGGCAAAACAGAAAGAATAACCGTTCTCGGCGGAATTTTCATATCAAGGCAGGTTGCGTTTTCAGCTAAATTACGCTGCGTGAGCATAACGCCCTTGCTTTTTCCGGTGGTGCCTGAGGTAAACATAATCGTACAAAGGCTGTCAGGCTCAGGGGTGAAATCAAACTCTCCCACGTTTTCCTTTATAAGCTGCCAAAACGAAAGGAAGCCGTCGCCGCTCTCTTCTCTTTGCATAGATATAACATATTTCAGCTTGGGACATTTCTGCTTTACAACGGCAGCAACGTCGCGTCTGATTTCATCAAGGACAAGCACCGTGACGTCAGCACGGTCGATGAGGTCGCACATTTCATCTGCGGGCAGGGACACGTCAAGCGGTACTGCCACGCTTCCGCTGTTGACAATGCCGAAATATGCGGTGAGCCACTCGTAGGAGGTCATTCCCGTCAAAGCAATATGATTTCCCTGTTCGCCCAAATTTTTGAGAGCGAGTGAAAAGCCCTCGCTGTCATTTTTGAGCTGAGTGTAGGACTTTGCTTCAACCGTATCCTTATTCAGCTTATATCTTACGGCATCTTCATTGCCGAAGCTCTGCTCCGACTGAAGCAAAATCTCTCGAATTGTACTGCAAACCATAGTTCGGACTCCTTATTTATTTTTCTGCAAGCAATTTTTCAAAATACTCGGCAGCCTCGCCCACTGTGCGGATATCAATGGCAGCCATCTGGTCTATTTCAATGTCAAACTCGTCCTCAATTTCTCCGAGCATACTCATAAAATCAAAGGAATTAAAGCCCAAATCCTCAACAAAGCGTGCTTCGGGCACTACTGCGCTCGGTTCAACCTCAACATAATTGCAAATTATTTTAACTAATTTATCAAACATATATGTCCCTCTCTTTATGTAAATTTATTTGTTCCGAATCCGCCGATAAAGCAAACGGGGCGTGAAATTTCATCGGTACATTTGCAGCCCGTACAAAGGCTGCGCTGACCGAAAGGCCTTGATTCGGCGGCATAGTTATCAGATAAGCTTAATTATATCGCCTACCGACAAATCGGGGTTTTCAATTCCCTTGAACATAATTTTGCACACATAGTAGTACATAAATTCAAGCTGTTCCCTTGAAACTGCCTTTATCTGATGCTCAAAGCTGAAATCAAGTCCGTTATCATCGGGGCGGTGCATTACAGTAAGATACATACCCTGTGTTGTGGCGCCGTTGGGATACCACTTGGTTTTGTAGTGAATATCGCCGAGCTTGTCAAGTCCGTTATCCTTGAGCGTAAGGGGCTGATATGTAAGCGACATAGGCTCATATGTGCAGCCTCTCTCGGTGCCGTAAACCTTCGTGCGGTACGCAAAATAGTCCACGGGGTCATAATTTGCGTGGCAGAAAAGCTCGTTTTGATGGTCACGGATTTTATAAATGCCGTCGATAAACGACATATCTTCCTCAATTATTACACGCATGGGGAAGGAATGAATCCTTGTGCCGCCCGATTTCTTTTCCTTGAGCGTTGCGCGTCTTGCTATTGCCGAATTTATTGAAACGTCGTTGCATCCGTTCATTTTGTGGAAATATGTATGCAAGCCCATAATTAAGAGGCAGATAAGAGAAATGTGGTTTTCCTCGCAAAAGTCCATAAGGCGCTTTGTGGGCTCTTCCTCAAGATGAAAAATGTCAAGCGCAGAATCTACCGAATCCGAGGTGTTAAACACTGCTCTTGCGTTAGGATTGCCGGAGCGTTTTCTTTGAGCTTCAAGCTTTTCGGTGCCGTCAATTCCGTTGTAAATAGGCTCCGATGTTTCAATGAGCTTGTGGAAAAACTCAATATCTCTTTCCTTTGCCTTGCTTCCTGCCTCATAGGCAAGATCCTTTTCTACCTGTTCAATATAGGAAGCCATATCCTTGGGATAAGGAATATCCTCATACATTGTATTGCAGTAAAGCTCGATAATATCCTTTAAGAAGCATATGAGCGACTGTGCGTCCATAATGAAATGGTCAACCAGAAGATAAACTCCGCTGTAGCCGTCGGGCATTTTAATCATAACAATTCTGCTCAGTGGAGAATCAAAGCGTTCAAAGGGAATCTCTGTCCAGCTTTGCATAACGCTCTCTGCTTCCTCCATGGTCCTGTCGGTAAAATCGACAAATTCAATGTCACGGTCGTCCTTTTCAACGACGTACTGATACCAGGTGCCGTCCCCGTCCTCGGCAAAACGAATACGCATTGATTCACAACGCTCATAAGCCTTGTGGATTGACTGTTTGAGCACGTCAAAATCAAGCTCCGTTTCTATGGTCAGACTTGTACCTATGTTTACGACCTGCTTTTTGGGGCAAAAATTCAAATAAAATTGATGAAATCTTTGCGCAGCGGTGAGCGGATAAGTCTTATATCCGTTTCTTGTTTCCATAATATTGACCTCACTTTCTGTCTGCCCGCAAATTTTTACTCGGAGCAAAGCCCGATGTGGGCTCGCTTAAGATTAGCGATAGGTTAAAGCCGTCCTGTCTGCGGGCCGATAAGACAGCGTTTGGGGCTATGCAATGACATTTGCCGTAAAATCATCAAGAGCCTTTTCATAGGATTCGGTGTCCTTGTAGTAGCTCTCTGCGTGACTTGCGCCCTCGATGATGAGCTTTTTGGCTTCGGAAGCGCAGTTTTCATAGATTTCATCACACATACTGCACGGAACAAAGGTATCAGCCGAGCCGTGAATCAGCAAAATAGGGATTTTTGCCTTTCTGACCTCCCGTGCCGAATTGCACTCGTCCATACCGTAGCCGGCTTTTCTTTTGTTTACCCAATCGGAAATTTGAATTACCGGAAACGCCGGCAAATGATACATAGACCGGAGAACGTGCGTAAACACATATTTCGGCGAGGTGAAGGCGCAATCGGAAATTATACCCTTGACCTGCTTCGGAACGTCAAGGCCGCTTGTCATAAGAACAGTGGCGGCACCCATTGAGGTTCCGTGCAAAAGAAGCTGAACATCGCTGCCGCACCTGCCGATTATATAATCAATCCAACCGAGCGCGTCCATTCTGTCAAGACAGCCGAAGCCTACATACTCTCCCTCGCTCTCGCCGTGCGCTCTTTCGTCAACAAGAAGCATACTGTAGCCGTTTTTGAAATAATAGCCCGAAAGTGCTATATAATCCTGCATACCCTTGCTTGTGTAGCCGTGAAAGCAGATTACAAGCTTTTTTTCATCGCCCACGGGAAAATACGTGGCGTGAAGCCTTAAGCCGTCCTTGGATTTGATGTAAACATCCTCATGCTTTTGGGCAAGCATATAGCTTTTTCGCTCTTCAATAAACGGTATATAGGCGTTCCAATCAGTACCCGCCATTTTCATTGTACGCTCGGTTTTGGCTTTGCTGCGTTTCATAGTGCGGCGATAAAAATAAGCGGACTCCGCAGCCGTTGCGGCGGCGGCAGCAACCAAGACTGCGGCTCCTATAATAATACCTTTCATTTATAAAAATCCTTTTTCGGTTTATCTTTTACTGTCAACAATTTCCTTGAATCTGAGCGCCTTTTCGATGCTGCCGTCAACCTTAAGCTTTTGCAGGGTAAAGGCAAGAACGGGATCAAGCTTGCCGTCGGCAATTTTGAGCAAAACATCTGCGCTGCAAATGAACGTGACATTTCTGTCATAGTATTCATACGGTTCGATGCTGAGCTGACCGTCCTTTACCTCAACATAAAAAATGCCCTCGCCCTCGCCCGTAATGTTAAACTGAAAAGCAAGATGCTCGGATATGTCGCTCACATCGGCATTCATAAATTTAGTTTTCATTTCAGAAAACAATTCCGCATAAGTCATAATTATTACCTCCGATTTCGACCGTCAGTCGATTTAATTCAATAATAAAATACCACTTTTTCGACCGTTAGTCAATAAGAAAATCAAAATCAAAAAATTTATTTTTTTAACCGGATTTTTGATTGATTAAGACAATGCAGATGTGGTATAATAATAAAAATATACAGCTTTTGAAGTTTTGAAATTTATTCAGTGCCGATTACATCCGGCGCACCGGAGGTGTAAAAATGCCGAATCAATCTAAATACAACAGAATATTGGACGCTTTGCAGGAGCTGCTTGAAAGCAAAGATATGCAGACGATTTCTGTAAGTGAGATAGCGCAGAAGGCGGGTATGGGAAAAGGAACCGTATACTATTACTTTCCGTCAAAGGACGCAATATTTGAAGCGCTGGTGGAAAAGAATTACGAAAAGCCCATAGCTACCGCAAAAAATCTGGCAAAGCAAACCAATGTGTCGCCGTTTACAAGAATGGCGATGATTTTTCAGGCGTGCAGAGCCTCAACCTCGGAAATTCCTCATGAGGATATTCCGCAGAAATTCACAAGCGCACAGGAGCAGTCGCTGATTCATCAAAAATATCTGCGCCATTTGATTTTTGAGCTGAAGCCGGAGCTGAGCGAAATTATTAAACAGGGAATTGACAGGGGCGAAATTCATTTTGATTATCCCGAAGCCTTAGCCGAAATTGTGCTTATCGTGCTTTCGGTAAAGCTTGACAACACGCTTATCCCCTCTTCAAGAGAGGAAATTGAGGAAACCATTGTAGGGCTGATTTCTTTGCTTGAAAAAGGAACCGACAATCCGCCCGGTTCTCTGAACTTTTTGATAACTGAGCAATAAGTATTGCAGGCGTTACCGCTTTTACATATTTTTAATCGAAGCAAAGCAGATTTGCCTTGCCTAATCCCGCAGCAGAATTTGCGGCTTGATATAAAACGATAAACAACGAAAAAATCCGAACCTGAAACCTAACGGCAACAGGCTCGGACTTTTTATTATTTAGGTAGGAAGCTGTTCAATAAAGAAAGCAAAATTATAAGTAATCAGTGATTTCCTCTGTTTACATATGTGGTATGGAGCAGCTTGTGAGCACGGGGCTTACCGGGCGCATCAAAATACTCGTCGTAAACCGTCTTGATAATCGGGCTTTCGTCACTGCTTCTGTACTTGCACTTCTTGTCATAATCGTAAAGCGCCTTGGAACGGATAGCCTTGAGGTCAACGTAATTTCTTACGCTGTCGCTCTGAACGGGCTGACCGCCGCCGTTGATACAGCCGCCGGGACAAGCCATAATTTCAACCATTTGATAATCGGCTTCGCCGCTTTTGATTTTTTCAATAAGCTTTCTTGCGTTGCCCAAACCGGAGGTTACGGCAACCTTGATTTCTATGCCTGCAACGCTGTATTTGGCCTCTCTGATATCCTTGGGACCTCTTACCTCGTTAAACTCAAGCTTCTTAAAGTTGCCGTCAAGCATTCTTGCGGCAGTACGCAGAGCGGCTTCAAGCACACCGCCGGTTGCGCCGAAAATTGCAGCGCCGCCGGGAGCCTTGTTCCACGCCGCGCCGTATTCCTCATCGTTCCTTTCCTCAAGCTTAAATCGTGCGCCCTTAAACATCTTGGCAAGCTCTCTTGTGGTTATGGCAACGTCAACATCGTCAAAATCAAATGTTCTCAGCTCGGGGCGTGTAGCCTCAAACTTTTTGGCTGTACAGGGAATTACGCTGACAACAAACATCTTTTTGGGGTCGATGTTATACTTTTGAGCATAATAGCTCTTCAGCACCGCACCGAACATTGCCTGCGGAGATTTGCAGGAAGAAAGGTTCGGAATAAGCTCCGGGTAATAATGCTCGGCAAACTTAATCCATCCGGGGCAGCAGGAGGTGAACATAGGCAGGGGCTTTTTCTTGGTGATTCTGTCAACAAGCTCGGCAGCCTCTTCCATAATGGTGAGGTCAGCGGTAAAGTCCATATCGAACACCTTATCCGCACCCAATCTGCGGATTGCGGAAACCATTTTGCCCTCTACATTTGTTCCTATCTTCATACCAAAGCTCTCACCGAGGGTAGCCTTGATTGAGGGAGCGGTATAGAATATTACGTACTTGTCGGGATTTGAGATAGCGTCCCAAACCTCGTCAATCTGACTCTTTTCATTGAGCGCGCCTACGGGGCAGCTGACTATGCACTGACCGCAGCCGACGCATGGAGATTCGCCGAGGCCCTTTTCAAAGGCGCAGCCTACGTGAACCTTGTATCCTCTCATTATCGGGCCGATTACCGAAACCTGCTGAACATTTTTGCAGGCGGCAACGCAGCGCATACACTGGATACACTTGTTGTTGTCACGAACGATATAAGGCGACTGGTCGTCTATTTCATAAACGTGCTCTTCGGACTTGAATCTGTCCTCATCAACACCGTAGTCAAACGAAAGCTTTTGAAGCTCGCAGTTGTTGCCTCTTACGCAGGAAAGACATTTTTTGTGGTGAGTGGAAAGTATAAGCTCGATAGTCGTTTTTCTTGACTTTCTGACCTTGGGAGTATTTGTAAATACCTCCATTCCCTCTTCCGCCGGGTAAATGCAGGAAGCAATCAAGCCCCTTCTGCCCTTAACCTCAACAACGCAGACTCTGCATGCGCCTATGCAGTTTACGTCCTTAAGATAGCACAGTGACGGAATTTCGATTTTTGCAGCCTTGGCTGCCTGTAAAATTGTATAGCCTTTCGGCACTTCAACGGGAATACCGTTAATTTTAAGATGAACCTTATCCATTATGTTATCCCTCCTTAGCTCGTGTAAACTGCACCGAATTTGCAGTTCTTCATACAAAGTCCGCACTTAATGCACTTGTCGTTATCAATAACATGCGGCTGTTTAACCTTGCCGGAAATTGCGCCGACCGGACAGTTTTTCGCACACAATGTACATCCTTTACATTTAGCCGGAGTAATGTTGTACTTCATAAGAGCCTTACATACTCCCGTAGGACAGGATTTATCCTTAATGTGAGCAATATATTCATCTTTAAAGTAATTTATGGTTGAAAGCACAGGGTTCGGAGCGGTCTGACCGAGTGCGCAAAGCGAAGAAACCTGCATGTGGTTGGCAAGCTCCTCAATCTTCTCCAAATCCTCCTCTTCGCCCTTGCCCGAGGTAATTTTGTCAAGCAAGCGCAAAAGACTTCTTGTGCCGATACGGCAGGGAGTACATTTTCCGCAGCTCTCGTCAACGGTGAATTCAAGATAGAATTTTGCAAGGTCTACCATACAGGTGTCGTCGTCAAGAATAATCATTCCGCCCGAGCCCATCATTGAACCGAGGGCAATCAGGCTGTCGTAATCAATCGGGGTGTCTATATGAAGCGCGGGGATACATCCGCCCGAGGGTCCGCCCGTCTGGGCAGCCTTAAACTTTTTGCCGTTCGGAATACCGCCGCCTATCTCTTCAACGATTTCACGCAGAGTTGTTCCCATAGGAATTTCAACAAGACCTACGTTGGTAATTTTTCCGCCGAGTGCAAATACCTTGGTGCCGGGGCTGGTGGGAGTTCCCATAGATCTGAACCACTTGCTGCCCTTTAAAATTATCTGTGCAACATTGGCGTAAGTTTCAACATTGTTGAGTACGGTAGGCTTTCCGAAAAGACCCTTTACAGCCGGGAACGGCGGACGAGGTCTGGGCTCGCCTCTGTTGCCTTCGATAGAGGTCATAAGAGCTGTTTCCTCACCGCAGACAAATGCGCCTGCGCCGAGTCTGATTTCCATATCAAAATCAAAGCCGGAGCCTAAGATGTTTTTGCCGAGGAAGCCCCTTTCCTTGGCTTGCTCAATAGCCTTTTGAAGCCTTTGAACAGCAATGGGGTACTCGGCTCTGATGTATACAAAGCCGTGGCTTGCGCCGATTGCGTAGCCGGCAATTATCATAGCCTCGATAATACACTGCGGGTCGCCCTCAAGAATGGAGCGGTCCATAAATGCGCCGGGGTCGCCCTCATCGGCATTACAGCAGACAAATTTTACATCGTTTACGCTGGCTTTGGCAAATGACCATTTTTTGCCGGTCGGGAAGCCGCCGCCGCCTCTGCCGCGAAGTCCCGAAGCGGTAATCTCCTCGATAACGTCGTCGGGGGTCATCTTGGTGAGCGCCTTTACGAGAGCCTGATAACCGTCAACGGCTATGTATTCCTCGATATTTTCAGGGTCGATAACGCCGCAGTTTTTCAGCGCAACTCTGAGCTGCTTTTTGTAGAAGTTGGTTTCATAAAGCGAGATAATGGAGCCGTCCTCGTGTACGGTTTCCTTATAGAGAAGGTCCTTAACAACCTTGCCCTCTTTTAAATGCTCCTTAACGATTCTTTCCACGCCCTCGGGAGTAGCCTGAGCGTAAAAGGCGCCCTCGGGATAAACAATCATAATGGGGCCGAGTGAGCAAAGACCGAAGCAGCCCGTTCTGACTACAAGGATTTCCTTATCAAGCCCGTTGGCTTTGAGGGACTTTTCAAGCGCTTCAATAACCTTTTTGCTGCCCGAAGAGGTGCAGCCGGTACCTCCGCATACAAGCACCTGCTTGCGGTAGCCGGTTTGCTTTGCGAGCTTTTCGCCCTCGGAAGCAATGACCTTTCTGACCATTACAAGCTTTTCTTTTTCTTTTTTAATTTTATTAAGTTCTTCAATTTTCATTACAAGCCGCCCCCTTACTCAGAATAACTGTCAATAATTTTGTCAACCTGATCGGGAGTGAGCTTTCCGTAAACCTCATCGTCAATCATCATTATGGGAGCAAGACCGCAGGCGCCTACGCAGCGACAGGAATCGATTGAAAACAATCCGTCGGGAGTACATTCTCCGCTTTTGATGCCGAGCTTCTTTTCCACCTCGGCAAGGATTTGACCTGCGCCCTTAACATAGCACGCAGTGCCCAGACAAACGCTTATTCTGTGCTCGCCCTTAGGAGTAAGGCTGAACTGCGAATAAAAGGTTGCCACGCCGTATACCTCGCTGAGCGACACACCCAAACCGTCGGCTACCATTTGCTGAACCTCAATGGGAAGGTAACCGTAAATTTCCTGCGCTTCCTGCAAAACAGGCAGCACCGCTCCGGGTACGTCTTTGTTTTGTGCTATGACTTTTTTGAGTTTTCTTCTTTGCTCATTAGTGCCTTTAAACACGTTATGAGTTGACTCTGCCATAATTGTAACCTCCAAAATTCAATTTTATTTGCCTAAATATCTTCTTTTTCAATTCCTTTATCTTGTATTATACAATATTGAGAAAAATATTACAATGATTTTTTACAAAAAATTATTTGTAAAATTTTTTATTGTATGCAATACGCAAGTAAATCAGCATTAAATTACAGCACTTTATACATAATATTACAGCCCAATTTGTTTTTATTACCATAGGTTATAAGCACAATAGACAAATTTTTGTTAATTAAATTGTCGATTATGCAAAAACTTAAAGTATCTGTCCCTTAAATGGACAAAGGGTTTGCCGCTTTCGCAGAAAAGATGATATCAGTCCCTACAAGGTTGTAGGTTGTCAGGTGACGGCACACAGTGGTATATATTGCGGCAATGGCGCACACTGTGCGCCGCTACGAACGGGTGATAATTCTTAAATTGACGACATTACCTCGTCAGAGGGAGCCACAAGTTACGGCAATAAATTTACACTCCGTATTTTCCTTAAGTTGACGATATTGCATTACAGAGGAAGAATTGTTATTTTTGATATTCTCCGAGCTGCTTGCCCGAAGAGAAATTCCTGCTGAACTCTTTGTAATTGTAATCTTTGCCGGGTTTGCAAAGAACCGCAAACTTAATTGAGGCAAACAGTTGTCTGCAGCTTTTTCCGCCATAAGTAAAGCTGCAAATTGCACGAGCAAACAAATCGGATACCAAAGCGGCGTCATTCCCGTATACTCCGCATCCGAAAGCTCCGAGAATCAGATGACGGTATTTTTTTGACGCCGCAACCAAAAGGATGCCCTGAATCCGCTTGAAGAGCATCTCCTCATACTCCTGCTGTGACATTCCCTCCGGTCCAAGACGAATCATCGGAGCGCCGCAGCTGATAACGGATATGGGAAACGGCGCATCAAGTGTTTCCGAGGAAGTGTCCTTTACAACCTCCACATAAGGCGAAAGTATAATCGCATCCGACCCCATTCGGGTTTTTCTTGCTTTATTGTATTCATAATACTTCTTTGCGTTTTCGCTCTTTAAAGACAACAGCAGAGATGTCCTGCGGCAAAGGTCTTCCTCCTGCGCAGCGGCGCCTTTTTCGGTTTGACCTCCCGGTTGTGCAGCGCTTGCGAGATTTAGAACAAGAATTTGCGGAGCGGTTTCCCCATTCTTTTTCAAATTTTGATACTCTTTTTTTGCAAGAACAAGCGCATCTGCGTTTTCACATCCAAAATAGCAGTCGACGCCTTGCATGATGTTTTCATCGTTTATTACAGACGGCTCACTTGAAGTCCGCAATGACTCTATATCATCGGGCAGGAATACCTGCGCTTCCCGCAGCTGCTCCGGTGAGAAGCGCAGTCTGACCTCACAGCAGTCCTTTGTATAGCAGCCCTTTTTCAAAATATTTAATGTGTCATTCAATATTTCTATATTCTTTTTCCTACGAGCCTCTTTTTGTCGTTCTCTTTCCCAAATTTCTTCTTCGGAAAGACCTTTATATTCCAAAGCCCGCATTTGAGCCGCCATCTGCTTTAACTTCTCTTCATCAGATATTTCTTTAGTTTTCCGTTCAGACATTTTCTCCCCGCCTTTCTTTCAGCTTTTGAAAGACCTCATCAGAGCCTTCTCGGATATTTAAAGCTGCAGCACGGTCAAACCCGGTGTGACCCGGATTGATTTGAACGATGACAGCGTCTTTCTGCCGATAATCCCAGTAAATGCCTCCATAGTTGCCCTGTGTTCCGATGACAAGAATCAGATCCGCCTTTGCAATCCATTTTCTTGCTTTTCTGACATCCGCATCCCACAGACCGACATGGCTATACAGCGGCCATGGAAGAATCTCCCCTCCGCAGGATTCACACAAGGGCAATTCCTCCTGTTTCCAAATCTCGCAGCTGTCATAGTGACGGCCGCACTCGGCGCAGCAGTTGACCTGAACGCTGCCCTGAATCTCCGCAACATTTTTTGATCCTGCGAGCGTATGCATACAATCCACATTAGTTGTGATAATTCCGATGAGCTTGCCTTCTCTTTCTAAATCAGCCAAAGCGTAGTGAGCAAAGCTTGGCTGATAAGAAAACATATTATTCAAAAATGTCGGAAGAAAAGACCTGTAGCTGCCCCCGGAGCTCGGCGAAACTCCGGCGCGGCGGTTGGAAAGAGTCATTTGCCAATATGTCATACCTCCGCCTGCAACAGAAATACCGGCTCCCGTAACCGCAACAATACTGCTGCTATGATTGATATAATCTGCAAGCTGCCCAATTTGGTCAACATTCCGGTTTCCTTTAAAAAGACTCATACTCTCACCCCCTCTATTCGCTTATAACAGCATTAAAAACTTCTGCAGCGTCGGCATGAATATTCAAGTCGGCAATCCTGTCAAATTCTGTTACAGACGGATTGACCTGAGCTAATTTAGTACCGGGTTTCATCTCGCTTAAGTATTCATCGCTGCGAAAACCGGTAGTTCCAATGATAATCACAAGACTTGCTTCTGAAATCATATCAATAGCTTTCCTCATATTTTCAAAGGAAACGCTGCTGCGGATTTTTGCATCCGTACAAAAACTTGTCGGCATCAACGGAGCGCCGCATTTTTCGCAGTGCGGCATATGTCCCCGGTTCCATACCCGGTAATCATAAGAACGGTTTCCGCAGTCAATGCAGATGTTGTCACGAAAGCTCCCCTGAAATTCCACCACATTTTCCGAACCTGCAATCGTGTGCAAGCAGTCTAAATTCTGCGTAACGATACCGTAAAGCTTTCCCTGTTTTTCAAGCCTTGCAAGCTGCCTATGAACAGCGCTCGGTCCTTTGATAAATGTTGCGTCCAAAAAAGAATCCTTCATAATCTCATAAAACTTTTCAGGATTTTGGCGAACATAAGAAGCGGAAAAAATTCTACCGGCATTTATCCTGCCTATGCTCTGCTTAAGCCTGCGCATACCGCAAAGATATGAAATTCCTGCGCCCGTAACGGCAACAGTCTTTTTGCTTTGCTCCATATATTCCTTAAGGCGGCTGTATTCAGTTTTCATAATCATTACCTCCGTACCAGATTAACGAACAACATCCATCGGAGAGTGATTAACTTCTTCGGTGGGTGCTGATTATCTTAAATGCTTAAATATTAAATCATATCCAGGTGAAGTTATCCGTACCGGCGCCAAGCTCAAAATGATATTTGCAGATTCCGAGATCGACGTCGGAATATGAACCGTTATTGTAGGATATGCTTACTTTGTTTTCCTTACCTTTTACGGCGAATGCCTGTTTATTCATTGCCGTCGGCGCTAACAGCGCCGCAGAAACACCTTCATTGAACCATTGCGGCGGTGCGCCCTCATAAGACGACACTTCCGATGCAGCTTTTGATTTATGAGGAACACCCTGATTTTCACCATAGCCAACAGCTACAACTCCGACGATTTTAGCATTGTCGCCGGCATCGGAATTTTTCCTGACATTCTTGCAGCTGTACATACCGCCGATCCACCAGGTGTTCAAACCGAGCGTTTGCGCATAAATCATTAAATCTGCGCTGCTGTATCCCAGCTTTTCATCAACACCTTCCGAATTTGGTCCGGCAAGTATGATGTAGTTTTTAACGCCCTTTGACATCGTTTTGGCAAAAATTGCCGGCATCGCATCCTTGCGATTAGTGATAAGCTGCATATTTAAGCCGTATTTCCGATTTTGTTCTTCAATCCTGTGATTGAGCTTTTTTACAACATCTGACGTCAGCGGCTTATCCATATATTTGCTCACCTTATGTCGAGCGTGCATTGCTTCTTGAAAAGTCATAATGACCTCCTTATCGGTTATTTTTAACTCGGAGCAAAGTTCGTTGTAAGCTCACTACTCCGCTTTAAATGTTTTTTAAATATAATTAACCTCAAGGGAAAGTGAGAGCTCTCTTTTCGGAGCTTCACCGCTTTTGCTGTAACCGATTGCAGCGGCAGAAACAGGTCTGAAGCCTTGCGGAATACCCATTTTTCTACACAGCTCTGTATTTTTAGCCAAAGCCTGTACTCCGCCCCAAAGATAGATGTTATCTACCCCGGAATCAGTTGCGGCAATTAACATATTCTCAATCACACAACCTGTGTTTGCAAATTCAATTCCCGGCGCCATCTGTTCATCGGACGCGGAAACAAATATAACAACAGGCGCACCGTAAAAGAAATCTCTTTCCTCCGTTTTCATAGCGGCTGCAGTTGTTCGATTGATTTCATTAAGAATTTCCTGATTGGTGCATACCGTCAGGTGAAGCGATTCACGCTTATTAGCACCGATCGGAGCCTGACAGCCCGCTTTGACGATTGTATCGACAATTTCCTTGGATACCGGTCGATTGGAATCAAAATCCCTTGTTGATTTTCTTCTTGCAATAGCTTCTGATGTTTGCATAAAGATGTCTCCCTATAATGTAATTTGAACACTTACATTATAGCTTGCGCAAAAAGTAAAGTCAATAGTTACAATTGATTTTTTTACTAAAATCTGATATACTTTTACCGATAGAGCTTATGTCATAGGAAGAAGGTGGTAATATGCGCGTCAGTAAACGATTTCCGTTGGCTGTACATTCATTATTATTTGTTGCTGTTCTATCTCCTAAAAAACGCGTGACAAGTACGCTTGTTGCGGAAAGCACTGATTCTAATCCCGTAACCGTAAGAAATATTTTTTTGAATTTGTCGGAAAATGGTTTATTGGTAACAGCCGCAGGAAAAAACGGCGGTGTAAATCTTGCCAGAGAGCCAAAGGATATTACCCTGTGGGATATATACCGGGCTGTGGAAACCAATGATGTTGAAGAAATTTTTAAAATTCATGAAACAAACAGCACCTGCCCCGTAGGAAAAAACTTTTATCATATACTGTATCCGCACATGGCATCCGCAGTAAACGCTATGAAAGCCGATATGGAACAGGTGACATTACAAACATTGATCGAAGAATTGAAATCCTTGCTTAAGGACATCAAAACCGAAAAGAATACTGAAGCCTTGGCAAAACAACCGGAATAAATTTTTTGCACTGTAACGCTGAAATTTGCTGCACCCACGGGAGAATTATCTTCCGCCGGGTGCTTTTTTCGCAGTGGGGTAAATCTCATTAAGCATTAAAAAAATATTTTTATTGGTTCTATTTAACTCGGAGCAAAGACCGATGTAAGCTCGCTTAAGATTGGCGGATAGGTTATTGTATATTTTGTTGCAATTTGTTGTGTCATATGGTATGATTTAGGTGCCGATACAGGTGATTTAGGATGATATACGGGCAAATTACAGACGATATATGCTGTATTTCGGGTGATATGCCGATTTATTCGGTTCTTTAGGCTCGTGTTCATCCGACTATCTCAAATTAAGGAGGCATTGAATTTATGAAAATTTTTAACTGTATTTTGGGCGTGCTGTCTGTTTTCGGCTCAATTTACTGCATCGCTTTCCCGGAGTCAGCTTTCTGAACGGCGGATGGGTTGTTACCGTGCTGTTGGGTGCGTGGGGCATTTGCTCCGTTTTTAATTTCTTTGACAGCAGAAAAAAACGGCACGGCAAAGAGCGACGCCGCTGCGGGAGCAATCAGAGGTATTCTGAGCCTTGCGGGCGGAATAGGTGCCGCCGTGTTCTCACTGCTTGCTATGTTTGCGCCGAAAATCGAGGGCTTGCTCGATATTATTATTTTGGCTGTTTTTTCCGGCTGGCTCATACTCAGCGGAGTCAACTCCGTTTTCTCCTCAATACGCATAAAAAAAATGCGGCGGCGGGAGTTGGATTTTCACCCTTATTTTGGGTATTGCAGTGGGACTGTCGGGTATATACGGGATTTTTCACCTGATTTTCCTCGCCGAAAGCATCGGCGTTATTATCGGTATTCTCCTGATGATATACGGCGTAAGACTGATTGCTTCGGTCTTTGAAAAAAGCTGAGCTGCCGACGGAGGATTGAATTATGAAAATTGTACTTAAAACACTTTTAAAATATAAAAAGGATTTGCTGATTATTCTGCTGACGGTCATCATCACCACGCTTTGCACGCTCGGACTTCCGCTGCTGCTTACGGTGCTGATTGATACGGCGATACCCGATAAAAACATACCGTTGGTGTTTAAGATTTTCACCGCTATGGCGCTGCTGGTTGCGCTGGGGCTGTTCTGCGGAGTTATGACAAGCAGGTCGTCGGCTAAGGTATCAATGGGCGTGGGCAGAGATATGAGAAGTATGGTATTTAAAAAGGTGCAGTACTTCTCTCAGGCTGAGATTGACAAATTTTCGGCTTCGTCACTGATTACACGAACAAACAACGACGTAAACCAAATTCAGCTGTTTTTGAATCAATGTCTGCGAATTGCGGTTCAGGCTCCTATTATGTGTCTGTGCGGTATGATATTGGCTGTTTACAACAGTCCGCAGCTTTCGAGCGTGCTTGTAATTTCCATTCCGCTTATGGCTGTTGCGCTGACCGTTATAGCAAAAATTGCTATTCCGCTTTCGACAAAAATTCAGGGCAAGATTGACAGGATTAACCTTGTTATGCGTGAAAAAATCACGGACGTCAGGGTTATAAGGGCATTCGGTACAAGCGGATTTGAAAGTGAAAAATTCGACGCCATTAACAGGGACTATCAAAAAAAGCAACAAAAAGCTGCAGAGAACCACAAATTCGGCGCTTCCGCTTTTGACAGTGATTCTTTCGTTTACAACGGCGATGATTATGCTTATGGCGGCAAACCAATTTGTAAACAAGGGCATTGACTACACCGTGGGCGAGGTTATGGCGATTATTCAGTATATTATGCAGATTATGATGTCTGTAATTATGCTTACCATTGTATTTATTATGCTCCCCCGCGCGGTGACGGCGGCTTCGAGAGCGCAGGAGGTCTTGGAAACAGAGCCGGCAATTAGGAACAGGGAGAAAACGATTGACAACACCTCTCAGCAGGGATATTTAACATTTAAGGATGTTTCGTTTACTTATCCGGGAGCGGACAAGCCGGCAATCAGAAACCTATCGTTTGAAGCTAAGCCGGGAGAAACAACGGCTATAATCGGCGGTACGGGAATGGGCAAATCCACCGTGGTTAACCTGATTCCCCGATTTTACGACGTCACCTCAGGTCAGGTGCTTGTGGACGGAGTGGACGTCCGTGACTACGACATTGAAACGCTGAGAAGCAAAATAGGCTTTGTGCCTCAAAAGGCAGTGCTGTTTTCCGGAACCATTGACTCAAACATCACCTTCGGCGACAAAAACGCCGATGAGGACAGGATTGAAGAGGCGGTAAAAATTGCTCAATCGCTTGATTTTGTAATGAAAAAGGAGGAAGGCTTTAACTCCTCCATATCTCAGGGCGGCACAAACGTATCCGGCGGTCAGCGCCAAAGGCTGGCTATTGCAAGAGCTGTTGTACGTAAGCCTGAAATATATGTATTTGACGACAGCTTTTCGGCTTTGGATTTTAAAACCGATAAGGCGCTGAGAAAAGCGCTTGCAGAGGAAACGGACAACGCAACCGTTGTAATTGTGGCTCAAAGAATAAGCACGGTTATCGAGGCGGACAGAATCATTGTTATTGAAAACGGCGAGGTTGCCGGTATGGGCACACACAAAGAGCTTTTGGAAAGCTGCGGCGTATACAGGGAAATTGCAATGTCGCAAATGAGCAGGGAGGATATGAACAGATGAGCAAAAAGAAAAAGACCTCCGGCAGAAGCGGAGCCTACAAAAGACTTTTTTCATATATGAAGCCCTACCGCACACGGCTTGTGTTCGCAATTATTTTCATTCTGTTTTCAACCCTGGCTTATTCGCTGGCGCCGCTGTTTTTGGGCTGCGCTACAAATTCACTTTCTGATATTTTTACGCAGAATGGTTCGCCGCAGGCGGCAAAGAGCTTTTTTAAATTTCTTGTGCTGATGGGTTCGGCATACGGGCTTAACGCAATTTTTTTCATACATAGGCACGTGGCTTATAGTGGGAGTTACGGAAAACACAATTTATGACCTGAGAAAGAGCATTAACAAAAAGCTCTCAAGGCTTCCGCTCAACTATTATGACACTCACTCCTACGGCGATATTTTGAGCCGTATTACCAATGATATAGACACGGTTTCAAGCTCGCTGCAGCAGAGCATTTATCAGGTTTTGAACGCTGCGTTTACGGTTATTGTTATTTTTATAATTATGGTGAGCATAAGCGGAATATTAACCCTTGTGGGACTTGCGGCAGTGCCCATAGCGCTGTTTGCGGCTTCAAAGGTGGCTGCAAAATCTCAGAAAAAATTTAATGAGCAGCAGGGCAAAACCGGACAGCTTAACGGCTATGTAGAGGAATACTACAGCGGTCACAATGTTGTATCGGCTTTCGGCAAGGAAGAGGACGTTGTAAGCGATTTTGAAGCTACGAACGACGAGCTGTACGAATCCTCTGCGGAGGGTCAGGCGCTGGCAGGCACGCTGACGCCGATAATGCAAAATATGACCAACCTGGGCTATGCCCTTGTGTGCTTTGCGGGCGCACTCACGGCAATATTGGGCGGACTTTCAATCGGTATGATTCAGTCGTTTACGCTCTATCTCCGTCAGTTTTCTCAGCCGCTCACTCAGGTTATGCAGCTAACCTCGGTTATTCAGTCCACGGGTTCGGCTGCTTCAAGGATTTTTGAATTTCTTGACGAGGAGGAAGAGGTTAAGGACGTTGAAGCGCCTAAATTCCCCGAAAATCTGAAGGGCGAGGTTGAATTTAACCACGTTAAATTCGGATATCTGCCACATCAAACTCTGATAAGCGACCTCAACATAAAAATTAAAGCCGGTCAAAAGACCGCAATAGTGGGTCCGACCGGAGCAGGAA
>JAJQDK010000013.1:20013-21829 GCA_021202245.1 Clostridiales bacterium
TGTAAAAGTTATTTAGATGTTTTATGACGTAAAGGGCGGCGCCGTGAGGATTGACGGAATAGACCTGAGAGATATGGAACGCGGCAGGCTCAACGAAATTTTCTCTATGGTTCTTCAGGATACCTGGCTGTATAACGGCACAATACAGGAAAATATAAGATACGGAAAGCTTGACGCAACAGATGAGGAGGTTGAACGAGCTGCCGAACAGGCAAGAGCCGACGCCTTTATTAAAATGCTTCCGGGCGGTTATGACTTTGTTCTTCAGGAGGGCGCAAGCAATATTGCGCAGGGTCAGCGGCAGCTTTTAACCATTGCAAGAGCTATGCTTACAAATCCGCCGATTATGATTCTTGATGAGGCTACCTCGTCGGTTGATACCCGTACGGAGCTGCTTATTCAGGATGCTATGGCTGCGATGACAAAGGGAAAAACCTCGTTTGTTATCGCTCACAGACTATCAACAATCAAGGATTCGGATAATATACTGTATATGCAGGACGGAGATATTCTTGAAATGGGAAATCACGAAACGCTTATGCAGAAAAACGGATTATACGCAAAGCTTTATAACAGTCAGTTTGCAGACAGCGACTGATTGAATTCAACCGAATATATACCTTAGCTTTAAAACTTGAAAGGAGTGATTTTTATGCCGGGATTCGGAGGACCGGGCGGACCGGGAGGCGGTATGCACGGAGGACCGGGCGGCCCCGGAGGCGGTATGCGCGGAGGACATATGCCCCCTCCCCCTCCGCCGTACGGAAGATACAGACTCCGCTCATGCTGTATGCCGGGTTGTGTTATGTATGTTCTCGGTGCCTGCGCAGTTGTTGCAGGAATCGTTGCGGGAATAATAATGAATTTTTAACCAAATTTAAAAAAAGTATGTTATTTCTAAAGCAATCAAAGTTGCCGGGCAACGACGAAAGGAGCATTATATGCAGGAAAACAAAAAAGAAAATATCTGCTTTGCACAATAGGAACGGCGGCGGTAATGCTTATGTCGGTATCTATGACCGCCTGTAATATTACAATAAACGCCCCCTCGGCTGATGAAAGCTCCGCAACATCGGAAGCTTCTCAGACCGATGATGCGTCGGGCGCAAGCGAAGCTTCCTCGGCGGAAAGCGCCTCGTCCGACGGATATATCGGAATAGAGGAAGCGGAAAAAATTGCGCTGGAACACGCAGGCGTAGACGAAGCGGATACTATCTATCTTAACAGTCACTTGGAATACGAGGACGGAGCAGCTGTTTACGACGTGGAATTTTACGACGGCAGCAAGGAGTATAGCTATGAAATCGACGCTGCAACAGGAAGCATCACCTCGTATGATTACGACATTGAGGACTACAGTCCGACTGTGTCAAATTCATCAATAGAAGTGTCTGTTGATTTGGAAACGGCTAAGTCGGCTGCATTTGACGATGCGGGATTGACTGAGGATCAGGTTACGCAGCTAAAGGCTTATCTGGACCGGGACGACGGTCAATATGTTTACGAGATAAGCTTTGTATACAACGAGCTTGAGTATGAGTATGAAATCAATGCCGACACAGGCTCTGTAATCTCCGCCGACCGAGAATCGGTTTACGACTGAGCTGCAAGTCAGAACAACAAAACAGCGGCTGCCCATGCTATCTTGGGCAGTCGCTTATTTTCTGCGATTTTTTCGGGAGCATATAACCCACAATTACAACCGGCATAGTTATATGAACATATACCACTGTGTGCAAGCGTATATTTACTATCAACCTCGTAGGGGTATTCCCTTGATAAGGCAATGTCGTCAACTTAAGGAGTTGTGCCATTT
>JAJQDK010000142.1 GCA_021202245.1 Clostridiales bacterium
CCTCGCTTTCTTATTTTTGAGCATTAAAAAAGCACCTACATCTCTGTAAGTGCTTAAAACATTAACTTTATAAAATTATGTTGCAACGCTGTGTGCAACTTTATTTAAAAACTCTTTTGGTAGGTCGATGTTATAGTTCTGAATATGATAAGGCAAAAAATCCCCCCAACAATATTCTCCGTCGCTGTAAGCAAAGAAACTTTCAGCAAGCTTTTTGCCTGTTATGCAATCAATAGAAGGCTTCGGACAGCCTGCTATTCTTTTTTTGGGGTCAGATAAATAATCAACCACAGACTTTTTATCATACTCCACTTTATCCAATATATAATTGTTGATACTGCCTGTATCAGGATTACATTGCATTTCTGAAAACCAACATAAATCAATCATCAATTTCAACTCCGTTATCAAATATTCTCCATTTGCCCCTATTTTGATAAGGTGCACCAACAAATAATGTTCCCTCGTTAGGTGCATAATAAACGATATCATCTGCCGCCTTCACCTTAATACCTAATTCTTTTGATAGCTGTTGTGCAAAAGAGTTATTTCCCTCACCGGTTGAACACGAAGCAAGTCGAATATCGCCACCGTTATATTCTTTACAATTTTTTAAATACTCCGCAAATTCTTTTGCTGTATAATTTTAGGTGAACCGTTTACTATTCTTTGTACCGAGGTTGGTGAACCGTGAATACAAATATCTTCAAAGCCGTCCTCTTCTTCAATACTAAACGCTTCTGCCCACAAAGGATCAGATTTATCAAATAAATTTATCTGTAGCTTTATTATACCACTCTCATCCGAATTTGCAACGGATTTAACAGAATTATTATTGTCAAAATCATTAAGCTCTTTCTGTAATTTTTCGGACTTGTTCTCCCACTGTTTTTTGCGTGCCCCTGCAATGCGCCTGTTGTCGGGGTCAAGGCTGTATTTTTCTCTGCGTTCAAAGCGCCTGACCTGCCGTGCTGCGTAATTTTGCTCGGCTTCAAGCTCCTCTCGCTCGCTCATCACTGCAAGCTCGTCATCGCTGACAGTCTTTAGTGCGGTTATGCCCTCATAATACGTGCTTGTGCTGTCCTTGCAGCGAGGATGAAACAATCCGCCCTCAATTGCCGTTGAGAGCAGCGGATAATCGCCGTCCGAAGGCTTGCCGTTTGAATATACGTCATCAATAAACACCCTGCCGATGTACTGTGCGCAGCTGGGACAGCCTCCCTGACGTAAGTTGACAACGACGGTGGATATTCCCCACTCGGCACGCTTTTCGCCCTCTCCCCTCAGATATGCGCGCTTGTTTGCGGTTTTGAGCGCCATATCAGCGTAATCCGAGAGAGTGTGCCTTGCTCCGTTTTTATACTCAATGCAGTTAAGTCCGGCATTGAGCATATCTCTGCAAGCCATATCAACTGCCTTTTCGTATGTACTCGCACCGGTGCTGCAATAGACCTGAGCGCTGTAAATTGCCCTGCGGTACCTGTCGTCGCTCATCCGTAAAACTGCCGTCTGCGCCCTCTTTAAATCGTCCGTGGTGGATTTTATGAGGGCGTTGAGCTTTTTGTCGTTCAGCTTAAAAAACTCGGCTGTTGACGTTTTTGAGAGCCTTTCGGGGGCATTAAAGCCGTCCTTTATCGCCTGAAGTATCTTTGCCTCCTGCGCTGCGTTTCCGTTCGCGCGTGCAGCCTCAAGTATTTTTGACACCTTGCCGTTAAGCTCGGAAAACTGCCTGCCGAATTTCTCGTAATTGCGTTTGCGGTACCGCTCAAGGCTTTTCAGCTCCTCTGCCTGCCACTGCGCCCAATTATATCCCTCGGCTGTTTCCTCGGCACGGTGATGAAATAAATTTCTCATCATACTGTCAATCAGCTCGTTTTCAATTTTCTCAAACGCCGCCGCTATATCATAATCAGACATATTTAATCACCGTTTTCGTTTAGGTCGCTTCTCTCCGAAAACTCACTGCCACTTAAAACTCCCTGCTCACTCCTCAGCCTTTCGGCTTCTTCTTTCTTCCATTCGTCGCTCTTGCTGTCGCCGTACAGCTCGTCAATCGAGGCTTCAATCGACATAACTCCGCCCTGTCTTGCCTTTGAAATTGTTTCAATCTGACTTTCAAAGCTCGGGTTTGCATACTCGCCGAATTTAGCTCTGCAATCTATATCTCCGATGATACCGCCGCCGTGCAAAACGCTGTCGGCGTTGAGGACTGCGGTAACAAGCTTGGGAAGAGTGTTTTCAATAAGCTCAACAAAATTTTGCCTTGTATACAGCGTGGTTTTTTCCTTTTCTCTCTGTGCCTCGGCGTTGTCGAGCTTCTTGGTGTCTATTCCGAGAGTTGACGGACTGATTATGCCCTGAAGGCACAAATCAAGAGCAGTGCAGTAGGAGCTTAGATATGCCGAATCCTGAATTTGAGGCGTTTCCGTCTGAATCTTATCCGCTGCGCCCTCCGAGGCATCGGCGCCCACGGCTATAAATCTGTTGTCAAAGGGATTCGGACTTATCGGAGTGCCTGTAACGGGGTCAAAGGGAATGTAGGTTTCGGGCATATAGGTCTTTGTCCTTGCGGAACGAAGCGCGTCCATCCACTGCGACCATATCTCGTCAAGACTGTCAAAATCGTCCTCCTTGCCGTCTATCAGGCTTTTTCCTCTGCCTCTGTCGCCCTTGCCGTAAATCAGCGGAACAGCCCACATATACGAATTATCAAACGTCCAGCCCTTTTCCTTAATCCATTCCGTCTGAGGAATTGAGCTTAAAGGAATTTCGCGCCTGCTCTCGTCATAAAGCTCATATCTTATGCTGCCGTAGCCGTAAACCTCGGCAAAGTAGTATTTTCTGCGTTTTTCCGTGTACTCGGTGTAGAATATCACCTCTCGGATTTGACCCCGTACATATGTAAAATCAACTCTCTCCGAGGGGAACCATTCAATTATCGGGCAGCTTGAAATGCTTTCATCATAGGAGATTTTAAAAGC
>JAJQDK010000065.1:0-2810 GCA_021202245.1 Clostridiales bacterium
CCGACGTGAACGGCGACGGCAGAGTTTCCGTGCTGGATGCAACCTGTATTCAAAAATACATAGTGGGCGGATATACCGACACCGGCTCAACGGGTCAAATGGTTGAGGGATAAATCCGTAAGATTAATTTTGACAAGAAGAAATATACAGAAACAGACGGCTTACCGCAGCGGTATGCCGTCTGTTTTGTTTAGAATATTTTAGTCGTTTGCGCCGCCTAAAAGCACGTATATGACTTATTGCATAACTTATGTAAAGATGTCCCCCGCCACTAAGGCGGCAGGGGACATTCATCATTTCAGTGGGAGTTGTAATCTCCCGCTGAAACACTGAGGAGCTAACGCTCCCCTTTGCAAGCTGCAATCTATCGCAAGCTCTGTTTCAAGCGAGCTTGACAGAGCGTTGCTCCGATTTAAATTTCGTTATTTCAGTTCAACTATGGTAACGCCGTCCTCGCCCTCGCCGAACACACCGAGGCGGTAGCTTTTGACGGCTTTGTTGGTTTTGAGATATTTTGAAATTTCTCTTCTTAAAACACCGGTGCCCTTGCCGTGGATAATTGTCAGCTTGCTTATATTCGTCAGCACCGCCGTGTCAATCGCCTTGTCAACAATATTGACTGCATCAAAGGCGGTTTCGCCCCTGACGTCAACCTCCGTTTCGGGACGTACATCCAGACTGCTGTGTACATTGCTTTTGGCGGAATACCTATTTGTTTGCGGCTTAATTTGAGATTTTAACAACCGCAGGTTCTTAATGTCAACTCTTGTTTTGATTATTCCTGCCTGAACAAGCACAAGTCCGTCCTTACTCGGCGGTGCAAGCACGGTTGCGTTTTTGTCTATATCGTAAATCAGTACATTGTCGCCCACCTTGAGAGGACGGGGGAGCTTGTATTCCTCGCCGGGTGCGTTTTTTGTCTTAATCGGGTCGGCGTAAGCCTCCATTTTGTCAATGTTTTTTTTGAGCTTTGTCCGTACTTCTGCGCTCATATCCTTTGCCTTGCGCGCCTTTTCAAGCTCCTCAACAAGCGCTTCTGCCTGCGCCCTCGTCTGCGACACAATGCGCTGCGCCTCCTGTTTGGCACGCTCAATCTCACGCTCGGCGTTTTCTTCAGCCTTTTTCATTGCGTTTTCGGCTCTTTGCTTTTCGGCGTTCACCTTTGCGGTCAGCCTGTTTGCGTTTTCAAGCTGCTTTTCAAGGCTCTGACGGCGTTTTTCAAGCTTTTCCACAACGTCCTCAAACTGTCTGCTTTCGTTTGAAACAAGCTCCTGCGCGCGCTCAACAACGGCTGAGTCCATACCGAGCCGCCTTGAAATTGCAAATGCGTTGCTTTTTCCGGGAACGCCTATCAAAAGCTTGTAGGTAGGTTTAAGCGTTGCAACGTCAAATTCACAGCTGCCGTTTTCAACGCCCTCGGTGCGCAGCGCAAATTCCTTCAGCTCAGCATAGTGAGTGGTGGCTGCGATTTTTGCACGGCGGGTCCGCAGTCTTTCAAGAATTGCAATCGCAAGCGCAGCGCCCTCCACCGGGTCGGTGCCTGCTCCAAGCTCGTCTATCAGACAAAGCGTGCCTGAATTTGCAAGCTTAATAATTTGAATGATGTTTGTCATATGAGCCGAAAATGTCGAGAGCGACTGTTCAATGCTCTGCTCGTCGCCGATGTCCGCAAGCACCCGTCTGAATACGGAAAGCTCGCTGTTATCGGCGCAGGGGACAAGAAGTCCGCACATAGCCATAAGCGTTAAAAGTCCGAGTGTTTTCAGCGTTACCGTTTTGCCGCCGGTATTCGGTCCCGTGATTACAAGCGTGTCAAATTCTCCGCCGAGTGAAATGTCAACGGGAACAACCCTGTCTTTGGCAATAAGCGGATGACGCGCCTGCTTTATATTTACAACGCCCCTGTCGTTCATAACCGGGAGAGTCGCTTTCATTGAATAGGCGAGATTTGCCTTTGCAAAAATCAGATTCAGCTCGCTCAAATTTGAATAGCTGCGTATAATACTGTCGGCAAAATCACCTGCATTTGCCGACAAATCAAACAGTATGCGTTCAATTTCTTCCTCTTCCTTTGAGCGGAGCATTTTAATGTCGTTGTTTGCCTGAACAACGCCCATAGGCTCAATAAAGACCGTTGCGCCGCTTGACGAGGTGTCATGCACAAGTCCGGGAATATTGTTGCGGCACTCGCTTCTTACAGGCACAACGTATCTGCCGTCACGCTGAGTGACAATGGCGTCCTGAAGGTACTTTATGTACGTTGAGCTGTGTATGATTTTGTCGAGAACCTCCCTTGCCTTTGAGGAGGCTGTGCGGATTTTTCTGCGAATGTCCGACAGAGCAGAGCTTGCGCTGTCGGCGATTTCGTCCTCGCTGATGATTGCCGAGGTGATTTTTTCTTCAAGAAATTTGTTTGAAACAAGTCCGCTGAAATAGCAGTCAAGCGAGCTTTCAACCGAGGAAAACCTCGAATGCCATTCCTTGACCGTGCGGATAATATGCAGGGTCTGCACTATTGACAGCAGCTCGGAGGTTGTAAGACAGCCGCCTGCCTGCGCTCTGCGCAGCTGATTTGAGCAGTTCTTTGCTCCGCCGAATGACGGAGCGCCGAATTTTCCGCTGAGCATAACGGCGTCGTCGGTCTGCTTTAAAAGCGTTTGAACCTTTTTCAGGTCAAACTGCGGTTCAAGCTCAAGAGCCATCCTGTGAGCCTCATCAAGAGTAGTCTGCCCTGCAAGCTTTTCAAGAATTTTATCAAGTTCAAGTGTTTTAAAATGTCTGTTCATAGCGGCATCCTTTATTTAGTGATG
>JAJQDK010000065.1:2910-15687 GCA_021202245.1 Clostridiales bacterium
AATTTGCGGAATTATGCTGCGCTTAAGAAGCGGAAAGATAAAAATGTCTGTTCATAGCGTAATCCTCTATTTGATGATGAATTTGCGGAATTATGCTGCGCTTAAGAAGCGGAAAGATAAAAATGTCTGTTCATGGCGGCATCCTCTATTTGATGATGGATTTGTAAAATGAAAGTGTGGAAAAGCTCTTTTCAAATCTGCATTTCAAATAGCTTTCGCTCGCTTCGTTGAGAATTTTTAAATTTTCCTGCGACAGCGCAAACGAAAACAGCTTGTCGTCGTCTGCGTAAATTGTATGTCTTAGCGCCGTCAGCGCCGAGGAATTGAGCACAACGGAAAATTTGCCCCTGTCGGTGCGGCAGCGCTCACATTCAATGGTTCCGCTCTGCGGATAAAAATACATTGTTTCCGCTGTGTATTCACCGCATTTTCCGCACATTCTGAGGTCGGGCATATACCCCGCCATACTTGCAAGCCGCATTTCAAGGCAGGGCTTAATAAGGTCCGGGCTGCGCTTGCCCTCCGACAGCAGATAAATAGAATTAAGTACAAGACTCAAAAAAGACTTCGCCCTTTGTTCACGGGGGCAGACGGTGAGCGCAAGCTCACAAAAATATTGAGCCAGGCACATTTTTTGCACGTCGTTTCTCAGCTTTGAAAAAATTTTGATTGACTGCGCGTCCCCGATTATGTAGCTGTCCCGACCCTTGTAAATTGTGAGTCGGGAATATGACAACAGCGACGTTGCGGCGCATTTTTGATTTTTGATATTTTTTGCGCCCCGTACAAATGCCTTTATTATACCGTTTGATTTTGTCAGCACAAAAACAAGCTTATCCTGTTCACCGATATTCTGTTCCTTTATAATCAGTCCCTCTGTTCGGAATTTCATCGGTTACCTCCCTGCTTACCGTGTCTGCGCCGGTGTCCTTAGCGTCCTGAATACTTTTGTAACGCACATAATCAAGCACGCTCCCCGTAGTAAAAAATATTTGCCAAGCATACCATTCATCCATAAAAACACCTCCGTATATAGTGTTTTTCGATGAGATGATTTTATTTACTGCAAATTTTTACAATTTTATTTTCAATTCCTTTATCATTTGATTGCCTGCCGGACTGAGCGTGCGCCGAATAAACCGGCGGCTCAAAGCTTAATCAAAATTTTTTTCGTCGTATCCGAAATTTTGCAGGAGCGCAGCGCGATTGCGCCAATCCTCCTTTACCTTAACCCACGTCTGCAAAAACACCTTGCAGTCAAAAAACCGCTCAATATCCTGACGGGCAAAGGTGCTGATTTTTTTGAGCATTGCGCCGTTTTTGCCGATGATAATTCGTTTGTGGGTTTCCTTTTCGCAGAAAACGGTTGCGTCAATGTCAAGAATTCCGTTTTCTCTTGTTTTTATCTTTTCAATTACAACCGCCGTACCGTGGGGGATTTCCTTGTCGCAAAGTCTTAAAATCTTTTCACGGATAATTTCAGCCACGATTACACGTTCGGGCTGGTCGGTCAGGGTGTCGTCGTCAAAAAAGTGCCCGCCTTCGCTCGACTGCTTTTTCAGTTCGTCAAGAAGCTCATCCATTCCGCTTCCGTCCTGCGCGCTGACAGGCACAACGGCTTCAAAGTCATAAAGCGAGCTGTAATGCAGAATTTGCTTCATCAGGACGTTTTTGTCCCTGAGCGTGTCAATCTTGTTTATAGCAAGAATCGCAGGCATATCAATCGACTTGAATTTTTCAATCAGCTCAAGCTCGGTTTGGGTCGGCTCTCTGCCTGCCTCAACAACGAGCATGCAGCAGTCAACTCCGCCCACGGATTCATTGACAGAGCGCACCATATACTTGCCGAGCGAGTTTTTGGGCTTGTGCATACCCGGCGTATCAAAAAATACAAGCTGATATTCTCCCTGGGTCAGAACGCCCGTGATTCTGTTGCGCGTGGTTTGCGGCTTGCTTGAAACTATTGCGATTTTTTGCCCCAGAATTCTGTTCAGAACGGAGCTTTTGCCCACGTTCGGTCTGCCGACTATTGCAATAAACGCAGACTTGCCGTTTGTATCCATAAATACCTCTTAACATAAATTAAGGGGCAAGCTCAAAAGGTTGCCCCTGATGTAATTATTGTTTGCTTTTAATTTTAAGCTTAAGCCCGAGAAGCCTTGCTTTTATAACGACAGGCCCCGGATATATAAAAAGCACCGACAGCACCGCCGATATTATCAGCAGGATAAGCATAATGATATTGTTGGTAAAAAACTCAAAAATATTTGCGATTACGGCTGTATCCCAAAAGAAAATCACAGCGATAACCGCAGCTGCAGCAGCAAGAATAAATACTGCGCCGGCTGCGGCGTCCTTTGCCGCCTTAACCAAAGGCTCAAAACGGTCCGCCGTAAGATTGCAAAGCTCTTCAATGCAGGTGTTTATCACTTCCGCTGCCGTAACAGACGAAATGAGAAGAATCAGTATCGCCCACTGAGCGGCTGAAAACGAATAGAAAAACGAAAATAAAATTACATAGAAAGCCGCTGTAATGTGAAACCTCATATGACTTTCGCTTTTAATTGTATTTGCAATTCCTCTTAACGCATTCCTAAAGCTTAAAATCTGTTTTCTCATATTAAATCTTCATCAATTATGTAGCTTGATGACGCAGGAAGACCGAGCTGCTCCATGACAAGCTCTTCCTTTTCTCTCATTCTTACCTTTTCAAGCTTTTCCATATGGTCATATCCCAACAGATGCAGCACGCTGTGCGCTGTAAGATAGCCGACCTCTCTTTGCAGGCTGTGTCCGAACAGCTCCGCCTGATCGGCTGCCTTTTCCATTGAAATTACAACATCACCCAAAATCTTGGCGCCTGTTTCCATGTCCGTATCATAAACGCCGTTTTCACCCATAGGGAACGAGAGAACGTCGGTTTCGATATCCTTGTCGCGATACTGCTTGTTAAGCTCTCTTATACCTCTGTTGTCGGTAAAGGTAACGCTGATTTCAGCAGGACCCTCAAAATTTTCAAGCTGAAGCACGGCGTTGCAGCAGCGGCGTACAAGCATACGGATGCCGGTAGGAATTTTTACGGTTTTCTGTTTGTTGGTGATTACTACTCTGATCTTATTATTTTCTGCCATTATAATCATTCCTTTCGGTTAGTCAATTCAACTTTTGATTTTTTGAAATACAATATATGTCTTATGTCGTTATGTCAAAAAGGGATTCAGCCCTTGCCGTTTTCAAATTTTGCATATGCCTTAATTATATCCTGAACAAGACGATGGCGAACAACGTCCCTTTCGTCAAATGTACAGCTTCCTATGCCGTCAATATTCCTGAGAATTTTCATACAATCCTTCAGTCCGCTTTTAGCTCCGCCCGGCAAATCAATTTGCGTTATATCTCCGGTGATTACCATTTTTGAGTTAAAGCCCAGACGTGTAAGAAACATCTTCATCTGCTCACGAGTGGTGTTCTGCGCTTCGTCAAGGATAATAAAGCTGTCGTCAAGCGTTCGGCCTCTCATATAGGCAAGCGGCGCAACCTCAATGTTGCCTCGCTCTACGTATTTTTGATAGGTTTCCGCTCCGAGCATATCAAACAGCGCATCATAGAGCGGCCTCAGATACGGATCAACCTTGCTTTGCAAATCGCCGGGAAGAAAGCCTAACTTTTCGCCGGCTTCAACGGCGGGACGGGTTAAAATAATACGGTTAATCTGCTTACTTCTGAAAGCTGTAACAGCCATTGCAACCGCCAGATAGGTCTTTCCGGTGCCGGCGGGACCTACCCCCACGGTGATGGTGTTGTCCGCAATCATTGAACAGTAGCGCTTTTGACCGATGGTTTTCGGCTTGATAGGCTTGCCCTTTGAGGTGATACATATACAGTCGCCCGCAAACTGTTCGATTTTGTCCTCGCTGCCGTCGTTGACAAGGGAAATGCAGTATCTGATATTTTGCTCCGAAAGCGCTTCGCCGCGGTTGATAAACTGCAGCAGGCTTTCAATGACCTTGCACGCTTTTGAGGTGCTTTCGGCTTCGCCCTCAACCTTTAATTCACTGTCACGGCAGGTGATATGCACGCAGAACTCCTTTTCAATCAGCTTGATATTCTCGTCAAAACTGCCAAAAAGCGCTACGGCATTTTCCATTCGGTCAATGTTTATAATTTGTTCCGTAAGGTGAAACCCCCTTCTACTCCATTATTGACAAAACAATTATACCACAAATTCAAGAAGAAAACTCGTAAAAAATAGCTTTTTACTAAAAATTTAATTTTTGTTAAAATTGACGAAAAACGCACTTAACCGCAAATGAAGTATTTGTAATATTTACAATTTTAGACTTTTTGTGAGAATTTGCTTTTAATTTGTAAAATTCAAGTCAGCTCAAGTCAATTTTGATTCAACGCAATTTCCGGATTGTCAAAGAAACCGAATATCCGAATATTTTTAATAAAACGGATTAAAACACTTGACAAGGCGGAAAATATAGTATATAATCGCAAAGGTGTAAAGAAAAATTCTTTACAGCATAATCCGTTTTTTACGGCAAGGAAGCTGAAGCTATGGAAAAGAACATTGAAATTTCCCTGTTGTTTGACTTTTACGGCGAGCTTTTGAAGCCTGCCGGCAGAGAGGCGGTTGACCTCTACTACAACGAGGATTTGTCGCTTGCCGAAGTTGCGGACAGAATGAAAATAACACGGCAGGGCGTGCGTGGTAATATAAAGCGCAGTGAAAAACAGCTGTATGAGTTTGAAAGCAAGCTCGGACTGTTTAAGCGCTTCAAAGAGCTTGAAAGCGGGCTTGACGAAATTGCGCGGGCTGCACGCAGCATATACGATAATTCACACGATGAAATAATTAAATCGCTTGCCCGGGACATTGAACAAAAGGCGGGCGTACTCAAGGAATAAGAGGAGTTTTATGGCATTTGAAGGACTTTCGGATAAACTGAGCAAGGCGTTCAAAAAGCTGAAAAGCAAGGGCAAGCTTACCGAAGCCGACGTCAAGGAGGCAATGCGTGAGGTAAGGCTGGCGCTGCTTGAAGCCGACGTAAACTACAAGGTTGCCAAGGATTTTACCAACAGGGTCACCGAGCGTGCGGTGGGGCAGGACGTTATGGAAAGCCTCACTCCGGCGCAAATGGTTATCAAGATTGTTGACGAGGAGCTTACCGCTCTTATGGGCGGAGAGGGCACAAGAATTGAATTTGCTTCAAAACCGCCGACAGTTATTATGCTCTGCGGTCTTCAGGGTTCGGGTAAAACCACCCATGCGGCAAAGCTTGCGCTTATGCTGAAAAAGCAAAACCGCAATCCGCTGCTTGTTGCCTGCGATATATATCGTCCGGCAGCTATAGATCAGCTGAAGGTTGTGGGTGAAAAGGCGGGAGCGCCCGTATTTGAAATGGGAAAGGAAAATCCCGTTAAGATAGCCAAGGCGGCTGTTAAACAGGCAAGGGACTACGGCAACGACGTCGTTATTCTCGACACCGCAGGCCGTCTGCATATTGACGAGGAGCTTATGAATGAGCTTAAAAACGTCAAGGCTGAGGTCAATCCCGACGAGATTTTGCTTGTTATCGACTCGATGACGGGTCAGGATGCAGTTAATGTTGCGAAGAGCTTTAACGATTTGCTCGATATTACCGGCGTTATCCTTACAAAGCTCGACGGCGACACCAGAGGCGGTGCGGCGCTTTCGGTAAAGGCTGTAACAGGCAAGCCGATTAAGTTTGCCGGCACGGGTGAAAAGCTTGAGGATATTGAGGCTTTCCACCCCGACCGTATGGCAAGCCGAATCCTCGGAATGGGCGATGTTCTGACGCTTATTGAGGATGCCCAGGATAAAATGGATCAGCAAAAGGCAGAGCAGATGGCTCAGAAGATTATGAGCAATAAGTTCGACTTTAACGACTTGAACGATCAATTTGAGCAGGTCAAGAAAATGGGACCGCTCAAGGGTATTCTTTCAAAGCTCCCCGGAGTGGGACATCAGCTTGACGACGTTGAAATTGACGACAGACAGATTGATTGGATTCAGGCGATGGTTCTTTCGATGACTCCCGAGGAAAGAAGCAATCCCGAGCTTTTAAATCCCTCGCGCAAACGCAGAATTGCGGCAGGCTCCGGCAGAAGCGTTGAGGAGGTCAACAGGCTCATCAAGCAGCTTGAGCAAATGCGTAAGATGATTAAGCAGATGAACTCAAGAGGCAAGGGTACAAAGAAGGGCAAGAAGAGAAAGATGAGAAATCTTCCCGGCCTCGGCGGAATGCCGATGAACGGTATGCCCCCGATGAAGTAATTCATCCGATAAACGGCGGAAGCCGATTTAAGATCGGCGCCAATTCCGGATAATATCGGTGGATATAAATTAAAAATTTTAAATACAGAGGTGTAATTTATGGCAGTAAAAATCAGACTCAGAAGAATGGGTTCAAAGAAGGCTCCCTTTTACAGAGTAGTAGTTGCAGATTCAAGATATCCGAGAAACGGACGTTTCATTGAGGAAATCGGCACATACGACATTCTCAAGAAGCCTTCCGAATTTAAGGTGGACGAAGAAGCTGTTAAAAAGTGGATTGCTAACGGCGCACAGCCTACCGACACAGTTAAGGCTCTTCTTAAAAAGAACGGCGTAATCAAATAATTACGGCGCAGGAAAGGACTTAATAACAATGCAGGAATTACTTGCTATCATCGCAAAAGGACTCGTTGACGACCCGAACTCGGTAGAGGTTGAAGCAGACGCTCCCTCTGAGGACGGAACGGTTGTCTACCACGTTCACGTTGCAGAAGGCGATATGGGCAGAGTTATCGGCAAGCAGGGCAGAATAGCCAAGGCTATCCGCACAATAGCTCGCAGCGCCGCTATCCGCAACGATGAGAAGATTAAGGTTGAAATTGACTGATACGAGCCGAAATTTTAAAAAAGACTTCCGCCGCTTTTAGAGGCGGAGGACTTTTGCGGCTTAGGTTAAATTGAACGCTGCACCGACCTACGGCATTTTGCTTCGGTCGGTGTTCTTTTATTGTATTTTCGGTTTTAATGTGTTAGAATATCGGAAGAGCAAAACAGACAAGCTTCGTCAGATAGGAGTGCTGAAATGAGAAAACAATATCTTGAATCGGGTAAAATTGTGGGAACCCACGGAATAAAGGGAGAGCTGAGGATTGAGCCGTGGTGTGATTCTCCCGAGTTTTTGTGCACCTTTAAAAGGCTGTATTTCGATGAAAACGGAAAAAGCTTTGCAGAGGTAAAATCCCGTCCGCACAAGAATATTGTTCTCTGCAAAATCAAGGGTGTAGATACCGTTGAAGATGCCGAGACGCTCAGAGGCAGAGTGGTTTTTATCAGCAGAAACGACATAACACTCGGCGAGGGAGTGAACTTTGTTCAGGATTTAATCGGGCTTGAGGTGCGTGACAATGACAGCGGCGCCGTTTTAGGCAAAATAACAGATGTTCTCCGCACCGGCGCTAATGATGTCTACGAGATTACCGACGACGGCGGCAGCGCCTATCTTGCTCCGGTAATTGACGAGGTGGTTAAGGAAATAAACATTGACGGCGGATATGTGCGTGTTTATCCGATGAAAGGAATTTTTGACGATGAGAATTGACATAATAACATTGTTCCCGGAAATGTTCGACGCCGTTATGAACGAGAGTATTATCGGCAGAGCGCAGAAAAGCGGCGCTGTTGAGATTGTCTGTCATCAGCTCAGAGATTATGCCCTCGATAAGCACAGACGGGTTGACGATACCCCCTACGGCGGGGGAATGGGTATGCTGATGAAGGCGGAGCCGATTGCCCTTTGCTTTGAGGATATTTGCAGGCAAATCGGCAAAAAGCCTTATTTCGTCTATATGTCGCCGCAGGGAAAAACACTTTGCCAGGGCAGGCTCAAGGAGCTTGCGCAGATTGAAAATATCTGCATATTGTGCGGCCATTACGAGGGCGTTGACCAAAGGCTTTTGGACGCCTTTGTTGACGAGGAAATCTCTATAGGCGACTATGTGCTGACGGGCGGCGAATTGCCTGCAATGGTGTTTGCCGACGCACTTTCGAGAATGGTGCCCGGAGTGCTGTCAAATAACGAGTGCTTTACTGAGGAAAGCCATTTTAACGGCTTGCTTGAATACCCTCAGTACACCAAGCCCTCAAGCTGGAGAGGGCTTGAGGTGCCCGACGTTCTCCTCAGCGGTCACCATGCCAACATAGACAAATGGCGCAGGGAAAAGAGCCTTGAGGTCACCCGTGAAAAGCGGCCGGAGCTTCTTGATGCGCCGTCCGAAGAATCATCCGACTGAGTGAGCGTTTTGATGATATTGCGCAACGACGGATGTTGTTTTTGCTTTTTGCGGTGCGGGAAAATTAAGAAATATTGTTTTGTTTTGTAAATTTGCACAATAAACAAACAAAAAAATTGTTTGCAAGTGAATATTCAAACGAAAATGATTTACCGTATTGACCTTGCCGAGAAAAAAGTTTATAATTGGTATTAAGTAAAAATAGCCTTACGATGAAACGGCGATTGGCAATTTTAAAATAATTATTTTTGCAGAGAGGGTTTTTAAAATGTATGTTAAGGACGTATTAGTACAAAACAAGGCAGGCCTGCACGCTCGCCCCGCAACTTTCTTTATTCAGAAAGCCAATGAGTACAAATCTACAATATGGGTTGAAAAAGAGGAACGTCGTGTAAACGCAAAAAGTCTTCTCGGTGTTTTATCTCTCGGCATTATCGGCGGAACTACCATCAAGATTATCGCTGACGGTTCGGATGAAACCGAGGCTGTACAGGGTCTTGTTGCCCTTGTTGAGTCGGGCTTTGCCGAATAATAATCGCTAATTAAAAGCTGAACGGTACGGGCGGATTTATCCGCCCTTTTTGTTTTGGAGGTGATTTTGTGAATGAAAAAACGGCGGAGCTGAGAAAGAAAGCTATGGCGCTGCCGCTTTTGCCGGGCGTTTATATTATGCACGGCAGGGACGGAGAAATTATCTATATCGGAAAAGCCAAGGCTCTCAAAAACAGGGTCAGTCAGTATTTCGGTTCACAGAATACCCATGCCGAAAAGGTGCGCCGTATGGTTGATAATGTTGAGGATTTTGAGTATATTATTACCGACAGTGAATTTGAGGCGCTGATTCTCGAATGCAGTCTGATAAAACAGCATACCCCCAAGTATAATATTTTGCTTAAGGATGACAAGGGCTACAGCTATATCAGGGTAAGCCCCGGAGATTGGCAGAGAATCACGTACGTTTTGCAGAAAAAGGACGACGGGGCGCAGTATATCGGCCCGTATAAGAGCAGTTATTATGTGAAAAGCGCGGTTGAGGAGGCAAATAAAATTTTTATGCTTCCCACGTGCAGCAGACGTTTTCCGCAGGATTTCCGCAAGGGCAGACCCTGCCTGAATTATCACATAAAGCAGTGTATGGCTCCTTGCGCGGGCAGGGTGAAGCTTAAGGATTACCGTGAAAGTGTTGAACAGGCGCTTGATTTTCTAAAGGGCGGATCCTCCAATTCAATAAAACAGCTCACCGCTCAAATGGAGGAAGCCGCCGAAAATTTGGAGTTTGAGCGTGCGGCGAGAATACGTGACAAGATAAATGCGGTTAAAAAAATGGGCTACAAGCAAAAGGTTGTTGCCAACAAGGTGCTTGACGAGGATGTGATTGCCGGCTTTTCCGATGACGGAAAAACCTGCTTTCAGGCGTTCCGCTTTGAGGGCGGCAGACTGTTTGACCGTGAAAGCTTTGTTTTTGACAGCGATGATCCGGAGTGTGAAACCGAGGAATTTTTGCTCAGGTATTACACCATGCGCAGCGACGTCCCGAAAAATATCGCAGTAGATAAACCGTTTGACGGACTTGAAGCAATGGAAAAGTGGCTCTCCGAAAAGCGGGGAAACAAGGTGAACATAACCGTACCGCAGCACGGAGAACAGGCTCAGCTTGTGTCAATGTGCCGTTCAAACGCCGCAGAAGCGCTCGCTCAGCGCAAGGGCACCACGGTGCGTGAATACAGCGTGCTTGAGGAATTAAAGGAGCTTCTTGCCCTTGATAAGCTGCCGGAATATATCGAGTCATACGACATTTCCAACCTTGCCGGCACGGAAAATGTTGCAGGTATGGTTGTTTACAAAAACGGCAAGCCACTCAAATCGGCGTACAAAAAATTTAAAATTAAGGGCTTTGAGGGGCAGGACGACTACGCTTCTATGGCGGAGGTGCTGTCACGCCGCTTTGACGAATATTATAAGGCAGAGAAAAGCGACGAGGGCTTCGGAAAGCTGCCGGACCTCATATTGCTTGACGGAGGAAAGGGTCAGGTTGCGGCGGTAAAGGAAGTGCTTGAACGCAAAAATATTGATGTTCCGCTGTTCGGCATGGTAAAGGACGACAAGCACCGTACCCGTGCCGTGACAGGCGACGGGGGAGAAATCGCAATCAGCTCAAGGCGGGCGGTGTTTACCTTTGTCAGCAAAATTCAGGACGAGGTTCATCGCTTTGCAATCGGTTATCACCACAGCAGAAGAAGCAAAAACACCTTTCGCAGCTCCCTGACCGACATCGACGGAGTGGGAGAGGTAAGAGCAAAGTCGCTTTTGAAGCATTTTCGCACAATTGACAATATTTCAAACGCCGATTTGCAGGAGCTTGAAAACGCTCCTAAAATGACCAAGGATACGGCGATTGCGGTATATAAATATTTCCATTCAAAGGAACCTAAATAAAAATTGTTGTAAAATCGGACAAACTGTGGTATACTGACATCACAAACAGCCTGAACCGCAAACGCACTGCGGACGAAACCGGCGGTTTAGGTTAAACAAAAGGAAAGATGTTATGCGAGTAATTACCGGCTCGGCAAGAGGCAGACGCCTTGAAACTCTTGACGGCGAGGACGTAAGACCCACCACCGAAAAAATTAAAGAGGCGATTTTTTCAATAATTCAGTTTGAGATTGAAGGAAGAGCCTTTCTCGACCTCTTTGCAGGCTCAGGCCAAATGGGCATTGAAGCGCTCAGCAGAGGCACAAAATGCGCGTACTTTGTGGACAATTCCAAAAAATCCCTCGATACGGTTAAACGAAATCTGAAGGCTGCCAAGCTTGAGCAGAATGCAAAAACCTTCGCTATGGATTTTCACGGCTTTTTAGTTTCAAACACTCAGGAGTTTGATATTGCGTTTCTTGATCCGCCGTACAGAACCGGAGCTTTGCAGCAGGCGCTTGAGCTTGTCGCCCGAAATATGAAAAAAACGGGCGTAATTATTGCAGAAAATCCGACGGAAGAAGAAATTTTGTCGAATTATGCAAATTTTGTACTTGACAGACAATATCGCTATGGTAAAATAAAAATAAGTACATTCAGACATAAGGACTTTATAAAATGAACAAAACGGTAATTTGCCCGGGCAGCTTTGACCCGGTCACACTCGGTCATATTGATGTTATCACCCGCGCGTCGAAAATGTTTGACCGTGTTATAGTCGGCGTGTTGGTAAACACGGCAAAAAAGCCCTGCTTTTCAACGCAGGAGCGAATGGAGCTTTTAACCGAGTCGGTAAACGGTCTTGACAATGTTGAGGTTGTCAGCTTTGACGGTCTGCTTGCCGAGTATTGCAAAAAGCACGGCATTGATGCAGTTGTGAGAGGACTTCGTGCAATGTCCGATTTTGAATATGAGTTTCAGATGGCAATTACCAACAAAAGGCTGAATCCGGGACTTGAAACAATTTTTCTTACCGCCGATTCCGACTCTATGTACCTAAGCTCCAGCATGGTGCGTGAGGTTGGCTCAATGGGCGGCGATATTAGTAATTTTGTACCGGAATGTGTACACGATAAAATTGTGGAGCGCATAAGCAAAAAGAAGCAGACAGCTTAGCTTGAATTTGATTTTAAATAAGTTTAAGGTTATTTTTAAGGTTATTATAGATAATAAATTTCAGGATTAGATAAGCCAAATAAGGAGTGGAAATAATGAAAGTTGATGATTTAATTGAACAGCTTCAGAACATTATCAACGAAGCAAAATCAATGCCCTTTTCGGGCGGAAAAGTATTGGTGAGCAGTGATGAGGTCTATGATATTCTTGACCAGATTCAGGATGTAATGCCCGCCGAGGTAAGACAGGCAAAGAATATTGTTGCCGACAGAAAATCAATCCTTGCCGAGGCAAACCGTGAATCCGAGAATATTATCAGGTCTGCCGAGGAGCGCAAAAAAGCTATGCTCAATCAAAATGCGCTTGTGCGTGAGGCTCAGGGAAAGTCTAAGGAAATTCTTGACGACGCTAAGAAAAAATCCACCGAAATTAAAAAGGCAGCCAACGTCTATGTTGACAACATTATGAAGCGCACTGAGGAAAGCATTGCCTCTCAGCTTGATGAGGTCAAAAAAACACGCAATAATATTTTGAATTCTCAAAGATCAAAGCCCCAAAACAGAGAATAAACGCAATTCAGATATGAGCCCAAACTCATCGGGCTTTTCTGCGCAATCAATACTATCGTTTCCTTGTCCGTCCCGTATCGGGGCGGATTTTTTTGCCTTAAAAACGGATTTTTAAAAAAATCACGAACGTTTGTTTGTAACCTTTCGGACGTAGCTGTAATATTTTAAAAAATATTTTTCAGCGTTTATTTCTTAATTAGAAAAACAAGGCGTTCGACGGCCGAAAATTTATTCTTTGAAAGAATAAAACTCTTAAAAATAATGACAATTATTTCAAAAATTAAAAAAATTAAAAAATTTTGTA
>JAJQDK010000065.1:15697-21219 GCA_021202245.1 Clostridiales bacterium
ATTGATTTATCTGAAAGTATAGAGTATAATAAAGTCACTGAGTGGCATTAAGTGTCATTCAGTGACGAAAAACACGGATTTTTGAACCTGTTTTAAATGAGCTTATACGGAGGTGGGCAAATGTTCTCGGGAATGTCAAATCATTCAATAGATGCAAAGGGCAGAATAATTTTGCCCGCAAAGTTCAGAGAAGAGCTGGGCGACAGCTTTTATCTTGCCGGTGGCTTTGACAACTGCTGCATTCAGGCTATGTCGGCTCAACGGTATGATGAGATATGTTCAAAAATTCTTGAGCTGCCCGCAAACCTTGCGATTGCCCTGCAGTATAAGTTCAACGCAACCGCCGTTGAGGTTACACCCAACGCTCAGGGCAGAGTTATCATTCCGCAGACTCTCAGAGATTTTGCAGAGCTCGGCGACAACGCTATTGTAATCGGAATGAACAATCGGCTTGAAATTTGGAATAAACAGAAGTTTGACGAATATATGGCTTCTCAGCAGTCTAATGTGACGGAAGCTTTGTCAATGCTCAGACTGTAGGGAGGACGCTATGGAATTTTCTCATATTCCTGTTCTGCTTAATGAAGTTGTCGAAGGTCTGAACATAAGTAAAAACGGGTTTTATGTTGACGGAACCGCAGGCGGCGGCGGTCACAGCAGTGAAATTTTGAAGCATATAACGGACGGCAGGTTATTTTTGATTGACCGTGACCCCGATGCAATCTGCGCGCTTACGCAGCGCTTCAAGAAAAACGAAAACGCAATAATAATTAACGGCAATTTTGCCGATATCAAAGAGCTTTTGTCAATCAGAGGCGTTGGCAGGCTCGACGGAGTACTCCTTGACATAGGCGTTTCCTCCCATCAGCTCGATACCGCTTCGAGGGGTTTTTCATTTCACGAGGAAGCTTCGCTTGATATGCGAATGAGCCAAACCGGCGCAACGGCAGCAGAACTTGTCAATACGCTCCCCCCCGAGGAGCTTAAGCATATTTTACGGACGTACGGAGAAGAAAAATTTGCCGACTCCATTGTTTCGGGAATTGTTCGTGCCCGTGAAGAAAAGCCGATTGAAACAACGCTTGAGCTTGCCGAAATAATCAAGGCGAATGTTCCTCAGCGCGTCAGACGGGACGGACATCCCGCAAGGAAAACCTTCCAGGCTCTGCGTATTGCTGTAAACGATGAGCTCGGCTCGCTCGAAAGAGGTCTTGACGGAGCCTTTGAGCTGCTCGGAAGCGGCGGAAGGCTTGCGGTAATAACCTTTCATTCCCTTGAGGACAGAATTGTCAAGCAAAAAATGGCGTCGTGGTGTCAGGGCTGTACCTGCCCCAAGGATTTTCCCGTTTGCGTTTGCGGCAACAAGCCTAAGGCTAAGCTGATTACCCGAAAGCCTGTTTGTGCAAATGAAACAGAATTAAATGAAAACCCGAGGTCAAGAAGTGCAAAGTTGAGAATATGCGAAAAAATTTAATTTTTTTCTTCTCAGCTATAGACAAAGATATAAATTTGTAGTAAAATATAACAAAGTTGTAAAGAGTATTACAAATACAACCAATTGTGGTTTGATTCCTTGTAATAACTACATATACGGCTGAAATTATATTTATTCCGCAGATGAAAATGATTGTGTGTATAACAATTTTGAAAAATTGTTAAAAAGTTGAAACTTTTTTATTTTAACGAAAAAATAAGAATTGTTGATAAATGTGTGTTTTATGAAAATTTTTAATAGAAAGGCATAGGTATAAAAGTAATGGCATATGACAGCAGAAACGAAGCCTATGATTTAAGTCTTTTTGACGAAGAGGCGGTTTCTTATGCGTCTGCTTTGCCTGATCGCAGGGAGCAGGAAATACATAAGAAACAAACTAAAAAGAAAAAAGCTGAAAGCAATAAGGTAGTAACCCTGCCTGAGGAAGAGCTGCAAAAGATAAGAAGGCGCAAGCATAATCCCTTAAAGCTTGTCGTGGGCTCTGTAGGAGGCACGCTGGTTGCGGTTATAATTGGAATTATAATAGTAGGACAAACTGAGATTACCGAGCTTAATCAGGAGATAATAAACGCAAAGAGTACATTGTCTGATTGTCAGAGCGTATACACCCAAAACGAGCTGAAGGTTGAATCAATGCTTTCGGATTCGGAAATTGAAGCATACGCCGAAGATGTACTTGGTATGACCAAGGCTTCAAATACACAGAAGGAGTTTGTAACCCTTTCAGGCGGAGATAAAGCAGAAGTGTCTTCACAGGAAAGCGAAAACATATTTACCCAATTTATAGAGTCTGTAAAAAATCTTTGGTCATAACATTCATTTCAATTTAATAAGTATGTTATGAAAGAATGAGAGTTAAGACTGCGTCTTGACTCTTTTTTCGGTATATATGCGGGTATGATATTTACGGAGTTTCAATTTTGCGGTGAAAGGAGTTATTCGTTTGGGAAAAAAGTCTGATACAAATAAACCGAGAAGAAAAAGAGCCGCAAAAGGTCCCAACCAGCGGTTGAGAGTGCGTACCGCCGCTTTGATAATTTTAATTTTGGTATTCGGCTTCGGAGCCGCAATAGCAAGGCTTTCATATCTTACAATAGTGCAGGGCAGCTCGCTTCAGGAGGCTGCAGTTGACCAGCAGCTGACCGATACCACAATATCTGCCAAGCGCGGCACAATTTACGATTCAAACGGAAATGTGCTTGCCGAGAGCGCTTCTGTATGGCAGGTGGTTATGGCGCCTGCGTACTTTTCAAGCGACGAACAGCGTGAGTATGTTGCCGAGGAGCTTTCGGAAATTCTGGGACTTGATTATGACAACGTGTACGAAAAAACTCAGCAGAACAGCTATTATGTAATTGTAAAGCGTAAAATTGAGTCCGACGTTCGGGAGGAAATTCTCGAATTTATCGAACGGCTTGAGGATAAATACGAGGGCAGCAGCAAGATAATTCAGCTGCTTGACGACTACAAGCGCTATTATCCTCAGAACGACCTCGCTTCCTGTGTAATCGGCTTTACCGGCAGCGACGAGCAGGGACTTGAGGGCATTGAATATGAGTATGACGATTATCTGTCGGGTACGCCCGGAAGAATAATTACCGCCCAAAACGCAAACCAAACGGATATGCCGTTTGAGTATGAGCAGAATGTTGACGCAGAGGACGGCAATAACCTTTATTTGACCATTGATGAAACAATACAGTCAATCTGCGAAAAATATATGAAGCAGGGAATTGTAAATAATAATGTTCTCAACCGAGGAGTTTGTATTGCAATGGATGTAAATACCGGAGCAATACTCGCTATGGTAACGGTGGACGGCTATGACTTAAACGACCCCTACACGCTGCCGGAGGATGAGCAGGAGGAGATTGATGCGCTCCCCGAGGACGAACAGTCCGAGGCAGAAAGCGAAGCGCTGTCTGCAATGTGGCGTAACAAGGCTATTTCAGACACCTATATGCCCGGCTCCGTATTTAAAATTTGCACGGCGTCAATGGCGCTTGAAGAGGGACTTGTGAGCAACGACTCTACCTTCTACTGCAGCGGCTCGGTTACAATCGGAGAAGATACCGTCCACTGCCATAAGCTTGCCGGACACGGAACGCAAACCTTTGTGCAGGCTGTATCCAATTCCTGCAACCCTGCGTTTATTCAGATAGGAAGGCTGATAGGAGTTGACAAATTCTGTCAGTATTATGAGGCTTTCGGCTTCAGCGACAGAACCGGTATAGATCTCCCCGGCGAGGCTGACGATACGTTTTGGTCCGAAGGCGAGATGAAAGAGGTTGACCTTGCCGTTGCTTCCTTCGGTCAAAACTTCTCAATTACCCCGATTCAGATGATAACGGCTTGCGCCGCAGTTGCAAACGGCGGTTATGTGCTTCAGCCTTATGTGGTTTCAAAAATCACCGATGCGGACGGCAATGTAATTAAAAACGTTGAAAAAACCGTTAAACGTCAGGTTATATCCGAAGAAACCTCCGATAAAATGAATGAAATTCTTGAATATAATACCACAACTCAGGGCTCAACCGCAGGCTATGTCGCAGGCTACAGAGTGGCAGGAAAGACCGGTACATCCGAGAAGGTCGGCACCGAATCCGTGAGTGTGTTTGATGAGGACTATATCGCTTCATTCTGCGGATACGCTCCGGCGGACGATCCGCAAATAGCGATGCTTGTGTTCTTCGATACGCCGTCGGGCAGCGCTTATTACGGCTCTCAGGTTGCCGCTCCGGTATTTATTGACATTATGGAAGAGGTTCTTCCTTATCTTGAAATCAAGACGGAATATACAGACGATGAGCTTGAATATATAGACGTTACGGCGGGCGACTACACCGGACTGTCGGTAAGCGAGGCGGAGGCTGCCGCCGAGGAGGACGGCTTTACAACCACGGTTAAGGGCGACGGCGAAACCGTCATTTCTCAGATCCCCGCAGCGTCGGCATCAATTCCGAACGGAGGAAATGTTGTTCTGTACACCGACAGCGACAGCGCGGATGAAACCGTTGAGGTACCGAGCTTTGTAGGATATTCTGTTTCCGAGGTGAACTCAATAGCAAGCTCCTACGGATTGAACGTAAGCTTTTCGGGCGCCGCCAGCTCAGGCGTTATAAGCACGGAGCAGGATATTGAGGCAGGAACCTCGGTAAGCCCCGGAACCGTGATTACCGTCACATTCTCGTCCTCGTCTACTGTCAACGATTAGTTGCAGAGCAGTAAAAATCGGTGAGAGTACAGTAAAAAATCAAACGAAATCTTTCGTCTGAAAGGAACGATAATTATGATATACGGAATATGGACTTTTTGCAGTGCACTGGTCGCCTTTATAATTTCGGTGGTGTTCGGAACATATCTGATTCCGTTTCTTCGCAAGCTTCACTTCGGGCAGACTATACTTGAGGAAGGCCCCAAGTGGCACAAGAAAAAACAGGGAACACCGACTATGGGCGGAATAATGTTTATTGCGGCAATTTTGGCGGTTACCGTCATAAGCACGGTGGTTTACATTATAGTCGGAGATAATTTTATAAATACCTATTTTGCGGATATTTCCCGTGAAACCGTGTTTATATTTGCCGGACTCGGTCTTGCGCTTGCCAACGGCTTAATCGGTTTTATTGACGATTACACAAAGGTGGTAAAAAAGCGCAATCTCGGTCTTACGGCTGTTCAGAAGCTTGTGCTTCAGTTTGCCGCAGCCATAGCTTATCTCGTTGTCCTCAGGCTTGCGGGCTACGGCACAACGACCTTAATCCCGTTTGTCGGCGAGGTTGACCTCGGATTTTTCTATTATATTCTTGCGGCGATTATAATCGTCGGCATGGTCAATGCGGTGAATCTGACCGACGGAATTGACGGGCTTGACGGCTCAATCACCTTCTTTGTGTGCGTTGTGTTTATGCTTATATCATGTATGCTCAGCTATCTCGGAGTTACCGCAATGAGCGCTGCCGCTGCCGGAGCCTGTTTGGGATTTCTTGTGTGGAACTTCCACACGGCAAAGGTCTTTATGGGCGAT
>JAJQDK010000057.1 GCA_021202245.1 Clostridiales bacterium
CATTGCAATTTGTGTATCGGTGATTTATATTGTAAACAAGTATTTGCCGTTGTTTAATTTTTAATATTCTTTTTTCTTTTTCAAAAAATAATGTTAAATGACTTACAGATAACTCAGGGCAGATCCCTTATTTGAACAAAATCTGAAAATCAATAATCGGAGGATTTATACAATGAAAATTACAAAGGCGGTAATTCCGGCGGCGGGCTTCGGCACAAGAGTGCTGCCGGCAACTAAAAATATGCCTAAGGAAATGTTTCCTATTGTTGACAAGCCGACTATACAGTATATAGTTGAGGAAGCGGTTAATGTGGGTATTACCGATATTTTAATCATAACCAACAGAGGCAAGGGCCTTATTGAGGATCATTTTGACGCTTCGCCGGAGCTTGAGGCTCTGCTTGAAAAGAGCGGCAAAACGGATTTTCTTGAAACCGTAAGAGGTATATCAAATCTGGCAAACATAACCTTTATCAGGCAAAAAGAAATGAAGGGCTTGGGTCACGCCGTTTTAAAGGCAAAGTCCTTTGTAGGCAACGAGCCGTTTGCAGTTATGTACGGCGACGGCATTATATCGGGCAAAACTCCGGCAATCAAACAGCTTATTGACTGCTACGGCGAATTCGGAGAAGGCGTTGTGGGAGTTAAAGAGGTTGCAAAAGAGGACATACATAAGTACGGCTCTCTGAAGGTTGAAAGGCTGCACGATAATGTATTCAAATGCACGGATATGAAAGAAAAGCCTCAGACCGAAGAGGAAGTGCTTTCTCTTTACTCGATTCAGGACAGGTGCGTGCTGCCGTCTGAAATTTTTGAAATTCTTGAAAGAACAAAGCCCGGTGTCGGCGGAGAAATTCAGCTTACGGACGCAATGCGTGAAATTGCCGTAACCAAGGGTATGACAGCCGTCGATTTTGAGGGCAAAAGATACGATATAGGCAATAAATTCGGTATTCTTCAGGCACAGATTGAAATCGGCCTTGAGCATCCCGAAACAAGCGAGCAATTAAAGAATTATATAAAAGCACTTGCAAAAACTCTGTAATTGTGCTAAAATACTACACAGAAACAAGCAAAGAGGCTTTCCGCAACGGGAAAGTCTCTTTTTTCATTTTTAATATAAGTTATGCAAAATCTATCGCAAGCTTTGTTTCAAGCGAGCTTGACAGAGCGTTGCTCCGATTTAAACCCATTCGCCAATCTTAAGCGAGCTTACATCGGGCTTTGCTCCGAGTTAAAAGTTTTAGATTTCAATCAAATACGGAGTGCGCTTTTCATATATTGTATAGTGTGAAAATCCGCATTTTTGAGCAATGCGTATCCCCTCTTTTATTCCGCTGCCGACGGTATCGCTGCTATGTGAATCACTGCCGATGGTAATGTACTTGCCGCCAAGCTCTTTGAAGCGTTTTATCTGAATTTCATCGGGCAGAACTGAGCCGAATCCTTTGTAAAGACCGGATGTGTTGATTTCAAGCGCCTTATTATTCTTTATAAGAATTTTATATATTGTGTCAATCTTTTCCTGATAGTCTGCAAGATTCGGGACTGAATCGGTTTTTTCCTTGATATATCTCAGCGGATAGGTAAGATGAGCAAGACTGTCAAAATGCTCAAATTCTGCGGTTTCTGCAAGTTCGTCAAAATACAATTTCAAAATTTTATCGATATCTGCCTTTGAAAAATCAATAAAATAAAAATCGGGCATATTTCTGAGATTATGTACGGAAGCAAGGATAAAATCATAATCGCCGAACGAAAGCGCTTTTTCGGTGCATTTTGCATCGTACATCGGTTCTCCGAGCTCAATACCGCACAGAAGCTTGATTTTTTGTGAGTATTTTTCCTTTGCACGCATTGTATCCGACACCGACGATGGAATGCTTTTGCTGAAATCTCCGTACTCATCATCGGGCTCACAGCCGAGCATGGGAGCCTCACAGTGGTCGGTGATTGCAAGCACCGACAACCCCTTATTTATCGCGCTCAGGCACATTTCATCAACCGAATTATCAGCATCGAATGAGTTGTTTGAATGGGTGTGTAAATCACAAATTTTCATAATTATAATTCCTCCCAAAAAAATGATACCATAATCGCCATATTTATGCAATATTAGACTTTACTTTATTTGAAAATAATTATATAATAACAACGGTTGTAAAAACAGCATTTTACAGATTTTTATCAAATATGCAAGTCTGATATCCAAATCTTGCATAATTCGGAGGTCAATTATGAAAGCAATAATTACTGTAATAGGCAAGGACACTGTAGGAATACTTGCAAAGGTTTCCAATGCCTGCACCAAAGCCGATGTTAATATAGTTGAGGTAACGCAGAGTGTGCTTCAGGATATGTTTGCAATGGTAATGCTTGCAGATATAGGAAAGTCAAATATAGGGCTTGACCAGCTTCAGAAAAATCTTAATGATGTCGGTGAAGAAATGGGAACCAAGATTCACGTAATGCATGAGGATATTTTTAACAGTATGCACAGGATTTAAGAAAATTTAAAAATACAGCTTTATATCGTTTACATTTGTGGATTGAAAGGACAGCAAAATGTTAGAAACTAAGGATATACTTGAAACTATAAATATGATTGACAATGAAAATCTTGATGTAAGAACCATTACAATGGGAATTTCACTGCTTGACTGTATTGACGAGGATATTGACAAAGCCTGCACCAAGGTTTATGACAAAATCTGCCGTTCGGCAAAGGACCTTGTTAAAACAGGCGAGGATATACAAAAGGAATACGGTATTCCTATAATACACAAGAGAATTTCCGTTACCCCCATCGGTATGGTAGCAGCACCGTGCCAAAGCAAAAAGGTGGTTAAATTTGCTCAAACGCTTGACAGAGCCGCAAAGGAGCTGGGCGTAAACTTTATCGGCGGTTATTCGGCTCTTGTGCAAAAGGGCTTTTCAAGCGGCGATTATGCGCTTATTGAGAGTATTCCCGAAGCGCTTGCAACTACGGATTTTGTATGCTCATCGGTAAATATAGGCTCTACAAAAGCCGGCATCAATATGGATGCGGTAAAAATGATGGGCAAAACCGTAAAGCAAACAGCACTTGCCACTGCGGACAGAAACTGTATAGGCGCCGCAAAGCTGGTAGTATTCTGTAATGCGCCCGAGGATAATCCGTTTATGGCAGGCGCTTTTCACGGAGTGGGAGAAGCCGACACCGTTATTAACGTGGGCGTATCGGGTCCGGGTGTTGTTCGTGCCGTGCTTGCAAAGGACGGCGCAGGCAAGGATATTACCGAAATTGCCGATATGGTTAAGAAAACCGCATTTAAAATCACCAGAATGGGTCAGCTCGTTGCAAAAGAGGCAAGCAAAAGGCTGTGCGTTCCTTTCGGTATTGTTGACCTCTCTCTTGCCCCGACGCCTGCTGTCGGCGACAGTGTTGCTCATATACTTGAGGAAATGGGACTTGAGGTTTGCGGCTGCCACGGTACAACCGCCGCTTTGGCTCTGCTTAACGATGCAGTTAAAAAGGGCGGCGTAATGGCTTCGTCACACGTCGGCGGATTAAGCGGCGCATTTATTCCCGTAACCGAGGATGCCGGTATGATCAGCGCAGCAGAAAACGGATTTCTTGATATTACAAAGCTTGAATCTATGACCGCCGTATGCTCGGTGGGACTTGATATGATTGTTGTGCCGGGAGATATTTCCGAGGAGGTTATATCGGCAATAATAGCCGATGAGGCGGCTATAGGAATGGTAAATACCAAAACAACAGCCGTACGACTTATTCCGGCTATCGGAAAGAAAGCCGGCGAGGAGCTGAACTTCGGCGGACTTTTGGGCAGAGGTCCGGTTATGCCGATAAGAAAAGGCTCACCGGAGGTATTTATCAACCACGGAGGCAGAATCCCCGCTCCCCTGCAGGCTCTGAAAAACTAATATATGATGCTCTTATTTTCACGGAGGTGTTTTTTGTGGAAAATATGATAAAAAAAATCGTTGACGCTGACGATGAGGCCAAGGCTTTGGAGCAGAAAAATCTGCTTGAAAAGGAAAAGCTGAGCGAGAAAATCGAGGACGACGCTAAAAGAATATATGAGGAATATATGAAGAGCGCCGAAGAAACCGTAAAGCGCAATGACGAGCAGGAAGAAAAAGAGGCTCAAAAGCAGTCGGCTGATATTAAGAATAAGCAAAAATCAGCTATGATTAAGCTTAAATCCGATTATGAGTGCAGCTGTGACAAGTGGGTTGACAGGATTGTTGAGCGAACGCTTGAATAATCCGGTAATTTCAGGAGGTGTGTGAATAATGCCGACTACTTCTTATGCCGTACTGACAAAATCGAGAGCTAAATTCGGAAAAAGACTTACCGAAAAGGATTACACAAGCCTGCTTGCGTGTCAAAGCGTTGCAGAGGTTATGTCATATTTAAAATCATATACACGCTATTCGGCCGCACTTCGTGACATTAACGAGCGTGATGTACACAGAGGACGGCTTGAGGCTATGCTGAAGCAGGAGCTTTTTTACGAATTTGACTCTTTGTGCAGATATGATTCAAGTATAAGCTCGGGATTTACACGATATGCTGTGGAAAATATTGAGGTTGAACAAATAATCAGATTTCTTATTTTGCTTAATTCAAGCTCTACAGACAAATTTATTTATCAGTTTCCGGCTTATTTTTCAAAGCATACCGAAATTGACATTGACAGGCTTGCAAACGCAAAAAGCTACGATGAATTTCTGAGCGTATTGTCCTCTTCTTCGTATTACGACATACTTAAAAGCTATGCTCCCGATGAAAAAGGCAGACTGCACATATCGGAAATTGAAAATAAGCTGTATGAGCTGGTGTTCACTAATCTTATGAACACAATTAACATAAGAACAAAGGGACAGGAAAAGCGGGAGCTGAAGAGTCTGCTTATGACAATTAACGATTACAATATTTTTTCAATGATTTTGCGTCTGAAAAAATATTATAATCTGCCGGCTGACGCAATCAAGGAAAACCTGCTCACCGAATTTTGCGATATTGACTCAAAAACTATTGATATGATGTGCAATGCAGAATCCTCCGCAGAGGTGTTCTCTGTGATGCAGTCAACCCATAACGGCAAGCTGATTGACAAAATCGGCTATGTATATGCAAGCGACATAAGTCCGAGGGTTAAATTCAGACTTGCAAGAAAAAATATGCATTTTTCAAACAATCCGTCAGTAGTACTGATTTCATATATGTTTGTTTCCGAAATTGAGCTTATGAACATAATCAGCTTGATTGAGGGAATAAGATACAAATTAGACAGTAAAAAAATACAGTCTATGCTCATCTATTGATTGAGCGTAACTCATAAAGAGGTGATCTGAATTTGGCTGTAGCTACCATGCAGGCTGTAAATATCATCGGTCTTGTTAAAGATATTGACGACGTAGTATCCGTACTCGGCAAATCGGGAGTTTTTCATCCCGACGAGGTGTCAAACTTTTACAGCAACACCAAGGAGTTTACTCACCTGCAATCAAAAAACATCTATGCTGAACCTCTTACAAATCTTAAAGCGGCGATTGACCTTACAAAGCACTCATTTCCACTGATTGATGTAAGCGATTTTAATCCCACCTTTGAAGAATTGAAGCTTTTTTCCGATAAAGTTTCAAAGGAAATTGACGTTCTTGTAGATGACAGGGATTTTATTTCGGAACAGCTGATTGAAGCTAAGCAAAATCTGGATGAAACAAGTCACTTTCTGGGACTTGGCATTGAAATCCAAAAGGTGCTTACGCTGAAATACATTAACGCTCGTTTCGGCAGACTCCCTAAAGAAAGCTATGATAAGCTTTCCGCTTACAAAGACAACCCGTATATTGACTTCACTGTGTGTACCGAGGATAAGTCTCATTATTGGGGAGTTTATTTCGCCCCGGTTGAAAAAACACAGGAGATTGACAGAGTTTTTTCAGGGCTGTACTTTGAAAAATGCGATGTAATCGGAGTAAACGAAACTCCGCAAAAGCATCTGGATAAGCTAAAAGAGCTTGTTCCGCTGCTTGAGGAAAAGCTAAAGGATGCAGAAAATCGCATTGAAAGCTACTTTGAGCAATATTCCGACAGAATAGTTAAATATCTTTCAAAGCTTGAAGAGCTTTACCTTTACGCTACCATACGCAACAAGGCGCTTCAGTACAGCGACAGCTTTATTGTTACGGGCTGGGTGCCTACGGAGTTTGCAAAACCGCTTAAGTGCAGACTTAAAAAGATAGAAAGCGTTAATGTTAATTTTTCCGACGGCAAAAAGGAAATTAAAAAATCTCCGCCCGTCAAGCTCAAAAACTGCTTCCTTGCAAAGCCGTTTGAATATTATACCGAGATGTACGGTGTTCCAAAATACAATGAAATTGACCCTTCACTGTTTATAGCAATCACCTATATCATTATTTTCGGCATAATGTTCGCCGATGTCGGTCAGGGAATTTGCCTTTCGATTGTCGGAATGTTTATGTGGAAGCTCAGGAAAATGAAAATCGGAAAAATTCTTTTTCCCTGCGGTATTTCTTCGGCAATTTTCGGATTGGTGTTCGGCAGTGTGTTCGGATTTGAGGATTTGCTCAACCCGATGTACAAGGCGCTGTTCGGTCTGGACGAAAAGCCCATTGACGTTATGACGTCGGATTCAATTATAATGATTCTGCTCGCGGCTGTCGGAATAGGTATTACGCTTGTTATTGTAGCAATGTGCCTTAACGTATACAGCTCAATTAAGCAGCATAATATAGGCAAAGCGCTGTTCGACTCAAGCGGTGTAGCCGGAATTGTATTTTACGGTTCTATAGTTTTCGGCTGTGTGGGACAGCTTGTTTTGGGATGGAACGTGTTCTCTCTCCCCTATATTCTGGGACTGATAGTTGTTCCGTATCTGCTTATTTTCTTCTCGGAACCGCTTTCAAATTTAATAAGTGACGAAAAGGATTGGCAGCCCGAAAGCTGGGGCGGTTATATCTTGGAGCATCTTATTGAATCCATAGAATTTTTGCTTGAATATGTTACAAATACCGTCAGCTTTTTGAGAGTCGGCGCCTTTGTTCTTGTTCACGCAGGTATGATGATGGTTGTTTTTGTTTTGGCAGAAACAGTAGGCGCTATAGGCTACTGGCCCGTAGTTGTCTTTGGAAATGTTTTCGTTATGGTTTTGGAGGCTCTGCTTGTTTCAATACAGGTGCTTCGTCTTGAATATTACGAAATGTTCAGTCGTTTCTATTCGGGCGAGGGCAGACCTTACGAACCCGTAAGATTAAATATTGAATAATTTTTGGAGGTATTTATTATGTTAGTTCTCAATTTAATTCTGTTGGCAGTACCCGTTGTATTCCTTATGGCTTCGGCTGTAATTGCAGTAAAGGCCTACGAAAAGGGCAAGAGCAGAAAGAAAACAGTATTGATGCAGATTTCATCATTTGCGGCAGTATTTGCAATTTGTATGGTATGCCCTATCGTTGCTAATGCAGCAACAGGCGACGCAGCCGCTGCAACAAGCGGTATTGCCGACGGTCTTGCATATATAGGCGCAGCGCTTGCAACAGGACTTTCGTGTATAGGCGGCGGTATTGCCGTTGGTAACGCAGCTCCTGCCGCTATAGGCGCTACAAGCGAGGATCCTAAGGCATTCGGTAAGGCTATTATCTTCGTTGTACTCGGTGAAGGTATTGCTATTTACGGTATGCTCGTTTCTATCCTTCTTATTTTTGCAAGATAACAAACGTATTTCATAAGGGATATGATTATATGAAATTTTTTCTCATAAGTGATAACGTGGATACCAAGATGGGTATGCGCTTTGCAGGCATTGAGGGCGTAGTGGTTCACGAAGAGGACGAGGTTCGCAGAGAGCTTACAAATGCAATGAACAGGGCCGATATTGCCGTTATTTTGATGACGGAACACCTTGTTTCTCTGTGTCCCGACCTTATTTATGACCTTAAGCTTAACCGCAAGCAGCCGCTTATTGTTGAAATTCCCGACCGCCACGGCAACGGAAGAACTAAGGACAGTATTACAAAATACGTTCAGGACGCTATCGGCGTAAAACTTTGATTGTCACTTATTTATCAAATAAAGTTGCGAGGTTATTTATATGGAAAAAACCGCTAAGACCGATAACTTTTTAAAAGCCATTTACAAGTATGCAGAGGAACAGAGAAACACTATGCGTACAGAGGTTGAGCAGTTAAAAGAAGAAAAAATCAAGGAAGCCCGTAAAAAAGGAAAGCTTGACAGCGAAAAGTATATCAAAGACAGGCTGGAGGAAAAACGACACGCAGAAACCGGAAGGCTTGCCAAGGAGATGCAGGAGGGTCAAAGGAGCTTGTTCCTTGAAAGGGCAAAAATGACTGACAACGTATTTAAAAAGGCTGAAGAAAAGCTTATTGAATACACTAAAACACCGCAATACACCGAAAAGCTTATTGAAAGTGCAAAAAAGATATCCGAATTTTTCGGTGATAACAGCTGTGTGGTTTATGTAAATGAAAAGGATTTAGGTAATGCGGCTGAAATCAGCGCAGAATTTAACGGCAACGCCGAGGTGCTTGCCGACAGCTCCGTTAAAATCGGAGGATTAAAAAGCTATTGTGAAGCTATGAGCATTGTTGCCGACGAAACACTTGACAGCAAGCTGTACGCTCAAAGAGAATGGTTTATTGAAAATTCCGGTTTGAGCGTGCTGTAATTTACTCGAAAGAGATGGTAATGTATATGGAAAACAACAATGTTATATACGGAATAAATGGTCCTGTTGTTACCGTAAAAAATGCCGACTGCTTTGAGATGATGGAAATGGTTCATGTCGGAGAGCAAAAGCTTGTGGGCGAGGTAATCGGCATTACGGATGACGTAACCACCATTCAGGTTTACGAGGAAACAACGGGTCTGAAGCCCGACGACCCTGTTGAAGGTACGGGCGCGCCGATGAACGTACTGCTGGGACCGGGAATTATTGATAATATTTTTGACGGAATTGAACGTCCGCTGAAGGCGATTGAGGAGCAATCGGGCGCTTTTATTGACAGAGGCGCCGCTGTTTCCTCGCTTGATGATAAAAAGCTATGGAATGTTACGATGAAGGTTAAGGTCGGAGATAAGCTTGATGGCGGTCAGATTTACGCTACTCTTCCCGAAACTCCCATAATCGAACACAGGCTTATGGTTCATCCGAATCTTTCGGGCGTTGTCACCAAGGTTATGCCCGACGGCGAATATAAGCTGTTTGATACCGTGGCAGTAATAAAGGACGAAAACGGAGCTGAGCATAATCTCACGCTTTGCCAGCAATGGCCGATAAGAACATCCCGTCCTGTTAAGGACCGCCTTACTTCCTCTGTTCCCCTTATTACCGGACAGCGTGTTATCGACACACTCTTCCCTATCGCTAAGGGCGGTACGGCGGCAATCCCGGGCGGATTCGGAACAGGAAAAACCATGACTCAGCATCAGCTTGCAAAATGGTGCGATGCAGATATTATTATTTATGTCGGCTGCGGCGAGCGCGGAAACGAGATGAGTCAGGTGCTTGAGGAATTTTCCGAGCTTATAGACCCTAAGTCGCAGCGCCCCATGACAGACAGAACGGTTTTGATTGCAAACACATCAAATATGCCCGTTGCCGCTCGTGAAGCATCAATTTACACCGGTATTACGCTCGGCGAATACTACAGAGATATGGGATACCACGTGGCTATGATGGCTGACTCCACCTCACGTTGGGCTGAGGCTTTGCGTGAAATTTCAGGACGACTTGAGGAAATGCCCGCCGAAGAAGGCTTTCCGGCATATCTTCCCTCGCGACTTGCCGAGTTTTATGAAAGAGGAGGCCGTGCAGAGGTACTCAGCGGCGGAGAAGGCTCCGTAACGCTTATAGGCGCAGTTTCCCCTCAGGGTTCTGACTTTTCGGAGCCTGTAACTCAAAACACAAAGAGATTTACACGCTGCTTTTGGGCTCTTGACAAATCGCTTGCCTATGCAAGACATTATCCGGCTATCAACTGGATTCAGAGCTACAGCGAATATTTTAACGACCTCAATCCGTGGTTCAGGGAAAAGCTCGGCGATGACTTTATAGAATACCGCAACAGAATAAGCGCACTTCTTCAGGAAGAAAGCTCGCTTATGGAAATTGTAAAGCTTATAGGCTCCGACGTTTTGCCCGACGACCAAAAGCTTGTTATTGAAACAGCAAGGGTAATCCGTGTCGGATTCCTGCAGCAGAATGCTTTCCACGCAGACGATACATATGTTCCGCTTGAAAAGCAAAAGCTGATGATGAAAACCATACTTCATCTTTATGACAAATCAAAGGAAATTGTAGCCAGAGAAATCCCGATTTCAAAGATTTTGCAGCTCGGACTTTTTGATAAGCTCACAAAGATGAAATACGATATTCCGAACAGCAAGCCTGAGATGTTTGATGATTATATCACTGAAATAGATGAAAAGCTTGCTGCAATTTCTTAAAGGGAGGGAACGCAGATGATTATAGATTACGCAGGCGTTAAGGAAATTAACGGCTCACTTATTGTAATGGACGGCGTCAAAGGCGTTTCCAACGAAGAAATTGTTGAAATTCGACTTGACAACGGCACAATGCGCCAGGGACGTGTTGTGCAGATTGAGGGCGAGCGTATTGTGGTTCAGGTGTTTGAGGGCACAAGAAGAATAAGCCTAAAAAACACAAAAACAAGACTTACGGGACATCCGATGGAGATGCCTCTTTCACCCGAAATTATCGGCCGTGTGCTTGACGGCGCAGGCAGACCCATAGACGGACTCGGCGACATCTTCCCCGTTAAACGTGCTAATGTCAACGGAACGCCTATCAATCCGGTTTCTCGTGTTTACCCCAAAAACTACATCAACACGGGTATTTCAAGCATTGACGTTCTTATGACGCTTATCAGAGGTCAGAAGCTGCCGATATTTTCCGGCTCGGGTATGTCGCACAACGACCTTGCTGTGCAGATTGTACGTCAGGCAAAAATTACCGGCGCAAACAGCTCTAACTTCGGCGATGTGTTCGCAGCAATGGGAGTTCAAAAGGACGTTGCGGAATATTTTAGAAAAAGCTTTGATGAAAGCGGCGTGCTTTCACGTGTTGTAATGCTCTTAAATCTGTCTAACGACCCGATTATCGAAAGAACGCTGACACCGCGCTGTGCGCTCACCGTAGCTGAATATCTTGCATTTGAGCTTGATATGCATATTTTGGTAATTATGACAGATATGACGTCCTATGCAGAGGCGCTGCGTGAGTTTTCATCCTCAAAGGGAGAAATTCCGGGCAGAAAGGGCTATCCGGGCTATCTTTACTCAGACCTTGCATCTCTTTATGAGCGTGCGGGTATGATTAAGGATCATTCGGGTTCAGTAACACAAATTCCTATTCTGACAATGCCCAATGACGATATTACGCATCCTATTCCCGACCTTACGGGATATATAACCGAGGGACAGATTGTTCTTGACCGTGCATTGCAGGGACAGGGACTTTATCCGCCCGTAAGTGTGCTGCCCTCACTTTCACGTCTGATGAAGGACGGTATCGGCGAGGGATATACAAGAGCGGATCACCAGGCGCTTGCAAACCAGCTGTTCGCTTCTTATGCAAAGGTAATTGACGCCCGCTCGCTTGCATCGGTTATCGGCGAAGAAGAGCTTTCACCGATTGACAAGAAATACATTGAATTCGGCAAGCTGTTTGAGTCAAAATTTGTCAATCAGAGCTTTACCGAAAACAGAAGCATCGAGCAAAGCCTTGATTTGGGCTGGGAGCTTCTCTCTACCCTGCCCCGTGCTGAGCTTGATCGTGTTGACGACGCTGTTCTTGACCAGTATTATAAGGGCGAATAACCGAAAGAAAGGGGTTGAACGTGTATGGCAGTGCAGGCAGTACCGACAAAGGGCAATTTGATGAATACCAAAAAATCGCTTTCGCTTGCAAAAAACGGATATGAGCTGCTTGACAGAAAGCGCAATATTCTGATAAGGGAAATGATGACGCTCATTGACCAGGCAAACGCTATTCAGCAAAAAATTGACGATGCCTATGAGGAAGCATACATTGCCTTGCAGACCGCAAATATCACCAACGGTTTTTGTGAGGATATTTCAAATTCAATCCCCTATGACGACAGCTTGGAGCTTGACTCAAGAAGCGTTATGGGTGTTGAAATTCCGATTCTTACAATTGGAGAAAAACAAAAGCACGATTTTTTGCATTACGGCTTGCGTTCAACAAATTCGGCAGTTGACAAGGTGTACAACAAGTTCACCGAGGTTAAGTATCTGACCGCAGAGCTTGCGCAAATTGAAAACAGCGTTTACAGGCTTGCCGATTCCATTAAAAAAACCCAGAAACGTGCGAACGCTCTGAAAAACATTATGATTCCGCGTTTTGAGGAAACCGTCAAGTTCATTTCAGATGCGCTTGACGAAAAAGACAGAGAAGAATTCAGCCGTATGAAGGTTATAAAAAAACAAAAAGAAAGCGCATAAATTCAGCAAAAGTAAAACAGCAGCCGCAAATCAAAAGATTTTGCGGCTGCCGTTTTTGATAATCGGTATTATTCTTAGTTTAATAACGCCTTGACGTTATCAATATTTTTGACGAAAATCATTTAATCTGCCTCTTCGTCCGATACATGACTTTCATCTATGTCTTTACCTTCAGACTGTTTTTTACGACTGTGCATTTTATCATCGTGCTTTAAGCCCTTTGTCTTAAAAATTATTAAATATCCGACCAAAAGAGCAAGAAAGGTCATTTCCGTATATGAGAGATTATTGTCACGAGTGCTGCTTTCATAATCGGAAATATCTCCCGAAACGCTGTCGGCGGATTTTGTATACAGAGGAACATATTTGTCGTCGCTTTGCGAAATCACCGCTTCGTCAATGGTTGAAGCTGCTGCCGTGACACAAAGCGCTGACGAAAAACACATTACAGCCGCCGAAAGCAAAATTAGCATAAGTTTTTTTAATTTCATTTTCCAATCCTCATAAATAAATTCCGTAGGTCCGTAAATTAGGATGATACTTCTGCCTTTCTTCGGTTATTCTTTTCAATAAGAGTATCCATATTATCTAAAATAAATCTCTGCATACGCTTATCATAAACAACCATCTGATGTTCGCCGTATTCATTTTTATACTGATTTACGGTAATTCCCATACCTTTACCCTTTTCGGTTGGCATTTTTCGACGTTTGCCGTAAAATGTTTCAACAAACAGCAGATCAATTTCCACCAGCCACTCGGTCACGGTAGTAATCTTCAATTTATTATAGGTTTCAACGTCAATTTGTTCGTTAATCAGCTTTACAAAGTTTGATATTCCGACAGGCGCCTCGGTGACGGGAATGTCGGCAATCTGTTCGGGTGATATTGCAAACGGCAGCTTGTCGTTGTTAGATTTCTTTGCAGTTCCTCCGTTTTTTATGATTTCAGCAAGGATGTCGGAAACATAGAAAAGGCACCTTGAAATTCTGATGTTATTTACCACATCATCGCTTGGAATTTCTGTGTTGTCAACAGGATTTATACCGTTGGCAAGCTTGTCGATAAAAGTTTTTGTATATTTAATTTTTTCTAACTCAGTCATAACAGCGCCGCCTTAATTTGTTATACATTTAATTTATCATAGTAAGACATATTTTTCAATATTAAATAAAAAATATCTATTAAGATATAATCGGTGCAACGATTAAACTCGGTGCACCGATTAAATGTTTTTGATAAATTCAGTTTAGCAACAATTCAAGAAGCTGCTCACATTCTTTTAAATCGAAGCTAAGCAGATTTGCCTTAATTTCGCCCGTCGGCTCGGTCGGAGCTTCTGCCTGCGGCAGAGGTGTCTGGCAGGTACTCTACACTTTGAGGCGGAGGAACTTTTACGGCTAAGGTTAAACATCGTAGTAATAGTCCACCTGCTCAACCGTGTCGCCCGACATAAAGAACTGGATGCTCTTTGTACCGCTTGCGTAAACATAATAATAACCGCTTGTTGTGTAATTCTTGCCGTATTGCGCAATTACATCGCTTTTTGATGGCCCAACCTTTATTCCTTTTTGAGTAGAAATTGATGATGAGGTCACCATAATCTCAATAATCATATCCTCGCTGCCGTTTGGACAGGTGTATATCTCAAAGCCGGAATATGTATAGGTTTTATCCTCTCCTACTCCGTGACAGCTCGGCGCTGAGGTTACACTGCTTGCGTTTCCGATTTTGGAAATGACATTGCTCATATTGTCGCCGAGGTTAATGCTGACTCCGTTGTAAATAAATACAACATCAGACGAGCTAAACGTACCTGCTGCAGCCGAGGAGCCTGCATTGGACAAAGCGGCTGCCGACGAGGCGGCTGCGCTGCTTGTCTTTGAGGACTGAGTACTTTGGGCTTTTGAGGTCTGACTGCTCTGCGCCGAGGTGGCGGAGCTTGCGGTTGACGGGACGGTTGTTTCGGACGACTCCGCCTTTTTGGTGGTTTCCTGCTCGGTGACTTCCTCGGTTGTGGGAGCAATAGTGGTTGTAACCTCGGTTTCCTCCGCCATAGTTACAACACCGGTTGTGGCAGCTTCATCGGCTGTTGAATCCGACTCGTCCCCGCAGGCAGAAAATGCCGCTGCGCTCATTACTGTCAGGGCAGTCATAACGATTGCGTAAAATTTCTTCTTCATTCTTTACTCTCCTTTTGTTACCTGTGCAATTACACCGGTAGAAAAATTATTATTATCATTTGAAACAATTACCGATACATTATAAGTTCCGGAAATAACAGAAGCTGAATCTATCGTAAGAGAAAATCCATAATCGCTGTCTGAATCAGTGCCGAGCTTTTCAGACTCACAAATCGGAAAAGCCTCATAGCAATACTGATTGCTGTCATTGGAAATTACAACATAAATATCACTGTCGGGTTCAAAATATTGCGAATCAAGCACGCCGTAGAGTGAAATTGAGGTTTCGGTAATTTCGGACTGAATTATATTATTATCAGAGCTTGAATCTACTGCAGCTTCGGGAGCTTCACACTGCAAAGCATATATCATGGGAGCAGAGTTAACAATATCGGAAATGTTGCACTCTACTGTTTCCCAAACAACGTCATCATAAGAGGATTGCTGTAAATTCAAGGGCTGATACCTTGTGATATATGTGCTTTCGTAATTGTCTATCAAAAACGGAAGCATTGCTCTTCCGAACGAATCACGCAAAATATAAAGCGAACCGCTTGCATTTGGGTTTGAAGTTCTGATTAAACCGTCAATTTTTTCCTCGTTCCCCATAAGCTCGGCAAGCGTTTCGGCATTGTCATCACTTTTTGGCTGAAGAAACATATAGTCTGAATAATCAATGCTGAAATAATACTGACTGCATACCCTGTCAGACCGTGGAAAAGCCATATCGGTTAAATCGCCGACAAAATCATCCCTGATTTCATATGAAGCTCCGCTGTAATCCTTATGAGTTCGGCCGAGAGCATCCATTATGGCGTTATAGCCGTACAGAGCGCCGAGATTATTCCAATGGGTATCATCCTTGAGATATAATTCAGCATCAATGCCCGTAAACAAGGAATATAAATCAACATAATTTACACCTAAGGCGTTGAGATTTTCCGAAAGCCTTGAAAGGTTGTTTTCATCGCTTTTTATAAATCTTGAGGGCATATATTCGGGATAAACGGAATTTTTATTGGGCACAACGGCAAAGACAAAGGAAGAGCCGTTGTGCTCGGCATAGTCTTGAGTGAGCTTTACGGTTTTAGCAATGCTGTAAAGCCTTCTGTCGGACAAGGTAATTCCGAGGTAATCATCGGTTGTTTCCTCGCTGAACAAATACCCATTTTTACCCTCGATTACGCCGTTTGAGCTGCTGTTGAGCAAATCAATTTTTAAGGTGTTATCAAGATTTATGAGGTCGGTTCTGAACGGATTAAGCTGTGAAAAATAATCGTCAAACTCTGTCGAAAACGAGGTATTGATGCCGTCCTCGGTGATAAGCTGCGGAAGCTGTGCCTCCTGCTCATTGCCGATGCTTTCGGAGGTGCCTGTGAATATCATAGCTGTCATAGGGAGTATGCAAATTCCGATAAATATGACCGCAACGATTATATTGAAAAGTTTATTCTTCATACTGCACCTCCCTGCTAAAACCTAAAGTAGATAAACGGATTATATGCAGCTGTAGAAAGCGCCGTAATGCAGACAATAAACAAAGCGAGAGAGCAAACCGAAGCGCCGGCATAATAAATCCGTGATTTTCCGTTATTACACATATACGCTCTGAGCTTTGGCACGACGGGTGTTGAGATTAACAATCCGATAGCAAAAGCAATTACAAAATAAACGGAAATCATAGAAATAATTTCCGAAAATCCGGAATTCACGGAAAAATCCCAACCACAGAACATAGCTTTGATATATGAAAAAGCATAGCTTATATTATCCGCTCTGAAAATAACGAAGGTAAATATAATCACTATGATTGAATACAGGTGACCGAGCGGCGCAAGCAGCTTCTTGGTGAAAAGCTTTTTCGGAACAAAGTTATAATATTCAAGCATAAGGAAAAATCCGTGAATAATGCCCCACAGCAAAAACGTAAGATTTGCTCCGTGCCAAATACCTGTTAAAATAAACACTGTAATTTTATTTACGGCAGTTCTGAGTTTCCCCTTTCGGTTGCCGCCGAGAGGAATATATACATATTCTTTAAACCAGGTTGAAACAGAAATGTTCCACTTTCTCCAGAAATCTGTCATGCCGTTGCAGGCAAGCGGATAATTGAAGTTCTCTTTAAATTCAAATCCGAACATCTTGCCCAGACCGATAGCCATATCGCTGTAGCCGCTGAAATCAAAATAGATTTGCGGCACATAGCAGATTGCGCCGATCCAAGCAGCGACAATATTGAGGTTTGAGGCATCTATGGCAAAGGCGGCGTCGGCAACCTCGCCCATGGTATTTGCAATCAGGACCTTTTTGGCAAGTCCGCAGACAAAACGCCTTATGCCCTCGACAGTTTTTCGGGAAGTGATTGTTCTATAGGTGATTTGCTGAGAAATATCGTCAAATTTGATGATAGGTCCGGCAATCAGCTGCGGAAAAAATGAAATATAAAGAAAAATATCAAGAATATTTTTTCTTATCAGCTCAGGATTTTTATACGAGTCAATCACGTATGACATAGCCTGGAACGTAAAAAATGAAATTCCTATCGGCAAAGCTATGTCGGGAACGGAAAACGGCAAACCGAAAATGCTGTCGGCAAGCGTGAGAGTGTATGTGAGATATTTAAACACAAAGAACATACCCACGTTGAAGATTATTGAGATAATCAGCACGAGTTTTTTGTATTTTTCAGATACCATACACCTGCCGAAAACGTAGTTGAATAAAATTGACGCTATCATCAGCACAACTGCAATCGGCTCGCCGTATGCGTAGAAAGCTAAGCTTGTAATTATTAAAAGTATGTTTTTGACCTTTAACGAGGGACACAAAAGATAGAGTATGTATGTTACAGGCAAAAACGCAAACAGAAAAACTTCCGAACTAAAAACCATTTGCTCTCTACCCCGAAATAAATTACTTTGCAACAGGATACTTAGTTCTGTTCCAAGAGAAATAAGGTGAAATTACCGAATCCTTGACGAGGTAGAACCTGTTGCTGCCGGTTGTAAGACCCGAAATGGCAGTGGCATCAATATGGCGCCAATTGCCGTTTGTTTTGACCATACACCAAGCATGAGGTCCTCCGCCGGTATAAAGGTCTTTGCCTTGTACAATAAGCGCATCATAACCTGCCCTGTCTAACATATAATAGAGTAAAGCAGCGTGGTGGTAACAAGCGCCCCTGCCGTTTTTAAGCATATAAACACATAGACTTTCAACCGAGCCGTTGCTTCCGCTCCTGTAGCCCATATTATAAACATAGTTAAATATAGATTTGATTGAAGTACCGGTGTCAAAGAGTATATCGTCAACTACGGTTGGCAGTGTGCTTGTGCTGATAGAGCTGTAGTTTTTGGAAACTCCAAGCGCCTTATTATAAATCCATCCGTAATTTGAGCCGTACTTAACCTTGCGCCAATTACCGCTTGATGCGTATTGATAAACAGTCGCTCCCTTAGGAACGCTTACAACTGAGGAGGACGACCAGCTCTTGTTTAATTTCATCGTGGTACCGGCTGACGTCGTCTTTTTGGTGCTGCTTGTAACTACAGTAATTTTGCAGGTTGCTTTTTTGCCGTTGCTGAGCGTACAGGTGATTGTTGCCGTGCCTGCCTTTTTGGCAGTAACTACACCGCTTGAGCCCAATTTTGCAACGCTTGAATTACTTGATGTGTAATTTCTGTAATAGGCATAGGTTCCGCTCGGTATGTAGCTGTCAATATCATAGGTTTCTCCCTTGAGCATTGTTAAGGAGGTTACGTTAAGCGAAACACTTGTCGCCATTTTCTTAACGGTTACTGTACAGGTCGCTTTTTTGCCGTTGCTCAGCTTGCAGGTGATTGTAGCCGTACCTGCCTTTTTTGCGGTAACTACACCGGATGAACCCATTGCTGCAACGCTTGTATTGCTTGACGAGTAATTTCTGTAATAGGCATAGGTTCCGCTCGGAACATAGCTGTCAAGGTCATACGATTCGCCTATGCCGAGAGTTAAGCTTGTTTTGTTAAGCGTTACGCTCGTTGACATCTTCTTAACGGTTACGGTACAGGTTGCCTTAGTTCCGTTAGTAAGCTTGCAGGTAATTGTAGCTGTGCCGGCTTTTTTGCTGTTATCAGTCCGCCGGCTTCCTTTACGGTAGCTACGGAGGTATTGCTTGACGCATATGTCCTATAATAAGACGCTGCACCCGAACCTACCGAGCTGTTTAAATCGTATGTTTCACCTATTCCGAGAGTAATGCTCGTCTTGTTAAGTGTAACCTTTGTCGCCATTTCCTTAACTGTTACGGTGCAGGCAGCCTTTTTGCCGTTGCTGAGCGTGCAGGTGATTGTGGAGGTGCCGGCTTTTTTGGCGGTAACTACAGCCTGTGAATCAAGTGAAACCACGCTTGAATCGCTGTTTGTATAATTTCTGTAATAAGCATAGGTTCCGCTCGGAACAGAGCTGTTAATATCATACGATTCACCTATGCCGAGGGTTAAATTCGTTTTGTTGAGTGAAACGGAGGTTGACATCTTCTTGACGGTTAAGCTGCAAGAGGAGGTTTTTCCGTTGGCAAGGGTTGCTTTTATGGTTGCCGTGCCCGCTTTAACGGCGGTGATTTTTCCGTTGGAATCCACCGTTGCTATGGATTTATTGCTGCTTGTCCACGTCATTACAGCCGAAGCATTTGACGGAGCAATCTGCGTTTTTACGGTATATGTTTCACCCACGCCTAAGGTTAAGGAGATTTTGCCCAGTGTTACGCTTTCCGGCAAAATCTGATAGCTTATATTATTTTCAATCGCATAAGCCTCTGCCGATGAGCCTGAATAGCAGTTGATTACAGCCGCTGAATTATCAAAGGCTGTGCTGTCAATAGCTATTGCATTTGAAAGTATGGTTACATACTCCAAGCTTTCGCAATTTGCAAAGGTATTTTCGCCTATAGTTGCGACACCGTCGGAAACAATTACCTCTTTTACGGTTGAGTTGCCGTTAAAGGTGTTTACAATCATAGAAACCTTTTTGCCTGAGCTTAGGCTTGCGGGGATTGTTACGGTGGTATCGTCGCCTGCATAGCTGACAATTTTTACGGTGTCGTCCTCAAGCACATAATAGCTGAATGTGCCCGCCGCATTAGCGGTAATTGTCATTGCAAACGCCATACACAGCAGCGTAACAAGCACCGATATTACTTTTATCGGCTTTGCTTTCAGCAGACCGCAGTCTGCCGTCTTTGTTTTTGCGTTCATTTTACATTTCTCTCCATTCTTCTAAAATATACTAAAGCAAACGGTTTGCCGCAAAGCGAAAACAGCTTGCGATAGATTGCAGCTTGCAAAGGGAAGCGTTAGCTCCTCAGTGTTTCAGCGGGAGATTACAACTCCCGCTGAAATGATGAATGGCACCCGCCGCCTTAGTGGCGGGGGTCATCTTTGCATAAGTTATAACATATTAGCCAATCTTAAGCGAGCTTACATAGGGTATTGCTCCGAATTAAGCTTATATTAAGAAATAATATTTAAATTCAAAATATAGCTGCAATCCACCTTACCGCTTATTCCCTTTACGGTTGCCTTGTCGGTATACTGCCAAACATCACAGGTTATGCTGTTGGATTTATCCCACTGAGCAAGCCAAATTGAATACTTGTTTGCAAGCTGTTTATAGTTTAAGGAGTTCTTCATAATATTAAGATAAGAATAAACTCCGGCGTCGTATCCGCTGCTTTCAATTTTTGAGCAGAAGGTATCTACCATTTTTGTCAGAGTTGTTTTTCCGAGTTTTTCCTGAGAAGATAGCTCGACATCATAGTACACAGGCATATCAAAGGTCTTGCCCTTTATGCAGGACAGACAAGCGTTTGCCTCCTTTGTTGCACCGGAAGCTGAGGTAGCATAGCCGAACCAATACGCGCCGACCTTTAAACCGGCTGCCTTTGCCTTGGTATAATTGGTTTCAAAATAAGGGTCCTTTTGGCTGGTTAAATTTCCGTATCCGGCTCTGATTATTACATACTTATAGCCTGCCGCCTTAACCTTGGTAAAGTCTATAGTGCCCTGATACTTTGAAACGTCAAGACATTTTACCGTGCTGCCGAATACCGTTATCTTACATTTTGCATATTTTCCGTTGCTGAGCTTGCAGGTGATTGTGGAGGTGCCTACCTTTTTAGTGGAAACTACACCGCTGGAACCCATTTTTACTACGCTTGTATTACTTGACGTGTAATTTCTGTAATAAGCCGCCGTTCCGCTCGGAATATAGCTGTCGAGGTCATAGGTTTGACCTACTTTAAGGGTGAGGCTTGTCTTGTTTAAAGTTACCTTTGTCGCCATTTTCTTGACGGTTACTGTGCAGGTTGCCTTTTTGCCGTTGCTGAGCGT
>JAJQDK010000072.1 GCA_021202245.1 Clostridiales bacterium
GCGTTCCTGCAGCGGCTTCGGGGACGGCAGATGCACCTGCAATCCGCTGAAAAAATGCAAATTTGCTCTTTGCAGCTCTGGCAGCTACAGCAAGGCGGCTGCGTTTTCAATTATCTCGTCGTATTATAAAATTAAGGACGATATTCTTGATAACGGTTTTGTTAAGCGTAATCTGTACAGGCTTTTGCTGCCGGTTTTTTCTCATTGGAGGAAAAAAGCTGCCAAGAGGTATCCCGATACGGACAGGCTTGTATCCAATATGATGGATATGCAGTATGAAGCCGAACACAGCGAAAGCTCTTCTGTTGACAGTGCGGCTCATCCCACGGCTGTTATGCTTGCAGACCTGTTTTCATCCGAAGCCGAAAATGATACGGACAAACGTGTGTACCGTGAATTCGGCTATCATCTCGGCAGATGGATATATTTAATCGATGCTGCGGATGATATGAAAAAGGATAAGAAAGCCGGAAGCTTTAATCCTTTTTTGAATATGCAAAATAATGCAGACGCCGACCCGAAATTTATCTCGGCAGTTTTGAATCAGTCGCTTGCCAGAGCGTATGATGCATATAATCTCATTGAAATTGTAGATTTTAAAGGAATTTTTGACAATATGATGCTAAAGGGCTTGCCCACAGTCCAAAATAGAGTAATCAGCAAACTTTATACGGAGGGAAAAGATGAATAATCCTTATGAGGTGTTGGGCGTATCCGAAAACGCTTCCGACGAAGAAATTAAAACCGCCTATCGCAACCTTGCTAAAAAATATCACCCCGATAATTATACCGACAGTCCTCTTGCAGATGTAGCCGAGCAAAAGATGAAGGAAATCAACGAAGCCTACGATGCAATCAACCAAATGCGTCAAAAAGGGAAGGGAACGGGCTCTGCCGGAGGCTACAGCAGTAACGGCTCAAGCTCTCAGTTTTACAGCGTAAGAGTTTACATTCAGCACAATATGATAGACAAAGCCGAGGAAATTCTTAATTCAACACCTGCAAGCAACAGAACCGCCGAATGGTACTACCTAAAGGGAATGTGCGCTTACCGCAGGGGCTGGTCCGAGGAAGCATTCAATAACTTTACCACTGCGTGTAATATGGACCCCGGCAACTGTGAATACCGTGCGGCAATGAATAATATGCAAAATCAGCGCAGCTACAATTACGGCGGTTACACTCAAATGAATACCGGTAATCAGTACGGCTGCTCCTGCTGTGATGTTTGCACGGGAATGATGTGTGCCGATTGCTTATGCGATTGTTGCAGGATGGGATGCTGATAACGTGAATAAGAAAGGTATAAACAATTCCGTATACAGACTGGCTCTGTGCAGCGTTATAGCTGCGCTCAGCCTTGCTACAATGATGCTTACCGGCATTATACCCGTGGGCACATTCGCTTTTCCGTGCTTTGCCGGTATCTTTATTTCCGTTATTGTTGTCGAATACGGATTCAAATGGGCAATGACGGTTTACGGAGTTGTTGCTTGCCTGTCCCTGTTTCTTGCCGGAGACAAGGAAGCAGTAATCTACTTTATAATGATTTTCGGATATTATCCGGTGCTGAAAGCCGTTTTTGAAAGCAAAATCAAAAGCAAGCCATTGCAGTATGTGCTGAAATTTGCCGTGTTTAATGCTGCGGCGGTCATCTCGTTTTTTCTGGGTACATATTTGCTTTCAATTTCAGCGGAAGAATATACAATTTTCGGCGTATATGTTCCGTTGGTGTTTTTGGTTGCCGGTAATTTTTTATTTATATTATATGATTTGTGCGTTTCAGCCTTTGTAATGCAGTATGTGAGAAGAATAAGAGATAAAATTTTTAAAAAGAAATAAAGATTGAAAAATATATTCAAATATGTTAAAATATAAGATACAGGCAAATACCATAAAACATATTGGCAAATTTTGAAAAAAATATACATTTTTAGAAGCTTTGAATTAGACGGAAGGTGATTCCTCGTGAAAAGAAAGATATACGTCAGAATTCTTTGTGCTGTTTTGGCTGTGGGCTTGGCTATTTCTGTTTTTGCAGTAGCAGCATCCTCCTTTACCGCCGATTCCGCGCAGGTGTCCGATTCCTCCGAGGTGGGGGCAAGTCCCTCAAGCGGCGCGAGCGGATATGTCAATGCGAGCAATGTTAATCTCAGAAGCGGTGCGGGTACAAGCTATTCGGTTGTTACCTGTATGAGCAAAAATACCAAATTTACCTTTGTTGACGGAAAAACCTATAACTCTAACTGGTATAAAATCAAGCTTACCTCCAATTCCAAGACGGGTTATATTTACAAAACCTATGCAACCGTGTCGTCCTCAATTTCCTCTTCATCCTCGTCAAGCACTACCTCGTCAAGCACTACCTCGTCGAGCAGCTCGACGACCACGGGCTATGTCAACGCAAGCAATGTAAACCTCAGAAAGGGAGCCGGAACGAATTATTCCGTTCTCACCTGTATGAGCAAAAACACCCAATTCACCTTTGTAAGCACCTCTCTGTACAATTCTTATTGGTACAAGATAAAGCTTTCAAGCGGCACAGTAGGCTACATATACAAAACCTACGCTACCAAAAATTCCACAAGCTCCTCAAGCTCGTCAAGCTCTTCGAGCTCCTCAAGCTCATCGAGTTCTTCAAGCTCTTCATCCGGCAGCGTCAAGCTTTCGGCTTCAAGCGTTTCTCTTTACAAGGGAAATCAATACGTACTCTATGCAACCGCCTCCGGTACCGTAACGTGGAGCACATCAAATTCTTCTGTCGTTACTGTTAATTCCGACGGTGTGCTGACTGCCAAGGCGAACGGCACAGCCACAATCAAGGCAAAATACGGCTCAGCCTCGGCAAGCTGCAAGGTAACGGTTACTACAGGCTCATCCGTCAATATATCAAGCACAAGCCTTTCAATTCGCCGATGCCAATCGGTTTATCTCACTTCCTCCACAAGCGGAGTAAAATGGAAAACCTCAAGCAGCTCAATAGCAACGGTCAGCAACGGAGTAGTTGACACGTCTGCCGCCGGTTATGTTACTATTACGGCATACACCTCAAGCGGCGCCGCCACCTGCCTTATAAAGGTCACTGCAAGGGAGGCTGTACGGTTTACATACGCTTCTCCAAACTCTGCGGCGCTGAATTCAACCGTCAGCTTTAAAGCTATCACCGATACCGACAGAGTTGCTGTCAGGTTTGTTGTTTCAAACGGTTCTACTTCATATACTGTAGATGCAACAAGCAAGGTGAAGGACGGCGACACATATGTTTGGACCGCTTCCAAAAAACTCACCAAATCAGGTACGTGGACTGTTAAGGCGTACTCTAAGTATAAAAACTCCTCCAATTACAGCTCTACCTCCGACAACGGAACGGGAGAGGTGTTAGTCACTTCCTCCACCGACACCTCAACAACCGTCTGCTCCGAACGCCGTGCAAGCGATGATATCATCAACCTTATAGCGGATTATGAGGGATTTCTGTCGTCCGTTACAGCCGACTCCATTACCTCAGACCCGACTCTCGGATACGGTAAGGTTATATCCTCCAACGAACAGTTTTACAATAATCTTACAAAGAACGAAGCCTACGCTTATCTTTGCAAGACCGTAAACAGCGGAGGCTACACAACCAAGACCAATAAATTTTTAATTGACAATAACATTAAGTTTAATCAACAGCAGTTTGACGCACTTGTTTCCTTTGCATATAATGTGGGAAGCAGCGCTATCTATAACGATTCCACGCTTCAGGCGGTATTGCTCAATACCGGTTCAACCTCGTCTGCGGTCAAAGCCGGAGCGAGCGGATATGTCAACGCAAGCAACGTAAATCTCAGAAAGGGCGCGGGTACAAGCTATTCGGTTGTTACCTGTATGAGTAAAAACACTACGTTTACCTTTGTTGACGGAAAGACCTATAATACCAATTGGTACAAAATCAAGCTTTCCGACGGCACTACAGGATATATTTACAAATCTTACGCTTCCGTTTCAAGCTCGTCGAGAGATTTAAATAATGTGGACAAGCAGGATTTCCTGGATGCGTTTCTGCAATATCACCACGCTTCCGGCTCCTGCTACAAGGGACTGCTGTACAGAAGAATTGATGAAGCCGAGGTGTTCCTCTACGGTGATTATACCCGTGACGGACAGAGCAACAAAAAGGGCTTCAGCTTTACCTGCAGTGTAAACAGTTCCTTTAAAATCGGCTAAGCTGAGCTGCACGAAAGTATCTATATTTGAAAGAAGAGGTAATTTATTTGAAAAAGATTGGCTTTATCGGTGCCGGAAATATGGCTACCGCAATTATTAACGGACTTATTGCTCAAAATGACGGCAAAGCAGATTTTATCAATGCTTTTGACGTCAGCAGTGAAAAGTGCGATGCTATGCAAAAATTAGGAGTCAGCATCTGCAAAACAGGCGTTGATGTAGTTGCCTACAGCGATATTATCGTCCTCGCAGTCAAGCCTCAGAATTATCCGGAGGTTTTGCAGTCGCTCAAAAATAATGTCACCGAGCAAAAGACCTTTGTTTCAATAGCAGCCGGAATTTCTATCGCCTTTGTTCAGAGCGGACTCGGATGTAACTGCCCCGTTGTACGTGTAATGCCCAATACTCCTCTTTTGCTCAAAAAGGGTGCCTCGGCGCTTTGCCCGTCCGAAAATATCAGCGACGAGGATAAGCAGATTGTTTACAATATGTTTGCCGGCAGCGGTGTCTGTGAATATATTACCGAAGAGCATATGAACGAAATAATTGCCGTGAACGGCAGCAGTCCTGCCTACATTTACCTCTTTGCCAAGGCTATGGCGGACTATGCTCAAAGCTGCGGAATTGATTACGGCAAGGCAATGAATTTAATCTGTGCCACACTTGAGGGCTCGGCTGCAATGCTGCGTGAAAGCGGTGACAGCGCCGACGAGCTTATTGCCAAGGTAAGCTCCAAGGGCGGCACTACAATAGCTGCGCTTGACCGACTCAAGGCTCACGGCTTTTATGAAGCTGTTCAGGATGCTATGACAGCCTGCACCGACAGAGCCGAGGAGCTCGGCAAATAACCGTTCATAAAGAAAGAACATTTCGCATAAGTTTTAATGAAGCCCACGATGAATTATACAGATGCTTTGTACAATGTACGGCTCGGTTGATTTATCGGCGCTTCATTTAGGGACAACCCGAAAACGAAAGGAATGTTTTTATGAAGGGCGTAGTATTTTCATTAAAAAGGCTGAAGTCAAAAAACAGGAAAAATCGTAAAAGACTCACTTTTTCCGACATCGCTTATTTTATTAAACGATATTGGCTGATGCTTATATGCATCACATTGCTGTTGACGGGGCTTGCTGCCGGATCTGTTTATGCCCAAAATGCCGGTCAAGCCTTTCTCAATTCATTGGACTTTTTATTTACTACTAATTTTGATGTCCGTTTAACGCAAAGCATCATCGGCACTTTCTGTGCGTGCTTTGCATCGGACTTCATTTTTCTGTTTGCCGTATTTTTACTCGGTCTTGCTCCGTGGGGATTAACTGTGCTTCCTTTTGTCCTGCTTTTTAAGGGCTTCGGAACAGGACTCACGGCAGGCTATCTGTTTACAGAACACGCTTTAAAGGGTATAGGGTTTTATCTTTTGATATTATTGCCGGGCACGTTTTTGTTTTGTGTAGCGCTTGTGCTTTTTTCAACGGCTGCGTTTGGATTTTCAAAGCAAATGCTTTTGGCTGCCCTAAGCCGTGATATGCCGAAGCTCCCGCTTCGGCCGAGATTTACTTCCTATTCCTCACAGGCAATGTCTGCGCTTATTATGACTTTTTTGTCGGCTGTGCTTGATTCAATTCTTTGGACTCTGCTTGCCGGGGTATTCAACTTTTAATTTACGGAGGGATATAATTGGATTCCGAAAAAAATATGTCCTCTTTAACGAGCTTTTTTTCTTCATTATTTCATAATTTTCCAAGGCTTTTGCTTGCAAATCTCTTTTTTGCCGTCCCGTTTGCGGTGTTTTTTGCAATCTTTTGGCTGATAAATACTCTTACGGGTGCCGACTCGATGTTTATCCTGTTTTTAACGATTATACCTTTGTTTCCGTTTTATGCGGGAATTACTCAGGTTACCTCTCATATGGTGAGAGGGGAGAAGAGCGTTAATGTCCCCGAGAATTTTCTGAAAGGGGTTAAGGATAATTTTTTAAGGTTTTTAATTTACGGAGTTTTATTTTATATCGCAGTTGTTTTCAGCTACTATTCCGTTATACTGTACATAGGCCTCGGTTCGGTGAGCGGCAGCTACTATGTTTTGCTTGCTGTTTCCGTAATAATCATACTGTTCATCGCCTTCGCCTTTTTCTATATTCCGCCTATGACCGTCACCTTTGACCTTTCGTTTAAAAACGTACTGAAAAACAGCGCTCTGATGACCTTCGGCGAGCTGAAGCATAATTTGATAGCTCTATTCGGTATTTTTATTATAGCTTTGGTGTGCACAACGGTTTTGATGTGCTGTGTCAACGCAGTTGCTCTTATTATCGCCACCGTTATACTTGCGGCATTCATTGTGCCCTCGGTAACGTCGTTTGTTATAAATTCGGCTGTTTATAAGGGTATGTATACTATAATTACGAATAAAAATAAAAAGATTGATAATATTGACAAAAAAATAGAAAACCGCAGAAACGGTATTTTTTATGATGAAAAAGACAAGCCCGATATAACCGAGGGCTTTGAAGATATTGATGTTGATGAAACAAAGGACGGAAACGAGTATATTTTCTATAACGGAAAAATGGTTAAGAGAAGCGTACTTATAAAGCAAAAAAACAGCTTAAAGCAAAAGGAGGACAAATAATATGTCGGGAAAGCATATGGAAAAATCTTCAAAATCACACAAGGCTATTATAACAGCCGTAATAATTATCTGCGTTGCCGCCGCAGCCGTTGCGGGAGTTTTGATTTTTAATTATATCTATAATTCTGAAAATTCCTCCGCCGATGATACGGTCGCCTCAACTGCATCCTATGCGGAAAGCACTTCGGAAGAATCCGAGAATACAACCTCCGAGCAGTCGCAGCTTACGGTGCCTCAGCCCACTGATGAAACCTTTGAAGCTTCGTCAGCGGCTTCTTCATCCTCCGCATCCTCCGCTGTTTCAAGCGGTGAAAGCAGCTCCTCCGGCAGCAGCTCGCAGACCTCTCAGGAGGTCGCTATGCCTGAAGATGACGATGATGATTCCGACAGTTCTTATATTGAAGCTACCTATTCTGCATATAAAGCTGTCGATACGGACCCCGACGAATAATGTTCTTTAAAAGAAGTATTCGGCAGCTCATACAGCGGCGGTAATCTCATATTCAAAAGCGACGGTACGTTTGCCGACACAATGGGAGCATCCTCTGTTGATTCCGGTTCATATGTCATTAAAGACGATACCATTACCGCCACATACACAAACGACAAAAATATGTCTATCACCGTTACGCAGTGGAACGGTGATACCCCGACGCAGTTTATTGTAAACTACGGCGGATATGATGTTTATTTCAGTTGATAATCGGAGCAGAGCAATGAGCAGGAAAAAGAGTAACAAAAGGAAAAAGCCTTCAGTCAAACAGCCTAAAAAGAAATCCAAAAAGAAAATAATTATTATTTCCGTAATTGCGGCGGTGCTGATTATCGGAGCCGTGATTTTCTGTATTTTTTATAACAGTAATCAGCCCATAGACAGGTCGCAGCTTTGCGACAGCGTCTGGACTCCGAACTCTGCAACCGATGCAAGCGGAGATGAGGTTGAACTCAGCGAAGTATATAACGTAGATTACACCGCCTATACGGGTTCGCTCTCGTTTAAGGAGGACGGTACATTTTCTCTTTGGCTGTCGCCCGGAGATCCGGAGGACGGCACCCATTCGGGAGAATATACCGTTGTTGACGATTCTACGCTTGATGCGTACTTTGATGACGGAACCTACACCTCGTTTAAGGTTAATCAGGCAAACGGCAATATAATTTCTATCATTATAAACTATAATGATTATGACGTCGTGTTTACAATAAATGAGGGCTAAAGCGAAGCTGAAGATTATTGAATTCCGAAAGCTTCATATTTAACGATAAACTTAAAACGCAGAGCAGTATTAAACTTACCGCTCTGCGTTTTAAGCTTAGGGCTGCTTTTGAAGCGGCTTTTTGTGCTTTAAATTTCACGCGCTATCCTTTACCTCTACCAACCATCTGTTTTCTTCAAAAAACAAATATTTTTCTTTTCCGAGTATCATACAGGTGTATCTTATTCCGGCGCCGCCGGCTTTAAGTGAAGCGGCATATCTGACATCGGTAATTTTATCAATCGGAAATTTTTTCTCGTCGTCCCAGCATATATATTTTGGCATCAGATTGCCGTCGCAATCAAAGGTAGCGTTTACTTTTACATATTTTTTCATTAAGAAGCTTCTTTCTGAATCGGTTTTAATTTATGATTTTCAGCTGCGAAACTATATTTTCGATAAGCTATAAATATCCTGCCGGATGAATTGTATGCTCGTCCTTGGGGTTAAACGCCGAAAGTTTGTTATCGCCGAGCAGTACCGCAGGGCGCACCGCATAATTACCGAATCGTTTTTTCAGCTTGTCAATAGTTTTGTCAAGCTGTTCGTTTTGCATCAGCTTTTCTTCACTGTTAAAAATATCTATCTGATGCGGTATATCGTCGTGTACAAAGTCGCTTACGCTTACGCCTATGCTCCTCAGCGGCTTTTGCATTTTATAGCTATGTTTAAACAGTTCAAGGGCGGTGCGTGTGATTTTCCTTGTCAAATTGGTAAAGTCATCAAGCGTACATTGTCTTGTAAATGAACACAGCTCGTTATCCCTCACGCTTATTCCAACGGTACGCGCCATAAATCCCTGTTCACGCATCCTTCGGCAAACGCTGTCGCACAGAACGTACATAACAATTTTTACGTCATCATATGTTTTCATATCCTTAGGTGTGGTGGTTGAATTTCCTATAGATTTTACCTCGCTGTTTTCGCTCATACGAGCAACGGGGGAGGAGTCGTATCCGTTGGCAAAGCCGTAAATCAAATCACCCCACTTGCCCAGGCGCTGCCGTAAAATTTCAATCGGTGCATTTGCAATATCTCCTATGGTGTAAATTCCCATAGTATTCAGCTTTTTCTTTGTCGCTCTGCCTACATAAAGCAAATCCTCCGCAGGTGAGCGCCACACAATATCCCGGAAGTTTTCCCTTGTGATGCAGGTTACGGCGTCGGGCTTTTTGTAGTCGCTTCCGAATTTTGCAAATATTTTATTAAAGCTCACGCCTATGCTGACGGTAATTCCGAGTTCTTTTTTTATCCGTCCGCTTATTTCACGGGCTGTTTCAAATCCGTTTTTATCTATGCCGTGAGTAACGTCAAGCCATGCTTCGTCAAGCCCGAACGGCTCTATTCTGTCGGTATAATCGCTGTAAATTTTTTTGCTCTTTCTGAAAATTTCTTGTATAAATCAAAATGGGGAGGAACGGTTACGAGCTGAGGACATTTTTGCGATGCCTGCCATATTGCATATCCTGTTTTGATTCCGTATTTTTTGGCGAGTACGTTTTTTGCAAGAATAATTCCGTGCCTGTTTTCGACATCTCCGCCTACCGCAACCGGTTTATTTCGTATTTTGGGATTATACAGACATTCAACGCTTGCATAAAATCCGTTGCAGTCGCTGTGCAGAATTACACGGTCATTTTTATATTTATCTCTGTTTATCACTTCATTTATATTCACACAAATCAACTCGAACAAATGTTTTATTTAATTATAGAACGTTTGTTCTCACTTGTCAATAAGAAAAATATTGAAATATTTCAAGCTTTATTTAACCGAAGATGTTAACCGATTAAAATAAAAAAGCTCCTTTAGTCTGTAACTCAGATTAAAGGAGCCTTTAAATTGTATTTTATTAGGATTGCAGCCGTTAATATATTTTGCGGCAGGGCAGATAACAGCATAACAATTACCATGCCCAACATTATAATTATATCATATACAAAATCAAAGTACAATAGATTTTAACAAAATAAAAATTTAATTATTTTTCATATTTCTATTGACAATGTTAAAAAAATAATGTATAATATAGACAAAGAAAAAGACAAGGAGGTTTCAATTATGAAATACACAAAACCCTTTGTAACACAGATTAAAGATATCAAACGGAGTCTTCCGCCTAACAGTTTGGGCCGTGTGCTCTAAGCGATATTCAGAAATTCTTATCTGTTGTCAAAGCAGCTGATCATTTTAATGTAAAAACATTCCGATATTTTAATAATATTTATTTTAGATCAACGAGCTTGCTTTGATTGCTCCTAAAAACAACCTGAACATAAAATGCAGACGTATGTTGAAACGTAATTAAAAGAGTGGTATCTAACTTGTTATGTTTGATGTTATCGGTATTTAAAAGGTTGTTTGTATGCCCGGATAAGCGGATTTGATTATTTGCTTATTGTATATCGGCAAAACAGATTGACATTACAATTTCAATTTAATATAGATTTCAAATGAAATAAAAATTCAATTATGGTGGTTAGACCAATGAGAAGTTAAAATTTTTCTAAAATTTTAAGATCGGAGTATAGTCCAATGCGCTGTTAATTGTTAAACAAAATCATACTGTACAATGCTTATGTACACTAAATTTAATAACGGAGGTATAGTCCAAAGTACAATTTAGATTGATATAGCTTATTGCGGGAATCATCTTCCCGTATTCAAATCAAGTATGAACACCTTATAATTATCCTAAATGAAGTAGAATATATTAGTAATTATAAGACTTACCGCATAAAATGTTGCGAAATATGTTGTGCGATAACTGATAACAGGTGAATTTTTAAAAGTAAGATCAAGAGGTGATTGCAAATATGCAGTCACCTCTTTTGCTGTAAAAGCTTTTAGGCTTCAGCTGCTTTTGTCTACAGCGAAAGCGGAAAATTATTACGCAGATTATTGTGTGTTATTCGCTGCATTCAGGGTAAAATATGAAAGTAAAGGGCTGCTTCAATCTCTCAAAACAGCCCTTGTCAATATTCATCAGCCCGTATTTTTAATTTGCAGTCTGAGTTTGTCAGAAATCATAGCGATAAATTCGCTGTTTGTAGGCTTGCCTCTGTCGTTGCGAATGGTGTAACCGAAATACGAATTAAGCACATCAATATCTCCTCTGTCCCAGGCAACCTCGATTGCGTGGCGGATAGCTCGCTCCACACGGGAAGAGGTGGTTTCATATTTCTTGGCTACAGACGGATACAACTGCTTGGTTACGGCGTTTATGATTTCCGGATGCTCAACCGCCATCATAATGGAATCTCTGAGATAGTGATAACCCTTTATATGGGCAGGCACACCGATTTCGTGAAGAATTTCGGTAACCTTCAGCTCAATGTCATGGGCGTCAACAACTGCACGGTTCTGAAATGCGCGGTCGCTGCTTTTGTTCATCATATTTACAATGTTCTCACACATTTCCTCTACGTTGTACGGCTTCAAGACAAAATAGCTCGCGCCCGAGTACATTATCTCTTTCTCCATCAGAGGACTGTGAAAGGACGAAAAAACAATGAACAGAGGAGCCTTTACGCTTTGTCGTTTTATGCTGCGCATAACTCCGATTGCATCAAGCTTTGTCATAAAGGAATCCATCAGCACCGCATCTGACTGTTCCTGCTCTATCCTGTCGCAAAGCTCCTCTCCGTCCTTGGAACAAAAGGCTGCGGAAATATTAAAATTTTGAAATAATTTCAGATTTTTCTGAGAAAATTCCACCGCATCCTCCGTTATTATGAGTTTAATTTTTGATGTCATAAGATAACCTCCTGAATAATTTCTATGATGAAATAATATTACCACAAATTGGTAAACTTGGCAAGAGGTTCCAAAAACTTTTTTTAAAAAATTTTAAAAAATATTTTAGGAAGTTTTTTCGACATCTAAAAAACTACAAAATGTTGTATTAACCCTCATAATTCAACACCATATTTTGTGCCGATATTCCATAGCCCTCATCCGGATTGTTTAGGAACACATGGGTAACGGCTCCCACTAATTTACCGTTCTGCACAATCGGGCTGCCACTCATACCCTGCACTATACCGCTGCATTTCTCTAACAGCTCATCATTTGTAATCTTTATGACAAAATTTTCATTTGAGCTTGCGGAATCGTTGCATATTTTGCTGATTTCTATATCGTAGCAGCCAACCCTGTCGCCGTATACGGTTGTATAAATCTCTGCCTTGCCGACCTTAATTTCATCGGCATCGGCAATTTCTATTTTTGTTTTCTTTTGATACGAGTTATCGTTAATTGTTCCGTAAACACCTATATCGGTATTCTGCGTAAGGAAACCGATTTGTGTGTCGGTAAAGTAACCGTTCAGACTTCCTGCGCTCCCTGCGGTGCTTTTGGTAACTCCGCTGATTTCGGCTTTCAGCACTTCGCCCTTTGCAAGCGGCATCAACGTAAGCGTTTCGCTGTCGCACATTCCGTGTCCCAAAGCTGCAAAGTATGAGCTTTCACTGTCGTAATAGGTTATAGTCCCTATACCGGCGCAGCTGTCACGAACCCAGATTCCGAGCAGATAGGAGCCCGCCGTATTTTTAATAGGAGTTACCTTTTTGCTCAGCTTTTTACCGTCGCGTTCAATCGTAAACACAAGCTCTTTACCGCTGCAGCCCAAAATCAGACTTTGCAGCTTTTCATTACTTGTAATTTTGTTTCCGTCAACCTCTTTAATAATATCGTTCACTTTTATTCTGCCGCTTTGAGCCGGGCAAACATATTTGCTGCCGTTGTAATAGTTTTCAAGCTGTGTTACGATAACACCGTTTGCATAAAATTTAACTCCGAACGATTCTCCTCCGAGATACACGCTTTTGACTGCCTCGCTTGCTTCAAGCGAAAAGGCGCTTGAGCCTAAAATTAAAATGAATGATAAGGCAACTGACAGTATTTTTATAAATTTTTTCAATAAATCACCCTCTTTCCGTTGCCTTTATTATCATTTCCGTTTATAATAAAAGAAAATCAATTTTCAGATTATTATAAATAAACTTGGTATTCAAAAATTTTTAAGCCCGATAGATTCATAACAATTTCAAATAATTTTCTCAGATTTAATCTTTTTCAAAATCGGAGGTTTATATGGCACAAGCTAAAGAAAAAATTTCAGGATTAACTCAAAACGAAGTAAATCAGAGAATAAATGAGGGAAAAGTAAATACTTCGGCAAATTTAAGAACAAAATCTGTCAGAAGAATTTTTTATGAAAATATATGTACGCTCTTCAACGCTGTTAACATAGTGCTTTTTATTGCGCTGCTGCTCGTAGGCTCCTATAAAAATATGCTGTTTATGGGAGTAGTGCTGGCAAATATTGTAATAGGAATTGTTCAGGAGCTTCGTTCAAAAATCAGTGTAGACAGGCTTTCTATATTATCCGAAAAGAAAGTTAAGGTTATTCGTGACGGAAATATTCTTGAAATCAGCAGGGAAGATATTGTGCTTGACGATGTGCTGGTGCTTTCACGAGGCTCCCAAATACCGGCAGACTGTGCGGTTTGTGACGGCGAATGTAAGGTTAACGAAAGTCTTTTGACCGGTGAATCGGATTTAATTACTAAAAAATTAAACGATGAAATGCTTTCGGGCAGCTTTATTGCGTCCGGAAAATGCTGTGCAAGGGTAACCAAGGTAGGAAAGGATTGCTATGCAGCTCAAAATTACAGCGTAGCGAATTAGCTAAATTAGGTGAATTCTCAAATTTTAAAGACTTTTAATTTTATCATCAAGCTTTGCACATTTTTTATTTTTCCCGTCGGTATTTGCTTTTTTATCAGGCAGTTCGGTATTCAGGGCGGTGATTTGCAAAGCACTGTTGTCAGCACGGTTGCCTCGCTTGCGGGTATGATTCCAAAGGGAATGACTTTGCTCACAAGCTCCGTGCTTGCTGTTTCCGTAGTCAGGCTGTCATCCAAAAAGGTTCTTGTGCAGGATATGTATTGCATAGAAACTCTTGCAAGAGTGGATGTTTTGTGCCTTGATAAAACCGGAACGCTTACTACCGATGAAATGAAAGTTACCGAGGTAATTTCTCTTGATGCAGGCATGGAGGATATCAAAAAGGCGCTTTCGTCCGTTGTTTCCGCCTCGGATGAAATCAATGCTACTCTCTACGCAATCAAGGATTATACCGACAATGTCCCTGCTTATGAGTGCAAAAAATTTGTTCCGTTTTCTTCCGAAACAAAGCTTTCGGGCGGTACATTCAGCAATGGAAAATCATATGTAATAGGGGCGGCGGAATTTGTTTTTTCTGACAAAGAAAAATACAAAGCAGTTTACGAAAAAATTGACGAAATAAATCAAAGTGTAAGAGTGGTTGTTCTCGCATCAAGTGACAAAGAGCTTACAGGCTCCGCTCTGCCCGACGATTTGCAGCCGACGGCAATTATTCTTATCAAGGACAAGCTGCGTGACAATGTAAAAGATACAATTGATTATTTTAAGGAGCAGGGGGTATCACTCAAGGTAATATCGGGTGACAGCGTTAATACCGTAAGAAATATTGCGATTGATACAGGCATAGAGGGAGCAGAAAATGCTGTTGATATGACCTCTGTTACTACCGATGAGCAGATTAAGGAGATTGCCGAAAGCTGTAATGTTTTCGGGCGGGTAACTCCGGCTCAAAAGAAAAAGCTTGTGCTTGCTCTCAAGGCAAACGGTCATTCCGTAGCAATGACGGGCGACGGTGTAAACGATGTGCTTGCGCTTAAAGAGGCTGACTGTTCCGTTGCAATGGCGTCCGGCAGCGATGCTGCGCGCAATGTTTCACAGCTTGTCCTCGTAAACAATGATTTTGCCTCGATGCCGAGCGTAGTGGCGGAGGGACGGCGTACAATAAACAACCTTGAAAGAAGCTCTGCTCTCTATCTTGTAAAAACTATTTACTCGGTCGTGCTGTCAATATTCTTTATATTTTTCAGCCTTGAATATCCTTTTGAGCCTATTCAGCTAACGTTGGTGGACGTATTTGCAGTTGCACTTCCATCCTTTGTCCTTGCGCTTCAGCCCAACAAAAACAGAATAACGGGAAATTTCACTGTTAATATTATAGCAAGGGCGCTGCCGGCTGCCGCCTGCATTATATTCAGCATAGTAGGTCTTGCATTTGCCAAGGATAGCTTAGCCTTAACCAATGCCGAATTTTCAACCATATCGGTTTATTTGACGGCTTTGTCGTGTATGCTGCTTGTTCTGCGTTTATCCGTTCCGTTTAATTTAATACGCGGAATAATGATAGCTGTTTGCTTTGCGTCGCTGATTTTACTTTCCTTGTTTTTCGGCAGCTTTTTCTCACTTGCTCAATTATCGTTCGGCGGTAATATGATACTTTTGGCTTTTTCGGCATTTGTAATTCTGATGTTTGTAATATTCGATGCCATAGCGCAGCGCTTTATTAAAAAATATTAAAGACGGGGCAAGTCTCCTATTTAAATAATCGGTGATATTATGAAGGTATATTTACCTCAAAATGTAAAATACATAATTAACAAACTGCAGAGCGGGGGATACGAGGCTTATGCCGTAGGCGGCTGTATCCGTGACAGCTTGCTTGGCCTTGCTCCGCACGACTGGGATATTTGCACTAACGCAAAGCCCGAACAAATCAAAGCCTGCTTCTCCGGCTTTCATATTTTTGACATCGGAATAAAGCACGGTACAATTTCAGTCGTGATTGATAAAGAGGCATTTGAAATTACAACCTATCGAATTGACGGTGAATATAACGATAACCGCCATCCGGACAAGGTAACCTTTACCAAAAGTGTTGCCGACGACCTTGCACGGCGTGACTTTACAATAAATGCCATAGCATACAACGAAACCAACGGCATTGTTGATCCCTTTGACGGCAGGGGAGATATAAAATCCGGCATTATAAGATGCGTGGGCAATCCGGATACACGCTTCAATGAGGATGCTCTGAGAATATTGCGTGCTTTGCGTTTTGCCTCTGTATACAATCTTAAAATCGAAGAAAACACCGCAAACGCAGTCATAAATAATGCTCCGCTGCTCAAAAATATTGCAGGCGAACGCATAGCTTCCGAGCTTGACCGTTTGCTCTGCGGCAAAAATGTTGAAAATGTTTTAAACGGCTTCAGCACTGTCTTTTCGGTTATCTTGCCTGAAATTGAAATAACCTTTAACTACAATCAGCATACCAAGCATCACGATAAAGATTTATGGTGCCACATAACCTCTTCCGTGGCTGCCGTTGAGCCGACAGCATTGCTGAGGATGACTATGCTTTTGCACGATCTGGGCAAGCCATATATATGCAAGCGTGATTCCGACGGTACCTGTCACTTCAAGGGGCATCCAAATATCAGCGCAAAAACAGCCGATATAATTCTGCACAGGTTAAAATACCCGACAGATTTTATAAATACCTGCTTAAAGCTCATAAAATTTCACGACGTCCGTTTCAGCGGCGCTAAAAAGCAGCTTAAGCACGTAATGAATGCAATAGGCGAAGATGATCTTGACTTGCTGCTCAAGGTTCAGCGAGCCGATATTCTGGCGCAGTCTGCGTATTTGCGTGAGGAAAAGCTTGAACGTCTTGATATTGCCTGCAATGCTTACAGGGAAATTCTTGCCGATAATGAAGCGTTTAAGCTAAAAGACCTTGCCGTAAACGGCAACGACCTAAAAAATATCGGAATAGCGGAGGGCAGGGAAATAGGCAGAATTTTAAAATTGCTTATGAGCCTTGTAATAGATGAAAAGCTTCCCAATGAAAAATCCGCGCTTCTAAGCAGAGCGGCGGAGTCAGTCCGCACATTAAAACCGGATAAATAAAAACAGGCTTCGGTAAGCTTTCAAATCACTTGCCGAAGCCTGTTATTTTACTGAATTTTTTCGGAATTTATTTTTTTGCTTTTTCCGGAACGGTATTTAACATTTTAATATATTTTTTAATCTGCGCATATTTGCCTTCAAGAATACAATTCAGCGCATAAGCCGCAAAGGGGATAAACAGCACAATGTATGTAAGCACATATTGCGACTTTCCCTCAAACAGCAGATGATAACCGAAGGCTCCCAATATAACAAGGGGTAAAAGTACGGTTTCAATATTCGTTTTCCGCCGTATCAGCATAAGAATTATGCCGGCAGAGAACAGGAGGAAAATTATCATCATATAAAAATTGAAGTGAATTTCCAAAAGCTGTCCCAAGCTGCCGTTATACACGCTTTCCGCAAAGCCGTTCAGCTCATTGGAATGAGATTTAACCTCGCTTACCCAGATGCTTTCATATGTAGTTTCGTTCCATTGACTGACTATTTTTTGATGCAAAAATTCAAGTGTATAATCCGGATCGTCAGCCATCATGCTGAGCCTTGATTTGATATCCTCCATAGCTTCAGCCTGTGCTGCTTCGGTATCAAGCGCATTGTTTTTGTAAATATCCAAGGCAATCTGATTGTACCATCCCGGCGCACGGGTTGATTCGTTGAGTCCCATATCAAGATAAAGAGTCTGAGAAACACCGCTTGACAGCTCGGTGTCGGCTCTGTATTCATAGCTTAAAATCACAAGATTGCTTGCGCCCACCGTGCAAATGCAAATTGCAAGCGCAAATGCAATGCTCTGCCACTTTTTTCTTTTTACCGTGTGAATAACAAGCATAACGGCAAACGCCACAAGATAAATCATATTGTTATATTTTGCAAGTGTGGATAAAACAAGCAAAACGCCGCAGGGGATAAGCAAAACATATTTTTCGGTTTGAAAATATCTGATGAGGAAAAAGCTTGCCCAAATTGCGCAGCACATACCGATGATATTGCCGTAAACAAACGTGCAGAATAATATAGGCTGAAAGCAGCCTGCAAGCATAATAACAGTAATAAATTCTATTGAACGCCTTTTAAAAAGATGCTTAGTGATTTTTGCGATTCCGAGATAGGCGAGCGCAACGCATATTACGTTAAGTATCTGAACCGGCATCGAGCTGTCGGTGCCGAAAATTCTGTAAATAATTTCACAAATAAACACAAAACCAAGCTGGAACGGATAGTAATTGTAATAGGAGTATCCTCCGTAGTAATCACTGTTGTAAAAATCCGACCCGTTACGCAGGGAATTATAGCTGCCCTGAGCCGCTTCGGTGGCTGTTTCAAAAATATTTGCGCTGTCGGCTGCGGGCACGGAGGTGACGGAGAAAATCCATATAAATCCGAGCAAGAGTACATAAATCGGCAGCGCCGCTTCCAAATATTTCATATTTACCTTTGCAAAAAAATCATAATGCCGCTTCATTGCAAAGACAAATACAAAGAAAAGCACAATCAGCAAAATATTAACCGCTATATTATCCGTGTTATAAAGTATTACCTCGCCGCCGTAATTGTCCGGATCAATTTTGCTTGTCTGAACAAAGCTCACTATTGCTAAATATCCGAAAGCAATAAAAACCATGAAGCATATTATATTTACAATAATATATTCAAATTTACTTTGCTTTTTGATATTTTGAATTGTTTTAGGATTTTTTGCACTTTTTGTGTTTACGGTATTCATTTTATTCTAACCCTTCGTAAAATCAAAATTCATTTTTTACAGAACGCATAAACAGCTTTCCGAGCGCTTCTTTTGCGTCAATGTCATTGAACAAAACATCATAAACGCTTTCAACAATCGGTAAATCAACATTATTTTCACACCCCAGCTTGTACAATGCCTTTGAGGTCATAACTCCCTCTGCCAGCTTATTAAATTTAACGCCTTTTACAAAGTCCTCGCCGTATCTGCGGTTGTGGCTCCATTTAGAAAACAGCGTAGCCTCGTAATCTCCGAGGTGGCAAAGCCCGTAGGCGCTCATCTCATTGCCGTTGAGCGCTTTAATCAGTCTGGCAATTTCTCTTGTGCCTCTTGCCATAAGAGCGCCCTTTAAAGAGGTGCAGTTCAGCCCGTCAAGCATACCTGCGGCAATGCCTATAACGTTTTTTGCGGCGGCGCCGATTTCACTGCCGATTAAATCAGTACCCAAATAAAATCTTATCAGCTCGCTTGTGAATTCATTCACAAGCTTTTCTTTAACCTGCTGATTATTACTGTCAATAACCATACAGTTGGGAATACCCTTAACATAATCCTGAGGATGTCCGGGCCCTACCCACACGGCAATAGGAGTTTTGCTCTCATCAACAAAATCTCCGACAACCTCGCTCAGCCTTTTACCGGTATCTGCTTCCACACCCTTCATACACAGAACGATTATCTTATTGTCAAGATTATTTTTTGAAATATCCTGCATATATGAGCGCAGATATTGAGATGAAATTGAGATAACAATAATCTCCGCCCTGTCAACAGCTTTTTTTAAATCTGCCGATACTTCAATAGTATCGGGAAAAGTTAGATAATCGTTTTTGTGGGTTTCCTTCAGCTGTATAAACTCCGGTGCGTCTGCAAGTCCGCAGGTCATAACATTATGACCTATTTTATCAAGATACCACGCAATGCAGCTGCCCCAGCGGCCGCAGCCTAAAACTGAAATATTCATAATAATACTGTATCTCCCGTATTTTAAATTTTTATGTAAATTTTTTAAGGTTAATGGAACAGGGAATAAATAACAAAAGAATACCCCGCCCGACCGTTAGATTTTAATAAATAACCTGCCTACGAAAAAAAGCAGGTGGGTGCTTACCTTTAAGCTTCAGGCTCCCAACGTCCGAATACGGGAGGTCTGCACACCGCATAAAGAGTTAAGCTCCCGATTTATAAGTTGTAGGGTTATTAAAAAATCAATCACGTATCGGGCAGGGTAGACTCAATTAATCCTTGTTATTATTGAAAAATTAACCGAGAAAGAGTTATCAAATTGTTTTGTGTCATCGGCAAGTAAAGATAAAATCATACCTGCAATTTTATTATGCGAAATTTTGCGAAGCCTTACTCGTCATCGCCGTAGAGTGCTT
>JAJQDK010000086.1 GCA_021202245.1 Clostridiales bacterium
CGGAAGGACCTCTTTTTATCAAATTGAGCTGGTCTGGCACAAAAACAACCGCGCAGTATTTTTCAATCAGCGAGGCTGCCGATTTTTTTTCAACACCGTTTATTTCAACCTTTTTTTTATTTCCGGAAAAATTTATTTTTGCGGTTTGCTCTCTTTCTCTGCCCTCAAAGCGCATTTCAAGTCTTGCAAGCTTTTTATCCCAATTTATGACTTCATTGTCCTTTGAGCCTCTGAAAGAATGACCTCCGCAAAAAAACCACAGCGCTTCAAGTAAATTTGTCTTGCCCTGGGCATTATCTCCGTAAATAACATTTACTCCGCTGCAGGGTTTAATTATATTATCCTTCAAATTTCTGTAATTTTCAAATTTCAGCACAATTACTCTCACTTTTACAAATCAATCCCAAATTATTCAACAATCAAAGATAAATCTTTAAATTCGGCAACGTCTCCCGCACGCATTTTTTTGCCTCTCATTGTGCAGATTTCACCGTTTACCTTAACCTCACCGTCTTGAATTGCAAGCTTTGCATGTCCGCCCGTATCTGTCGCTCCGCCGAGCTTCAGCAAATCCTGCAGGCGGATAAATTCGCTGTCAATTTTAATTTTTTCAGCCTTCATTTGCAAGCCTCATCGGAACAACTATGCTCAAAAAGCAATCGCCCTTGACAGGTTTTATAATCATCGGCGAAAGCGGACCGTTTAAAATCAGCTTAATTTCATCGGTATCGGTATTTTTGAGAGCGTCTAGTAAATATCTGTTATTAAAGCCTATTTCGACCTCTTCGCCTATTATAGGAACGGAAATAATGTCGCTTGCTCTGCCCACTGCTGAAGCGCACGAAAGCTTAATCTCATCATTTGCAAAGGCGCATCTTACGGGACTTTGCATCCTGTCATTATTAAGCAGTGACATTCTCTCCACCGAGTCGATTATAAGCCTGGTATTTATTACGATTTCAGTTTTTTTATCCTCCGGAACTGTCTTTTTGTAATCAAGGAAGGTTCCTTCTGTAAGTCTTGAAATGACACGGTAGCTTTTTACCTTGAAGGTAATGTGGCGCTGACCGATGATAATTTTAACATTATCCTCATCGTCACTTAACAGCTTCAGCACTTCAAGCTGAGTTTTGCCGGGTACGACAAAGCTTGTTTTGCTTTCACTGTCAACATTCTTGGAACGGATAGCCATTCTGTAGCCGTCTATTGCTATTATTTTGAGAACGCCGTTCTCAATTTCAAACAAAGAACCGGTATATATCGGTTTTGCTGTATTTTCACTGACAGCGTAAACCGTTTGCCGTATCATTTCACGCAGAGTCTTTGCATTAACGGTGATGCCGTCTGTCTGTTCAAAGGTGGGAAGATCGGGATATTCAACCGAGGACATTCCCACAATCTGATAATCAACATGACCGCTTTTTATGTAGGTAATCATTCTTTCATCGGTTTCAATCATCACTATTTCTTCGGGCAGTCGGCGAACAATATCCAAAAACAGCTTTGCGCTTACTACTATCTCACCCTCTGTCTGTATCGTGGCTTCTATATCGGTGGTTATTCCTATTTCAAGGTTGTAACCCGAAATGTTGATGCTTTCACCGTACGCCTTTATGAGTATGCCCTCAAGCGCAGGAATTGAAGCCTTGGCGGATACGGCTCTGGAAACATTTGACACAGCATTTGCCAAATCAGTTCTTAAACACGAAATTTTCACGCTTATCATCTTCTCCTGTTTATTATAATATATTTATTTACGTAGTCGTAGTAGGGGATGTTAAAATGTCAATCAACCTTTATTTACGGCTTGTATCTCCTGAAAATCAGCTTCACATAAGAAAAAATTTTTTGTTTGTACTTGTTGAAAAATAAAGGAGCACTTTTTAATTTTCAACATTTCATTGATAAATGTTTATGGAATGTTAATAAAAATGTTAATTTTAAATTTAAATAAGTCAACGTTGAATTTCATACGAAATCGGAATTTAAATCGGATTAAAATTCAAAGTAAGCTCGCTTAAGACAGGCGAATGTTTATATGAAAATAATCAGCGGTCGCGGATATTTTTGATTGTATCTTCAATAATTTCTCTTACCTTGCTGTCCTTTTCCATCATTTTTGTAACCTTTTGTATTGTATAAATTATGGTGGAATAATGACGGTTACCGAATTCCTCGCCTATTGCAACCATTGACAGGGTGGTAAGCTCTCTTGTGAGATAAATTGCAATATGACGAGCATTGCTTATGTTTTGACTGCGATTTTTCTGAGAGCGCATTTCATCGGGATTTACTCCGTAGGTTCTCGCAACCTCAGCAATAATTCTTTCAACTGTAACCTCGGGAGGAACATCGTTATTTAAAATATCGGAGATAACCTCCTGGGCGGTGGAAATTGTCAGCTTTTTATTATTTAAGAGTGATTTTGCCTTGAGCTTTTTAACCGTGCCTTCAAGCTGACGGATATTGGATTTAATTTTTGAAGCTATGTACTCGCATACCTCGTTTGGAATATCAACATCAAGCAGCTCGGCTTTTCTTTTTATTATCGCAATTCTCGTTTCAATATCCGGGGGCTGAATATCGGCAATTAAATCCTGCTCAAAGCGTGAGCGCAGACGGTCGTCAAGAGTTTTGATTTCCTTTGGAGGACGGTCCGAGGTGAGAACAATTTGCTTATGTGCATCATAAAGAGCGTTAAAGGTATGGAAAAATTCCTCCTGTGTGCTGTCTTTACCCCCGATAAACTGAACGTCGTCCACAAGCAGAATATCGTTTTGTCTGTATTTATGCCTGAACTCGCTCATCTTTGCAAGCTGCAGCGATTCAATAAGCTCGTTTGTAAAATCATCGCCCTTTATGTAGCAAATAACCTTTGACGGGTCGTTCTTTTTGATTTCGTTGCCTATGGCATAGAGCAGATGAGTTTTGCCAAGTCCGGAGTTTCCATAAAGAAACAGGGGATTGTAGGCATGCGAGGGATTTGTGGCAACTGCAAGGCAGGCAGCGTGAGCAAATTTATTTGACGAGCCTACAATAAAGGTGTCAAATGTGTATTCATAATTTGAATCATTGATATTTTCGGCTGACTTTTCGGAGTCGGATATCATATCACCCGTTTCCTCAGGAATCTTAAGTTCAATTTCAAATTTATGGTCAAACACAGCCTCAAAAGCTTCATTCAAAAGCATCATATAACAACGTGTGAGCGTTTGACGATGAAAATCATTCGGAACAAGAAGATAAGCCGTGTTTTTATCAAAATCAAGACTTATCGGCTTTATTCTGCTTATCCAGATATTATATGCGACATCGGTTATTTTAGTTTTGCAATAACCGCAAATTACTTCCCAAGCGTCATCAAAAGAATCCATTTTTTATCATTCCTCTCATATGATGTATTTTTACACATCAAAAAATTTCATAAATTCAGCGATTTAAAAAATACCATTCCAACTTATTATAACTTAAACTCAGACAAAAATCAAGAAGATTAAAAGTTATTTATAGATATTAAAATACTTATATATTAAATAAAAAAATTTTTGAGATTTTTATTTATTAAAAAAAGCAGATATTGATTACTTTTAAATTAACACTACAATATGTAGTGGGGCTTGGAAAAAAGTTTATTTCAAAGATTATTTAAAAAAAATAAAATTTTAAATTTTTATTGACTAAGAAGAAAAATTAAGATATAATGCTAAATTGTAAGGTTATGAGCATAACTGTGCGTGACAGGCTTGCCCGGTTGCGCAGGTTTCAGCTTTAAACGTGTGAAATAAGTCGCAAGACTTTATTTATTTCAGTTATATTTTGAAGGGAGGTTTTCTTTTATGTTGAGAACATATCAGCCTAAGAAGCTTCACAGAAAAAAGGAGCACGGCTTCAGAAAGAGAATGTCTATCTCTAACGGTAGAAAGTTTTTGGAAAGAAGAAGAGCAAAAGGGAGAAAAAGGTTGTCTTATTAAGTAAGAGCCGATTAAACAAGTGCGTTATCTTATTGCTGACGGCATATGCCGTCATTTGCCGCGTTAAAAACGGGGCAGGTCCCTATTTTAAAGAGCTTATTTAATCGGAAATTACTCGGAGAGGACCACTTAAATCGGTGGTCTTTCTTTTTAAAAGAAAAACGTCTTGTTTGCCGGGTGGTATTGATTTTATGAGTGAGTACATCACTTTGAAGGAAAACAGGGATTTTTCAAGACTTTACAGAAGAGGAAAATCCTTTGTAAGTCCTGTTTTGGTAACTTATGTAATGAAAAACAAATCCGAAAACCTGCGTTTCGGGATAACCACGGGCAAAAAGACCGGCAATGCCGTAAAGCGCTCAAGAGCAAGGCGAGTTATAAGAGTGGCTTATTATCAGCTTTATTCTGAAATTAAACCGGGGTATGATTTTGTTTTTGTAGCCAGAGAAAAAACGCCTTATGTTAAATCAGGTGCAATTTATAAAGCTATGAAAAAGCATTTAAATTCAGCCGGAGTGTTAAAGTGGGAAAGATAAAAATGAAAAGGATTCTTTTGGCAACTATTAAATTTTATCAGACCGCTGTTTCCTCTCGGACAGGCCCGCACTGCAAATATACTCCCACCTGCTCGCAATATGGATATGAAGTTATCAACAGGTTCGGTGCTGTTAAGGGCACTGCTCTTGTATTTTGGCGAGTACTGAGATGCAATCCTTTTTCAAAGGGAGGATACGACCCCATACCCGAAAAGAGAGACAAGGTAAGAAAATTAAAGTGAGGTAACTATATGCAAATCTTTGGATTTCTCGGAAGCTGGCTCGGATACATTCTCTGGGGCATTTTCTACCTTTTTAAAAATTTCAGTGTTTCAATTATCCTGTTCACGGTTTTGGTAAGATTACTGATGTTTCCTTTTACCATCAAGCAGCAAAAGACAATGGCAAAAACCTCAAAGCTTTCTAAAAAGCAAAAGGAAATTCAGGAAAAGTATGCCAATAACAGAGAAAAAATGCAGGAGGAAATGAATAAGCTTTACGAAAAAGAAAACGTAAAGCCCGGCGGCGGCTGTCTTACTATGATAGTCCCACTGATTGTTCTTTTGGGCGTATTTTATGCGGTTTCCTATCCTCTTTCAAACACTCTGCACTTAGACAGCGACAGTATCAATTCGGCGATTGCATATGTGGACACTATTCCCGGCTACGCTTCCTCAATAGGAAGCACCTATCAGGAAATCAGTTTTCTGAGAATTTTTCCGAATATTATGAATACTGAAGCTATTCAGGGAATTTTTTCAAGCTCGGATATTTCCACAATAGAGATGTTTTACAACGGATTTAATACATTCGGCGTGGATTTACTTTCGGTTCCCAGGGAATACGGCTTGTTAAGCCCTATGATTTTATTCCCCGTGCTGTGCTTCCTTTCTAATGTGCTTTCTCAGGTTATTACTACAAAATTGAACGGAAATCAAGCGGCTCAGCAGCAACAGGGATGTATGAAGGCAATGATTTATATTTTGCCTCTGTTCTCGGCTTATATCGCCTATACCGTTCCGGCAGCTGTTGGATTTTATTGGATTGTTTCGGCTTTGATAAGTCTTGTTCAGTCAATATTTATCAGTAAAATTTACAGTCCCACTCAGATTACGGCAAAATCAGAGGCTCAGCATATTGCACTTATGTATGAAAACGAGGCAAAGGTGCCATATGTTTATGCTCCGCACGAGCTTAAGTCGGCAAAAAATTCTAAAAGTAAAAATACCGGCAAGAAAAAGAAGTAATTAAAAGCGAAGAAGGCTTCGCTTAAAATATAAAGAATTAAGGTGAAAATTTTGATTAAAGAGGCAATCGGCGTCGGTGAAACTGAGATTGACGCCCTGAATGACGCTAAAAGGCAGCTTGGATTAGATGAATCGGCTGAGGTTGAATTTGAACTTATCCAGTGTGCCAAAAAGAAAAAATTCGGTTTATTCGGAGGTTCCCCTGCAAAGATTAAGATTATGTTAAAAGCATCTCAGGCAGAGGAAGCTGAGAGTTTTTTGAGAAAGGTTCTTGATAAGATGAACCTTGAAAACGTAACTATTGAAGCCGAAGAAGCTGACGACGGCGTTGTGTTTAATCTTGAAGGCGAGGATGTAGGCTTTGTTATCGGAAGAAGAGGAGAAACTCTTGATTCTCTGCAATATATAACAAGCCTTGTGGCAAACCACAATCAGGATACATACTTTAAGGTAACGATAGATACCGGAAATTACAGAGAAAAAAGAGAAAAAACTCTTGAAATTCTCGGCAGAAAGATGGCTTTTAAGGCCATTAAAACCGGCAGAAAAACAAGCCTGGAGCCGATGAATCCGTATGAAAGAAGAATTATTCATACTGCTGTGCAAAAGGTAAACGGAGCTATCTCGTGGAGTGAGGGCGAAAATATAAACCGTCACGTTGTTATCGGAGTTGATCCTAAGTATAAAAACAATCACAGAGGCAGCTACAACAATAGAGGAAGAGGAGGCAAACGCCCCTATAACTCTAATTATTCCGCCCGGCAGCAGACATCGGTTGATCCCGACAGAAAGCCACTTAACGAAGGCGACGCAAGCGGCCTTTACGGAAGAATTGACAAATAACTTTGGGCGGTTTATCCGCCCTTTTTTATTAGCAATATCAGATTACTTATCTGTCCGATGTTAAAAAAGGTGAGTTTATGAACAGTACTATTGCAGCTGTCAGCACTGCGCAGGCTGAAGGCGGAATCGGTGTTATCCGAATTTCGGGTGACGATGCGCTTTTGATTGCCGACAAAATATTTTATAATGCAAATAATAAAAAAATTACCGAGATGAAGGGCTACACCGCCGCTTTCGGCAGGATAAGTGACAACGGCGAGGATATTGACGAGGCGGTTGCACTTGTTTTCAGGGCTCCGCACAGCTATACGGGAGAAAATGTAGTGGAAATATCCTGTCACGGAGGCGTATTTATTACTCAACAGGTTCTCAGGGCTGTAATTAACGCCGGCGCTGTTCCAGCTCAGGCAGGAGAATTTACGAAGAGAGCTTTTTTAAACGGAAAAATTGATTTAACCGAAGCTGAATCCGTTATGGATATTATTGGAGCTAAGAGCAGGAGCGCCGCAAGAGCCGCACTCTGCATTAAGGACGGTGCGCTGCGTAAAAAAATAGATAGGGTAAAGGACGGACTGCTTGCCGAGGCGGCACATTTATCGGCTTGGGCGGATTACCCGGAGGAGGACATTGCCGAGGTTACCGATGAGTCTGTTTACAGTGTCTGTAATGAAGCAATCGGCGAGCTTTCGGGCTTGCTTGCCACTTATGACAGCGGTCGGGCGGTTACGCAGGGAATAGATACGGTAATTGCCGGCAGACCGAATGTGGGCAAGAGTACGCTGATGAATCTTTTGTCGGGCAGTGACAAGAGCATTGTTACGGATATTCCCGGCACAACGAGAGATATAGTCGAAGATACAGTGATAATAGGTAACGTACTTTTAAGATTGAGCGATACCGCCGGATTGAGAAGCACCGATGATGCCGTCGAAAAAATCGGGGTTGACAGAGCAAAAAAGCGGCTGGAGCAGTGCGGTTTGCTGTTGGCTGTTTTTGATAACAGCCGTGAGATTGATAATGATGATAAAATGTTGATTGAAAGTGCAAAAGACGTTCCGTGTATTGCTGTTATAAATAAAACCGATTTACAACAAAATCTTGATGTTGATTATATTAAGTCAAAAATCTGCCGTGTGATTTATATCTCCGCTTCAACCGGAGAGGGCAAAGAGGAGCTTGTTCGGGCTGTTGAGGAGATTGCAGGTACTGCAGAGCTTAATCCGAGCGAGGGAATACTTTCCAACGAAAGACAAAGGCTTGCCGTCAGCAATGCTTTAAGCTCCGTGAAGGAAGCAAAAGAGGCTTTACAGGCAGGGATGACGTTTGATGCCGTTACGGTTTCACTTGAGGACGCAATTTCCGAGCTTCTTGAGCTGACCGGTGAAACGTCAAGCGACCAGGTAATAGACTCAGTTTACCCCACTTTTTGCGTTGGTAAATAGTGTCATTAGATCAAGAATTTTGCACGAGAATATTATGTTGCTGTAATCGGCGCCGGCCACGCAGGAATTGAAGCGGCGCTCGCCGCCGCAAGACTTGGCTGCAAAACCGCAATTTTTACAATAAATATGGATGCAGTCGGAAATTGCCCCTGTAATCCGTCAATCGGCGGAACGGCAAAAGGACACCTTGTGCGCGAGATTGATGCTCTCGGCGGAGAAATGGGCAAAACTGCCGATGAATGTTTTTTGCAATCCCGTATGCTGAATCGGGGCAAAGGTCCTGCCGTTCATTCTTTGCGCGCGCAGATTGACAGGCGAAAATATTCAACTGTTATGAAGCACAAGCTTGAATTACAGAAAAATCTGGAGCTCAGACAGGCAGAAATTACAGAAATACAGAAAGCCGAGGGCGGTTATGAACTGACCACAAGAATGCTCGCTGTGTTCAAATGCAAAACCGTTATTATTGCAACCGGAACATACCTCGGCGGAAGAATTTTTGTAGGCGAGGTTTCTTATGAAAGTGGACCCGACGGAATTTTTCCGGCTTCATTTCTCGGTCAGAGCCTTAAAGAGCTTGGACTGCCGCTCAGAAGATTTAAGACGGGCACGCCGGCAAGAGTGCTTAAAAGCTCAATAGATTTTTCACAGCTTGAGGTTCAAAAGGGCGATGAGCCGCCTCAGCCGTTTTCTTACGAAACAGAGAGCTTGGGCGATAATAAGGTTGACTGCCATATAAGCTGGACTAACGATAGGACCAAGCAGATTATTATTGATAACATTAACCGTTCTCCTCTTTATGCCGGAAAGATTGAAGGCGTGGGGCCGCGTTATTGTCCGAGCTTTGAGGATAAGATTATGAGATTTAAGGACAAGCCTCGTCATCAGCTCTTTATTGAGCCGTGCGGACTTGACACCGAGGAAATGTACTTGCAGGGGATGAGCTCTTCTCTGCCCGAGGAAGTGCAACTCAAATTTTATCATACTATTAAGGGACTGGAAAACTGCGTTATTATGCGCCCTGCATATGCTATAGAATATGATTGCGTTGATCCGCTTGCAATGAATTCAACTCTTGAGTTTAAAGATTTTCCCGGTTTGTACGGCGCAGGCCAGTTCAACGGCAGCTCCGGATATGAGGAGGCAGCCGCACAGGGACTTTTGGCAGGAATAAACGCTGCGCTTAAAGTTCTCGGCAGAGAACCGCTTGTGCTTGACCGCACGGGTTCATATATCGGAACGCTTGTAGATGACCTTGTTACCAAGGGTACTGACGAGCCGTATAGAATGATGACCTCACGCAGTGAGTATCGCCTTGTGTTAAGGCAGGATAATGCCGATGAACGACTGACTCCTATCGGTTACCGAGTGGGTCTTATCGGAGAGGAGCGGTATAAGAGGTTTTTGCACAAGCAGGAACTGAAAAAGCTGGAGCTTAAAAGGCTGAAGGACACGGTTATTTCGCCTACCGACGAGGTAAACAGGCTTCTTGTTTCACGTGAAACATCAGAAATTACCACAGGGGTTCGCTTGATTGATTTAATTAAACGCCCGCAGCTTAATTATGAGATGCTTAAGGATATTGACCGAACCAGACCTCAGTTAGGCGCAAATATCTTTGAACAGGTTGAAATTGAGGTAAAATACGAGGGTTATATTCAAAAGCAGAATAAACAAGTTGAGCAGATGAGAAAGCTTGAAAATAAGCTGCTGCTGCCTGATTCTGATTACACACAGATTAACGGGCTCAGACTTGAAGCACAGGAAAAGCTGAATAGGATTAAGCCAATGAACATAGGGCAGGCATCAAGAATTTCGGGAGTATCGCCGGCGGATATCAGCGTTCTGCTGATTTGGTTTGCTCAAAATAAATAGAGTGTAAGCCAAAGCGGCATTCCTTAAAGATTTACACAGAGCGCAGTCCTTTGCAGACCTAAACGTCACGGGACAGCCCTCTTATTAAAACGGAGTTATATGATGAATATTAAAAAAATTGTTTCACTTGCAACCCGTGATTATAGGGTGCGGCTCAGTGAAATTCAGCTTGAACAGCTCGAAACGTATTATGAGCTGCTTAAAGAGTGGCACGAAAGGATGAATCTGACTGCAATTACCGACCCGGAAGGGATGGCTGTCAAGCATTTTGCGGACAGCCTTTCTCTACTTAATTGCGTTGATATTAAACAGAATGCAAAAATTATTGATATCGGAACGGGAGCCGGCTTTCCGGGTATGGTGCTGAAAATTGCCAGACCGGATATTCAGCTGACACTGCTCGACAGTCTGAATAAACGCCTTGTTTTTTTGGAGGAAACTGCAAGCCATTTGTAGCTTGAGGTTGAACTCTTGCACAGCAGAGCTGAGGACGGCGCAAAAAAAGCCGAATTAAGAGAGAATTTCGATTTTGCCGTCGCAAGAGCCGTTGCGCAGCTTAACGTATTGTCGGAATATTGTCTGCCTTATGTGAGGCCCGGAGGAAAATTTATTGCAATGAAAGGTCCTCAGGCAGGCGAGGAAACAGCCAAATCAAAAAAAGCCGTACAAACGCTCGGGGGCAGAGTCAGCGAATGCTTTGAATTTTCACTGCCGTTGCATGGTGGAGATAGGACGATTATAGTTATAAATAAGATAAAGCCCACACCGAATGGCTTTCCGCGCAGCTCGGGACAAATTAAATCAAAGCCGTTGCTGACATAAACCGACATATATGTAATGAAAAATTCATTTAACTCCAAAACATTATAAAAAACTTATACACAATATGACAGATACCGCACACAATGGGTGTTATGATAATAACACAGGGACAACCCCTAATGCTACATAAGACACAGGGTGATGCGGTTGAATTTTATAATTAAAAATGATAATAAAATCTGCGAAATTCCTATTATTAAAATCCGACCTAACAAAGCCCAGCCCCGCAAGCAGTTTAACGAAGATGAATTGTATGCTCTGTCGCAGTCTATTAGAGAAAACGGTATTCTCCAGCCGTTGACGGTAAGACGGGCGTCGGCGTCTGAATACGAACTGATTGCAGGTGAAAGACGTCTGCGTGCCTCCGCGCTTGCGGGACTGAAAAAGGTTCCATGTGTGGTGGTAAAATGCTCTGATAAAGAGTCGGCAGTATATGCTCTCCTTGAAAATCTCCAACGAAGCGACCTCGGAATTTTCGAGGAAGCTCGTGGAATTTCAAGACTTATCCACCGATACGGGTTAACTCAGGAGGAGGCTGCCGCAAAGCTCGGAAAATCACAGTCCACCATAGCAAACAAGCTCAGACTTTTGCGCCTTACATACGAAGAGCAGGAGTGAATAGTTGATGCAGGACTTAGCGAGCGCCACGCACGAGCGCTTTTAAGACTTGATGACGAAAAGCAAAGACGAGAGGCTCTTTCCAGAATTGTTTCGGAAAATCTCAACACTCAGCAGACGGAAATTCTTATCGGCACAATGTTAAACAGCTGTCCTAAGCCTGAAAGGAAAAAGGGCAGCAGCAAAGCGGTAATAAAGGACGTCAGAATATTTGTTAATACTATCAACAAGGCTGTTGATACCATGCGTCTTGCGGGAATTGACGCACAGTCCGGCAAAACGGATACCGATAATTTTATTGAATACACAATCAGAATTTCCAAAAAACAAATTTTCGGCGCCGACAAAACTGCTTAATTTTACTTTCCAATTGGATGCGAAAGCATCCGTTCCACTCATACCCATTTCCTTATCTAAACCCCTTGCAAACGCCGTACAGAGCAATCTGTGCGGCGCTTTGCGTTTTTTGCTATACTTTTTACATAAAAGTAGTTAAATAAAAATCAAAAGACGAAAATTAAACGGAATCGTCCGCATCATACGGTATCACACAGCGATAAACATACAAAATGTTTCACGTGAAACATTTTTGCGAAGAAATTTTAAAAATGTTAAATATCCACTTTAAAAAGCACCGCATTTATGGTATACTAATTAGGTATTTATGAAAAGTATGAAAAACAACCTAACAGGATGCCTAAAATAAAAGATAAGGTGATTTTTTGGCAAAAATAACAGCGATTTCAAACCAAAAGGGCGGGGTAGGCAAAACAACAACCGCTGTAAATCTTGCGGCGAGCTTAGGCGCACTCGGCAAAAAAACCTTGCTTGTAGATGCCGATCCGCAGGGCAATTCCACAAGCGGGGTAGCCGTAGACAAGAGAAAGGTAAAGCTTTCAGTATATGATATTTTTGTGGACGGAGTAAAGGCGGAGCAATGCGTTCTGACTACACCGTATCAAAACCTGCATATTCTTCCTTCGAGTCTTGATTTGGCGGCAGCCGAGCTTGAAATAGCGAAAAAGCAACATCGTGAAGCTCTGCTGAAAAATGCGCTTCTGCCGATAAAGCAATATTATGACTACATAATAATTGACTGCCCGCCGTCACTCGGACTTATCACAACAAACGCTTTGACTGTTGCGGACACGTTTTTGGTACCGATACAGTGCGAATACTATGCGCTGGAGGGACTTTCGCAGCTTATGAACACAGTCAGAAGAATCAAGCGCAGATATAACGGTGCAATCGAGCTTGAGGGCGTGCTGCTCACAATGTATGACGGCAGACTCAATCTGACTCAGCAGGTGATTGAGGAGGTAAAAAAATTCTTCCCGCACAAGGTATTCAAAACGGTTATACCCCGAGGAGTAAGACTTTCGGAAGCTCCGAGCTTCGGTATGCCCGTTATATATTACGACAAATCCTGCAAGGGCAGCGAGGCATATTTGAGCCTTGCACGGGAGATATTAGGAAAGGAAAACAGTAATGGCTAAAAAACTCGGCGGTCTCGGAAAGGGACTGAACGCTATTTTTATTGAAAACGACTCGGAGGACGCAAACAGCAGCGTCGTTGTAAAAATCTCGGAGATTGAGCCGAACAGATCTCAGCCTCGTAAGGATTTTGATGAGAGCGCTTTGGGAGAGCTTGCGGAAAGTATATCTCAGCACGGACTGCTTCAGCCGCTGCTTGTTCGGCCGTTGGCGCTCGGAGGATACCAGATTGTAGCGGGAGAACGCAGATACAGGGCTTGCAGAATGGCGGGCTTTACAGAGGTTCCGGTAATAATTCGTGAGCTGAGCGACACCGAAACAATGGAAATTGCGCTGATTGAAAATTTGCAGCGTGAGGATTTAACCCCGATAGAAGAGGCGCTCGGATATAAAAGCCTGATGGACGAGCACGGCTTTTCTCAGGAGGAGGTCGCACAGTCTGTAGGCAAATCACGTCCGGCGGTTGCAAACGCATTAAGGCTTTTAAAGCTGCCCGACAGCATAACCGAATATCTCAGGGATGGAAAAATTTCAGCAGGTCACGCATGGGCGTTGCTGACTCTTGACGATGAAATACAGATGAAGGAGATTGCTGACGAAATCGTAAAAAAAGATTTATCGGTTAGGCAGGTCGAAAAAATCTGCAAGAAATCTCCCAAGCCGAAAACTGAACCCAAGCCGGAGCGAAAGCCGTCCTTTTACAGCATGGTGGAGCTTGCGCTCAGCGAAAGTCTGGGCAGAAAAATAACAGTAAGCAAAAGCAAGGGCAAAGAGGGCGGCGTGCTTCAGATAGAATTTTACTCCGACGAGGAACTTACAGAGCTTTCAAATAAATTAAAATAAGAGGTTAAGAGAGGTAATATAAATGATTGATATTAAATTTCTCAGAGAAAATCCCGATGAAGTAAAAGAAAACATAAAAAAGAAATTCCAGGACGGCAAGCTTGAGCTTGTGGACAAGGTAATTGAGCTTGACACACAGAGCCGACGCGTAAAACAGCAGGCTGACGAGCTGCGTGCCAACAGGAACAAGGTTTCCAAGCAAATAGGCACACTGATGGCGCAGGGAAAAAAAGAAGAAGGTATGGCGCTCAAGGAAGAGGTAACAAGACAGGCGCAGACGCTTGCTCGGCTTGAAGAGGAAGAGAGCAAGCTCAGCGAACAGGTTACCGAGATTATGATGCAAATTCCGCAGATGATTGACCCGTCGGTTCCGATAGGAAAGGACGACAGCGAAAATGTTGAGATTGAGCGTTTCGGCGAGCCGGTTGTACCCGATTTTGAAATTCCGTATCACACTGAAATTATGGAAAAGCTCAACGGAATAGATCTTGACTCCGCCAGAAAGGTAGCCGGCAACGGATTTTACTATCTTATGGGCGACATTGCAAGGCTACACAGCGCCGTGGTTTCATATGCCCGTGACTTTATGATTGACAGGGGATTTACCTATTGCGTTCCGCCGTTTATGATTAGGAGCAACGTGGTAACCGGCGTTATGAGCTTTGCCGAGATGGACTCCATGATGTACAAGATTGAAGGAGAGGATCTCTACCTTATCGGCACGAGCGAACATTCGATGATAGGCAAATTTATCGATACCATTAACAAAGAAGAGGAACTTCCGTATACGCTCACAAGCTATTCGCCCTGTTTCCGCAAGGAAAAAGGCGCTCACGGTATAGAGGAAAGGGGCGTTTACAGAATACATCAGTTTGAAAAACAGGAAATGATTGTTGTCTGCAAGCCCGAAGAAAGCAAAATGTGGTTTGACAAGCTCTGGCAGAATACAGTTGACCTGTTCCGCTCGCTTGACATTCCCGTTCACACTCTTGAATGTTGCTCGGGTGATTTGGCAGACCTGAAGGTTCGTTCGCTTGATGTTGAAGCGTGGTCGCCCCGTCAGAAAAAATACTTTGAGGTCGGCTCCTGCTCAAATTTGGGCGATGCGCAGGCTCGCAGACTTAAAATCAGAGTTTCCGGAGAGGGCGGCAAAAAATATTTTGCACACACCCTCAACAATACCGTTGTCGCTCCGCCGAGAATGTTGATAGCACTTCTTGAAAATAACCTCAACGAGGACGGCTCGGTAAAAATTCCCGAAGCTTTAAGACCGTATATGGGCGGAAAGAGCGTAATAAAATAATTAGCCGGTCCCTTAATTGAATAAGCATAAAAAACACCTCGTTCAACAGAACGGGGTGCTTTTTATTATCCGAAAAACCGGCTGCAATTTGTTTAGTAATCAAATTCGTCAAGCTCGTCGACGGATATTTGCGTGAATTCCAAGTCGTCAAAAATCAGTGTGTCATCCTCAAAATAATAAGTAAATTCCGAGGTGGCTTCGCTCTGCATTGTGTACGTTGCGGTAATTTTTCCGTCCTCTGCCGAATAAGTGTAATAGGTAAATACGGTGCCAAACTGGTTGTAGTACATTATTCCGCTTTCATCAAAATACAGATATTCACCCGAATCGCACATCCATGCGCCGAGCAGGTCTGAGTCGATTATCGGGTCATTTTCGGGAGTGGGGACGAAGTCAACATTATCGAGTTTTTCAATTGTAGTGGTCAGCTCGCTGTCAACATCGGTGAGAACAACCGTTGAGCCAGAATCAGAAAATTCGTAGTAGTAGTTTCCATTTATGCCGAACATAAGCTGACAGTTAAATGTCTTTTCGCCCGTGCCGTCGTCGGAAACGTCCTCAACGGAGTATGAGCCGCAGTGGCCCATATTGTCTATGACAATGGACGCCTTGCCGCTGCCGTCAAATATATAGACAAAGCTTTCAAGCGGTGAGCCTTCACCGTCGGTTATATGCCAGGCTCCGGAAAATGGATCATCGCTGTCGGCATCATACATTTGCAGAGATTTTATGTCAAACGTATCGCTGTCCGAATCGGCATCACCGGAGCTGTCAGCGGAGGCTTCGGCAGAAGTTGTCACTTGTGACGACGAGTCACTCGATGCGCTTTCGCTGCCGTTCTCTCCGCATCCGCCTAAGGTAACGACGGATGAAGCAACAGCAAAGCACAAAAGCAAGGCGTAAATAGCTTTTTTCATTTTAATCACCGTAAATTTTAGATTTTGCAATAATTCAATGCTTAAATATATACTTAATTTTATAATTTAGCTCAGGTATTGTCAATATCTAAAAAATAAAAAAGTTTTTCCATAGAAAAGGAAAAATGATATTGCCAAGCTAAGTTGATTTTGTTAAAATAAAAGGTAATAATATGAGCCAATCTGCAAAATTGCTTAGCCTCGATTTGGTGAATCAAATTAAAAATAAAAAAATGGAGGAACGTTATGCTGAATACTAATTATGATGAAAAATTCGGTAAAGAGGGTCTTACGTTTGACGACGTACTTTTGGTGCCGGGCGAATCTGATGTAGAGCCTAAAAACGTGGATGTTTCAACTCAGCTTACAAAGAAAATTAAGCTGAACACTCCGCTTATGACCGCCGCAATGGACACTGTTACCGAAACGGATATGGCGATAGCGATAGCCCGTGAAGGCGGAGTCGGCATTATTCATAAGAATATGTCGATAAAACATCAGGCAGACCAGGTTGACAGAGTAAAAAGAAGCGAAAACGGCGTTATTGTAAATCCGTTTTTCCTCTCTCCCGAAAATACGGTACGTGATGCCGACAACCTTATGGGCAAGTACAAGATTTCGGGCGTACCGATTTGCCGTGACGGCAAGCTCGTGGGAATTATAACAAACCGTGACCTCCGTTTTATGACGGGCGAGGACTTTTTGCAGCCGATTTCGGCTGTTATGACGCACGAAGGCCTTGTTACAGCTCCCGTGGGAACAACCCTGAAGGAAGCGCAGGAAATTTTGCGTAAGCACAGAATAGAGAAGCTTCCTATTGTCGGCAAGGACGGAAGTCTGAAGGGCCTTATTACTATCAAGGATATAGAAAAATCCGTTCAATATCCCAATTCCGCCCGTGATTCCGGCGGCAGACTGCTTTGCGGTGCCGCAATAGGCGCAACGGCTGATGTTCTTGACAGGGTTGCGGCTCTTGTCGAGGCTCAGGTTGACGTGGTTGTTTTGGACTCCGCGCACGGTCACAACTCAAATGTGGTAAATTCGGTTGCCAAGGTTAAAAAGGCATATCCCGACCTTCAGCTTGTTGCCGGCAACATTGCAACAGCGGAGGCTGCAAAGGCTCTTATTGACGCAGGCGCAGATGCCGTCAAGGTGGGCATCGGTCCCGGCTCTATCTGCACCACCCGAATTGTGGCAGGCATAGGCGTTCCGCAGATTACCGCAATTTACGATGCAGCCTGTGAGGCTTCAAAGTACGGTATACCGATTATTGCCGACGGCGGCGTTAAATACAGCGGAGATATTGTCAAGGCTCTTGCTGCAGGCGGAAATGTTGTTATGGTCGGTTCGCTTGTTGCAGGCTGCGAGGAAAGCCCCGGAGATAACGAAATCTATCAGGGCAGACAGTTCAAGGTTTACCGCGGAATGGGCAGTCTCGGCGCAATGGGCAAGGGCAGCGCCGACAGATACTTCCAGGCGAGCAACAACAAGTATGTTCCGGAGGGCGTTGAGGGTCGTGTTCCCTACAAAGGCCTGCTTTCCGACACGGCTTATCAGCTTATGGGCGGTCTGCGTGCCGGTATGGGCTATACGGGATGCGGCACGATTGAGGAGCTGCACAAAAAGGCAAAATTTGTTCGTATTTCCGGAGCCGGCTTGCGTGAAAGTCATCCGCATGACATTCAGATTACCAAGGAAGCTCCGAACTATTCATATAATACCAACTGATAACAAATAAAATTTACAAAAGGAAATGTGGTACAATGTACAGACTCGGTATTGACCTCGGCGGCACCAACATTGTTGCGGGCGTAATTGACGAAAAATACAAAATTGTGGCAAAGGCATCCTGCAAAACCAATGTTCCCCGCCCGGAAAGCGAAATTTGCGACAGTATGACTGAGGTTGCACTCAAGGCAATCGAAAAGGCTAAAATAACCATTGATGACGTGAAATCCGTAGGAATAGGCGTTCCCGGCGCAGTAAATCCAAAGACGGGAGTTATTGAATATTCCGCAAACCTCTTTTTTGACAACTGGGAGGTTGTCAAGATGATGGAGGAAAGACTCAACAAGAAGGTTCTCATCGAAAACGACGCAAATGCCGCAGCTCTCGGCGAATACCTTGCGGGCAGCGCAAAGGGAGCAAAAAATGCGGTTGCAATCACATTGGGAACCGGCGTAGGCGGCGGAATTATCATAGACGGCAAAATCTACAGCGGCTCCAACTTTGCGGGAGCCGAGCTTGGACATATGGTAATCGTCAAGGACGGCAAGCAATGCGCCTGCGGCAGAAGAGGCTGCTGGGAAACCTACGCTTCGGCTTCGGGACTTATTGCGCTTACCAAGGAAAAAATCCTCAGCGAAAAGCTTGAATTCAGCTATATGTTCAAGCTTTGCAAGGGCGACATTAACAAGGTAGACGGCAGAACCGCATTTGACGCAATGCGTGACGGCGACACCACGGCTAAGGCTGTTGTTGACGAGTACATCAGCTATCTTGCCTGCGGATTGGTGAATATTATAAATATTTTCCAACCCGATGTTCTTTGCGTCGGTGGCGGCATCTCAAACGAGGGCGAGGCTCTGCTTGCTCCGCTCCACACAATAGTGGAGAGGGAGCGTTACACTAAATATAACGACAAGCAGACAGTAATCTGCAAATGCACTCTCGGAAATGATGCCGGAATTATCGGTGCGGCATATCTTGATTAACATTTAAATCAAAAATAATATTGCGGTCGGAGCGGCTTGATGCGTTCCGACCGTGCATTAGTCCCCAAAGTAAATCTCTATATTTATGGCAATTCCCGCCTTTAATTTTGATGTGCCGTCTTAGGAACTGATAGAGGGCGAAACAGAAGATAATGTGGCTTCGGTGTCTAATGTTTACAGACTAACAATGCCGATTGAATAAACAAGGAATGAAATCTTGTGAGCAAAAAGGATTTTAGAGCAATTGCAACTAAATTAAAATATAATATCGCAAACAAGAATAGCTGCATTTGGAAATCAGAAACTTCGCTATATAGCATAGAAAAAGGTGCTACAGTTTGTCCTAAATGTAATTCAAAGTTGGATGATGAAGAGGTAAGAATACCTGTGAATACAACTGAAGTAGCGATTGTTTCTGGATTGTATTGCAAAAGCTGTCATAAGTGCTATGTATATAACAGCAAAAAGATTAAAGAAGTTCTTAGTGATAATCCTTTTGCAGATAAATTTACTTTAAACGGTAAGCCTCTTTACAATATTACATATTTAAAAAAGCTACAACACAAAAAACAGCTAAAACAAAAAAAGAAGCAGAAACTTTCATTGTTAAAGTCATTTGTTTCAATAATAGCTTCATATGCACTTAAGCAGAAACTGTCATTGTTAAATTCAGTAGAGAGTTCAGTTGTTCTAATTAATATTCAATTTGATGATAAAACCGAAAAGAATATTATTATAGTTAACGATAAAAACAAAAGCAATTCAAAAAACGGTATTTATCACTATTTGGATGTTGAAGGCAGAGAAATACTAACAGCTGCTTTTTGTGAATCAAGGCGCCGCAAAGGCTGTTTAAATGAAAATAAATTTGATGTGTTAGAAACTGTTGAGAATACCTCTTTTAGAAAAGAACCTAATAAAATATATCCTGTTTATCTGCGCCTTGGAAATAAAGGAGGATTTAGTTCTTCTGTGATTAATAAACAATTTGAAATTGTACACATGTTACTGTATTCTCCGTTTACAAATCGTTATGAAATAATGAAAGCTACATATGATAAAGATAAGAATGAAAGCTTTGTAGATGCCGCATTGTATCGCAATTTTGTAAAAAAATACGGAAAGCCTGATGTAGAAATTGGAATTGATACAAGATATGATTACAATTGGTATAAAAACCTAGGCGGATATGATTATAATAAGCATAAAAGCTGGGATGAACTTAACCCGGAGCCTTTCTTAAAGATATACGGGTATAGTGTTAGCGAAAAAAACAATATGACCGCCATAGAGCGACACGACTTACTTGCTGAAATTGTTGATTTGGAGATTTTAACGCCTGCTAAAATTATAAAACACTTAGATTTTGTCATCATCACTCATTCCTCCCCTAAAGAT
>JAJQDK010000092.1:0-16743 GCA_021202245.1 Clostridiales bacterium
ATATAGATATAACCGATTACACAGGCTCAACTACCGTCAAGGTGTTTAATTCAATCAGGGACTCCGCTGTTCTCGACAGTATCAAAAAAGGCGATTCCGTTGTTGTTATGGGCGATGTTGAATATGATAAATACGCAGGCGAGCTTGTCCTAAACGCCGGAGCAATAGGTACGGCTCAAAAGGTAAAGGTTGTCGACAAAGCCGAAAAGAAGCGTGTGGAGCTTCATCTGCATACTAATATGTCGCAGATGGACGCTGTCACCTCTGCCGGTGATTTGGTCAAACGCGCCTACAGCTGGGGTCATAAGGCTGTTGCAATTACCGACCACGGCGTAGCTCAGGCATTTCCGGATGCGATGAAGGCAGCGGAATCAATTAACAAGGACGAAGAAAAGAGTAAGGTTATTTACGGCTTGGAAGCGTATTTTATGGACGATCTCGTTGAGTCCGTAAACGATAAAGCTGACACTCCGCTGGACGGAACCTTTATTTGCTTTGATATAGAAACAACAGGATTATCGGCAGCTCGTGACAAAATTACCGAAATCGGCGCCGTAAAGGTTGTGAACGGTGAGATTACCGATACATTTTCCACCTTTGCAAACCCCGAAATGCCTATTCCGCAAAAAATTATCGAGCTTACCGGCATAACCGATTCCATGGTTAAAGACGCTCCCTCTCAGAGCGAAGCGGTTTCCGCTTTTCTTGAGTTTGCGGGCGACAATGTGCTTGTTGCGCATAATGCGCCGTTTGATACCTCGTTTATACGCAAAGCGTGCGAAAATATGGGCAGGGAGTATAGCTATACCTCTATTGACACCGTTGCAATTTCACGCGCGATTCTTCAGGATATAAAGAACTGCAAGCTTGACACCGTGGCAAAGTACCTGCGGCTCGGCGAATTTAATCATCACAGAGCAGCCGATGATGCCGATATACTCGCAAAAATTTTTATTGAGCTTTGTAAACGGCTGAAAGATGATTATAATATAAATAAAACAAGCGACATCAATACAAAAATTGCCGGCGGAGATTTTAAAAAGCTGCCTACCTATCATCAAATTATTCTTGTAAAGAATAATATAGGATTAAAAAATCTTTACAAGCTGATTTCATACAGTCATCTTAATTATTTCTACAAAAAGCCGAGAATACCCAAAAGTGAGTTGATAAAGCACAGAGAGGGCTTGATTATCGGCTCCGCCTGCTGCGCAGGTCAGCTTTATGAAGCTATCCTTGCAGGAAAGCCGTGGCAGGAGCTTAAGCAGATTGCCTCGTTCTATGATTATCTTGAAATTCAGCCTACCGGCAACAACAGCTTTATGATTCGTGAGGGCAGGTTTGAGTCGGAGGACGAGCTGCACGAGATAGACAAAACAATAATCAAGCTCGCAAAGGAGCTCGGCAAGCCCGTTTGCGCCACCTGCGACGTTCACTTTATGGACCCGACCGATTCCGAATACAGAAAAATACTTCTGGCAGGTCAGGGCTTTAAGGACGCAGACAATCAGGCTCCGCTTTATTTCCGCACAACAGCCGAGATGCTCAAGGAGTTTGAATGGCTCGGCAGGGACAAGGCGTATGAAGTGGTAGTTGAAAACCCCAATAAAATCGCCGATATGTGCGAAAGCGTTCGCCCGATACCAAAGGGAACCTTTCCGCCGAACATCGACGGCGCGGAGGAGCAGCTGATTGAAATCACCTGGAAGCGTGCCAAGGAAAAATACGGCGACCCTCTGCCCGACATTGTAAAAGAAAGGCTCGACAAGGAGCTTAACTCCATTACAAAATACGGATTTTCCGTTCTCTATATGACTGCGCAAAAGCTCGTTGCCGACAGCGAAGCGCACGGCTATCTTGTCGGCTCAAGAGGCTCCGTAGGCTCCTCGTTTGTCGCTACAATGTCCGGTGTTTCCGAGGTTAATCCGCTATGTCCGCATTATGTTTGCCCTAACTGCAAGCACAGCGAGTTTATAACCGACGGCAGCGTAGGCTCCGGATTTGACCTTCCGCCCAAGAGCTGTCCCGACTGCGGTACCGAAATGGGCAGGGACGGTCACGAAATCCCCTTTGAAACATTCCTCGGCTTCAAGGGCGATAAGGTGCCCGATATCGACCTTAATTTCAGCGGCGAGTATCAGTCAAAGTCGCATCGCTACACCGAAGAGCTTTTCGGAAAGGACAATGTGTTTAAAGCCGGCACAATTTCCACCGTTGCCGAAAAGACAGCTTTGGGATTTGTAAAAAAATATGCCCAGGAACGCGGAATTTCAATGCACAAGGCGGAGGAAAAACGCCTTGCAATCGGCTGTACGGGCGTTAAGCGCACCACGGGTCAGCACCCGGGCGGTATGGTTGTTGTTCCGAGAACGAATGAAGTGTATGATTTTTGCCCGGTGCAGCACCCGGCAAATGATATAAATTCCGACAATATCACAACTCACTTCGATTTCCATTCAATCCATGACACCATCACCAAGCTGGACGAGCTTGGACACGATGTACCTACCATCTATCACTATCTTGAAATGTATACCGGCATACCGGTAATGAAGGTTTCAATGAGCGACCCCGAGGTAATGTCGCTGTTTACCTCTCCAAAGGCTTTGGGAGTTACCGAGGAGGATATAGACTCAAAAACCGGTACCTTCAGCCTGCCCGAATGCGGCACCGGATTTGTCCGCGGAATGTTAATCGAAGCGCAGCCCAAAACCTTTGCTGACCTTTTGCAGATTGCAGGTCTGTCGCACGGAACCGACGTGTGGCTCGGCAATGCTCAGGAGCTTATCCATAACGGCACCTGTGATATTTCCGAGGTTATAGGTACTCGTGATTCCATTATGACCTATCTTATGCACAAGGGTCTTGATCCGAGTATGTCGTTCAAAATAATGGAAATTGTTCGTAAGGGCAACGCTACAAAGCTGTTGACCGAGGAGCATTTCAAAGCAATGCGTGACCACAATGTACCGCAATGGTACATAGATTCCTGTATGAAGATAAAGTATATGTTCCCCAAGGCCCACGCTGCGGCGTATATGATTTCAACCCTTCGTCTCGGCTGGTACAAGGTGCATAAGCCCACCGAATATTATGCGGCGTACTTCACTGTCAGAAGTGAAAATCTTGACGGCACCGTTGTGATGAAGGGCAGAAAGGCTGTCCGGGACAAAATGAACAGCATCAAGCAAAAGCAAAGCGTTCACAAGGCAACCGCCAAGGATGAGGCGGAATATTCAACCCTCCAGATTGTCAATGAGATGATGGCAAGGGGAATAGAGGTATTGCCCATAGATATATATAAATCCGAAGCAAAAATGTTTGTTGTTCAAGACGGCAAAATCAGACTTCCGTTTTCATCTCTGCCCGGTGTGGGCGAGGCGGCGGCTGTTTCTCTTGCCGAGGCAGGCAAAAAATATGAATATCTTTCCATTGAAGATATGCAGATAAAATCAAAGGCTTCAAAGTCTGTTATTGAAATGCTTAAAGAATCCGGAGTTTTAAGCGGATTGCCCGAAAGCTCTCAAATGTCCCTGTTTTAAGGAGTGATTTAATTGAAAAAATTTTTCACGCTGAAGAATATGCTTATTTGCATAGGCTTTGCCGTCCTTTTATTGCTTGTAAAGGACAATTTCAAAGATATATGGTCGTGGCTGGGAACCTTCGGCGATATACTCATGCCGTTTTTAATCGGCTTCCTTATTGCTTACATCCTTAATTTTCCGTACAAGTTCTTTTATTCAAAGGTTTTCGGAAAGGTTGGAACAAAGCGAAAGTATCTTTTAAAAATTAAAAAGCCGCTCTCCGTAGTCTGCACCTATGCTTTGGTGCTTGCAATTTTAGTATTCCTCGTTGCAATACTTGTTCCTCAAATTTCCGAGAATATTTCAAGTCTTGTAAATAGTATGCCGGGTTATTTTGAAGCCCTTATGAATAATTTTGACGGCTTCATAGATTGGGTTAATCTCAAATTCAATTTAGGCTTGGACAAAAACAATTCCCTTGATGAATTACTGTCCAATATGAGCTCATATTTCTCCGTTGAGAACCTAACCAATCTTTTCGGCAATGCCTCAAGTGCAATCAGCTCGATTATGGATATAGTTTCAAACGCCTACAGCGGTGTATACAACTTTATTATGGGAGTCATTATTTCCATATATTTCCTTGCCGCCAAGGATACGCTCTGCCGTTTGGTAAAAAGGCTTGCGGTCGCTTTTATCCCCATAAGGTATTTGCCTAAAATATACGAAGTAGTTGACATTACTGACACAAAATGCGGTCGTTTTCTTGTAGGCGATATTATTGATTCTGCTCTTGTAGGGGTAATGACCTTTGTAATAATGTCAATATTCCAATTGCCGTATGCAGCCCTGATATCCGTGTTGATTGGAATAACAAACATTATTCCATTTTTCGGACCGTTTATCGGTGCAATTCCGAGCGCTTTTATACTGTTATTGATTGACCCCTGGTATATGGTACTGTTTATCATTATTGTTGTTGTAATTCAGCAGCTTGACGGCAACCTGTTCAAGCCGAAGATTATCGGAAGTCAGGTCGGACTTTCAAGCTTTTGGGTTTTGTTCAGCGTTGTGGTAGGCGGAGCACTGTTCGGATTGCCCGGCTTCATACTCAGTACCCCCATTTTTGCCGTTATATATTCTCTTGTCGGAAAGTCGGTTCGCAACAGAATCAACGACAAGGGCAAGCTTGCTCAGGAGGCTCTTGATTTTGAGGTCCTCAATTATACAAAGATTGCCGAGGAGCAGAAAAAGCTCCGGGAGCAAAAGGATAATCAGCAATTCGATAAGCTGAAGAAAATGATGGGATTTGACAAAAATGCCGGGGATGATGCCGGCACAAGTGACAACAGCTCCGGCGGCAAGTCCGAAAAAACCGATGATACGGGCAAAAATCAAGACAAATGATTGTTTTGTTAATCGGAGCTAGGCAGATTTGCCTTGCTTAATCTCCCGCCGTCTTTAGAGGCGGAGAAAACTTTTGCGGCTTATCTTAAAATTAATGTTTGACAAAACTGATTTATTATGGTAATATATTACCACGTTAGCACACTAAAGCGTTTTGAGAGGTAATTATGAAAAAATATATCAAAATAACACCCGAGGGAATGAAGGATTTTCTGTTTGCCGAATGCTCCGCAATGGATAACATATGCGGTAAAATCGAAAATATATTTGTCAGCGGAGGCTTCAAAAGGGTAATTACTCCCGGCATTGAATTTTTCGATGTTTTTTCGCAGCCATGCAGCGGCATTTCTCAGGAGTCTATGTTTAAAACGGTAGATAACAAGGGCAGACTGCTTGTTATGCGCCCCGATTCAACCCTGCCCATAGCTCGTATGGTTTCGTCACGCTTAAAGTCCGGTGTGCTTCCCGTGCGCCTGTACTACAAGCAGGCTGTTTACCGCAATAACCCAACCCTGACCGGCAGGCGCAACGAAATGATGCAAATGGGCATTGAATTGCTCGGCGTCAAGGGCAAGCGTGCCGACATTGAGATAATTTCGACAGCCGTCAAGAGCATATCCTCCGTTGCCGAAGATTTCAGATTTGAGCTCGGTCACGCAGGCGTGTTCAATGCGCTCTCAAACGAGCTTGATATTGATGACGATTACAAGGAAAAAATCAGAATTTCAATCGAGGGCAAAAACTATTCCGCATTAAACAATTTGCTCGATAAGCTGACGCCGTGCAAAGCGGTAAGCGCTATCCGCAGTCTGCCCTCGCTTTTCGGCGGTGAAGAGGTATTTGAAAAGGCTGCCGACATTTGCAGAGGAACAAAGGCTGAAGCAGCGCTTGAATATTTGCATAATATCTATAAAGACATTCTTCCCATCGGACTCGGCAACAAGCTTATTGTTGATCTCGGTTTGGTTCAGCGCAACGACTATTACACGGGAATTGTTTTTGCCGGCTACATAGAGGGAATAGGCGACGCCGTGATTTCCGGCGGCAGATATGATGATTTGCTTGCGGAGTTTGACGCTCCTATGGGCGCCGCAGGCTTTGCAATAGATACCGATGCAATTACTCTTAAGCATTTATCCGATGACAATGCCGATTATTCCGATAATCCCGACATACTTGTTTTTGCCGAGGACGGACACGAGATTGAAGCCATATCCTATGTTGAATCTCTTGTCAAACAGGGCAAAAAGGCTCAGTTCAGCGTGCTTCCCACGCTTGAAGAAACCCGTGAATTTGCCTCTAAGCGCGGCATAAACGAGGTTAAGGCTATAGGCTGACTCCATTAGATTTTTGAAAGGATATTTCGTATATGAAACCACTTAGAATCGCTCTCACTAAGGGCAGACTTGAAAAGACTACCATAGAGCTTTTTGAAAAAATCGGATATAACTGCGATGAGGTAAAGAACAAGGGCAGGCGTCTTATTCTGCCTATAGGCAATAACGAATTTGAGGCAGTGCTTGCCAAGGCAGCCGATGTCATTACATATGTTGAACACGGAGTTTGTGATTTGGGCGTTGTCGGCAAGGACACAATCCTTGAAAACGGGACTTCGTTTTATGAATTGCTTGATTTAGGTTTCGGCAAATGCCGTTTTGCGCTTGCAACGAAAAAAGGCTATGATTTTTACGGAGGCTATAACACCAAGACTATAGCTACAAAATATCCCAACGTCACCCGTGCGTTTTTTGACGATAAAAATATGGACATAAGAATTATTAAAATCGAGGGCTCCGTTGAACTTGCACCCCTTGTAGGACTTTCCGACGGTATAGTCGATATCGTGGAAACAGGCTCCACTCTCAAGGCAAACGGCCTTGAGGTTATCGAGTGGGTAACCGATATTTCGGCAAGACTGATTGCCAATACCGCAAGCCTAAAGCTTCGCAAGGCGGAGATAGAAGAACTTCAGAAGAAATTGGAGACCGTAACACAATGATTACCACAGTAACCGCAGACGGTAAAAAGGAATATGAATTTATTGAAGCTCTCAAAAAAAGAGCGCAGAACTCGGATAAAAATGTTATTCCGACAGTTTCCGATATAATAGAGAATGTAGAAAAATACGGCGATAAGGCTGTACGTGATTATACTGTAAAATTTGACGGCAAAGCGCCCGACAAAGCGGAAATTTCAATGGACGACATTGATAAACTGATAGAAAAATGCGATTCCGATTATCTTGAAACGCTGAAAAAAGCAGCCGACAACATCGCCGATTTTCACAAGCGACAATTACAGCAAAGCTGGCTTACTACCAAGAATAACGGCGTTATGATGGGTCAGCGCATACGCGGACTTAAGCGTGTGGGAATATATGTTCCCGGCGGAACAGCCGCCTATCCTTCGTCCGTTCTTATGAATGCCGTTCCCGCAAAAATTGCCGGTGTTGAAGAGATTATTATGTGTACTCCTCCGCAAAAGGACGGCACGCCCAACCCCAACATTATCGCCGCCGCAAAGATTGCCGGAGCAGACCGTGTGTTCCTTATGGGCGGCGCGCAGGCGATAGCTGCGCTTGCATACGGTACCGAAACCGTACCCAAGGTGGATAAAATTGTCGGCCCGGGAAATATTTTTGTCGCCACCGCCAAAAAGCTTCTTTACGGCGTCGTTGATATTGATATGATTGCCGGCCCGAGTGAGATACTTATTATTGCGGACGAGTCCGCAAATCCGAAATTCCTTGCAGCCGACCTTATGAGTCAGGCTGAGCATGATAAGCTTGCTTCGGCAATTCTTCTGACAAACAGTGCTGAAATTGCCGAAAAAACCGTGCAGGAAATTGAAAGACAGGTTCGGTCCTTGTCAAGAAATGAAATAATCAATTCATCGCTTGATGATTTCGGAGCAGTAATTGTTTGCAGCGATATGGCTCAGGCTGTTGATTTTGCAAACGAGCTTGCTCCCGAACACCTTGAGGTTTGCTGCAAAAATCCTATGGAGTATGTCGGAAAGCTCGACAACGCCGGCTCGGTATTCCTCGGCAACTACAGTCCCGAGCCCCTCGGCGATTATTTTGCCGGTCCCAACCACGTTTTGCCTACAAGCGGTACTGCGAGATTTTTCTCTCCGCTTTCCGTTGACAGCTTTGTAAAAAAATCAAGCTTCATCTATTATACCGAGGATGCTCTCAGAAACGATTCCGAGGATATAATCCGCTTTGCAAATACCGAGGGCCTTACCGCTCACGCAAATTCAGTTAAAGTGCGTTTTGAAGAGGACTGAAAACTATTCTTAAATGATTGGAATGTAGCAAATGTCATATGAACTTAACAAAAAAATCCGTGAGCTTGTGCCGTATGAGCCGATAAGCGGCACCTATAAAATCAGGCTTGATGCAAATGAATGTCCCGTAAATTATCCTCCCGAACTGAAGGAGCAGGTGCATAAGGCTATAGATGCCGTTGCATTTAACAGATATCCCGACCCTCTGGCTCAGGATTTGGTTAATTCCTTTGCAGAATATTACGGCATAGATTCAAAATATGTCACTGCCGGCAACGGCTCTGACGAGCTTATTTTTCTGATTGAGTCCGCCTTTACCGAAAAGGGCGACAAAACCCTTGTTGCTTCACCCGACTTTTCAATGTATAGGTTTTATTCTTCAATTTGTGAAGTTACCTGTGAATCGTTCATCAAGGACGATACTCTGAATATCGACGTTGATGCGATGATAAAAAAAATAAACGAGGATAATATCAAGCTTGTTATTTTTTCAAATCCCTGTAATCCTACCGGTCAGGGAATTACTGCGGATGAAGCACGCAGGCTCGTAGGCTCCGTTAATGCGCTTGTGATTCTTGACGAGGCTTATATGGACTTTTGGAATCAAAGCCTCATCAAAGAGGTGCAAAATTACCCCAATCTGATAATATTCCGCACCGCCTCCAAGGCATTGGGCTCAGCCGCTCTCAGGCTCGGCTTTGCCGTTGCCGGCGAAGCAATTTCCCGCGCCGTTAAAGCGGTAAAATCTCCGTATAATGTCAACAGTATTTCCCAGGCAATAGGCAGTATAATTTACAAAAATAAAGAATATTTGCTTAATCGACAAAATGAGATTGTCAGCAGCAGAGAAAAGCTGTATAATAATTTAGTAAAGATTGCTGAAAACTGCGATGATTTTAAGGTTTTTGACAGCTGCGCAAATTTTGTTCTTATCAAAACCTCATTCGGCAGAGAACTGTGGGAATATCTGAAGGAAAACTCGATAGTAATTCGATATATGGGCGAATTTATCAGAATTACATCGGGCACTTCCGAAGAAAATGATGAAGTAATCAAATATATAAACAAGTTTTTGCAGAGGTGAGTATATGCGTTGCGCAATGATTGAAAGAAAAACAAAAGAAACCGATATTAAGCTGATTTTAAATCTTGACGGCGGTAAAATTTCCATAGATACCGGAATCGGATTTTTTAATCATATGCTCAATTCCTTCGCCACACACGGCGGATTCGGATTGGAGCTTACCGTAAAGGGCGACCTTGAGGTTGACGAGCATCACACCGTCGAGGATACGGGCATAGTCCTCGGCAAGGCGTTTTGCAAAGCATTGGGGGATAAAAGCTCCATAGACAGATTCGGAAGCTTTTATGTTCCTATGGACGAGGCACTTGCTTTTGCTTCCGTTGATATCAGCGGCAGACCGTTCCTTGTTTTTGACGCCGATTTTCCTCAGGAAAGCTGCGGCGGATACAACTGCTCGATGACCGTTGAATTTATGCGGGCATTTGCCTACAATGCCGGCATTACTCTGCATATGAAATCTATTTACGGAGATAATTCGCATCATATAACAGAGGCGCTTTTTAAGGCTGTCGCTCATTCACTGAAGCTTGCCGCAGCACAGAACACCTCTGACAAGCCTCTTTCTACCAAAGGAGTTTTGTAATAATTCAAGCTCTTTACGCAAAGGAGTGTTGTAATAATGATAATTTTACCTGCTATTGATATAAAAGACGGCAACTGTGTCAGACTTTTTAAGGGCGACTATTCAACAGTTGAAAAGGTTGCCGAGTCACCCTACGCTGCCGCACAAAGCTTTGCCGATGCAGGCGCATCGTGGATACATATGGTGGACCTTGACGGCGCAAAGGATGCAAAGCTTATCAACGCCGATTTGATTGCCGATGTGGCAAAGTCGTCGGGGCTGTCCGTGGAGGTGGGCGGCGGAATAAGAAATATGGATTCCGTCGAGTATTATCTTTCACGCGGCATTAACCGTGTTATTCTCGGCTCTGCGGCTGTTAAAAATCCTCAGCTTGTTATAGACGCCGTTAAAAACTACGGCGATAAAATTGTTGTCGGTATAGATTCAAAGGACGGCAGAGTGTGCGCCGAGGGCTGGACCGACAATTCCGATATTGATTATATTGAGCTTGCAAAGCGTATGGAGGATGTCGGCGTGCAGACGATAGTCTTTACCGATATTGAGCAGGACGGCACTCTTGTCGGTCCCAATCTCAAGCAGCTTGACGACCTTTTGCACGAGGTAAGCTGTAATATCATAGCAAGCGGCGGAGTTTCCGTGCTTAAGGACATAATAAATTTATCCGAGCTTAATGTTTACGGCGCCATCTGTGGCAAGGCTATATACACAGGCAATCTTGATTTGCGGCAGGCTGTTGAAATTACGGGCAAAATTTAATTCGGGTGAGCAGGACCACTTGTCTTGCTTTGAAGGTGTAAATATGGATTTAGAAAAATATTTTGTAAAAGCAGAGCTTATTCCTGCAATTATTCAAGAAAAGTCCACAGGCGAGGTGCTTATGCTTGCGTATATGAACCGTGAGAGTATGCAAAAAACTCTTGAAACGGGCTATACGTGGTTTTGGTCACGCAGCAGGCAGGAGCTTTGGAACAAGGGCGCAACGTCGGGGCATTTGCAAAGGGTAATTGACATCTATGCCGATTGCGACGACGATACTCTGCTGATTACGGTTGAGCAGACAGGCGCCGCCTGTCATACGGGCAGCCATTCCTGCTTTTTCAAAAAATTAAAATAAGGTGGTCAACATTATGAATGACAAAGAAGTGCTGCAGGCTTTATATGATACTGTAGTAAACAGACGTGACAATCCTAAAGAGGGCTCATATACCTGCTATTTGCTTGACAAGGGGCTTGACAAAATTCTTAAAAAGGTCGGGGAAGAGTGCAGCGAAACAATTATTGCCGCCAAGAACAACGATAACGGCGAAACGGTTTATGAGATTGCAGACCTCATTTATCATCTTATGGTTATGATGGTAAATCAGGGAATTGAGCTTGACGAGGTTCTTGCCGAGCTTGACAAACGAAGCGAAAAAACCGGAAATCTCAAAAATTTTCACGTTGTAGATAAGAATTCCTGATTCAGAAAAGCCCTATGACAAAAGTCATAGGGCTTTAAATAAAATATGTATATTAAGCGATATTAAGCGCTTTGCGTAAATTTTGACATAGCCTGTTTAAGCTCTTCATTCGGTTCGTTTTCAAAAACAAGCTCCATCGGCTTAGACTCATCTATAGTCAGAAATCCCATCAATGAATGTGCGTCAACCGTGTTGTCGCCGTTTTTCAGCACCATTACTTGCTTCGGAAAGTGTGAAAGAGTTTCAAACATATCAATCATTGCGTTTTTGTTTTTTACTGTAACAGGTATGGAAAACAAAATACTCACCTCCACAAGCTTTCTACCTCTAATAGTATCATTATTTATCCGGATAATCAATAGAATTTATAAATTGTTTTCATTTTCAACTATTTAACTAAAAAAGGATGTTAATTTAATGAATTTTAATATAGTTACTCTGGGCTGCAAAGTCAATCAATATGAATCTCAGGCGATGAGGGAGGATATGCTTCGCAACGGCTTTGAGCTGTCGCAGGACAGCGCCGCTGCGGATATCACCATAATTAACAGCTGCACGGTAACAGGCGTCAGTGATGCCAAAAACCGCAAGCTGATAAACAAGGTGCGCCGTCAAAATCCTGACGGAATCATCGTTCTTACCGGCTGTATGCCACAGGCGTTTCCGGACGAGGCAAGCGCCCTCGAAAGCTGTGACATAATTCTCGGCAATGCAAAACGCGCCGAGCTTGTTCCGGCAATCAGAGAATATATAAGCACTCATCATAAATATTATCATATTTCCGAGCATACGGGATCCGGAGAAAAATTTGAAAATCTTTCCGTGTCCTCACTCGGCGAGCATACAAGGACGTTTGTCAAAATCGAGGACGGCTGCAACAGATTTTGCTCCTACTGCATTATACCCTACGCACGGGGTCGGGTTCGCTCCAAGAGCCTTGACAGCTTAAAAGCCGAGCTGATAACCCTTGCCGCAAACGGCTACAAGGAGGTTGTGCTTGTGGGCATCAATCTTTCTGCTTACGGATTGGGAGAGGATTTTAACCTTGCCGATGCCGTAGAATGTGCCTGCACCACAGAGGGAATAGAGCGTGTGCGGCTCGGTTCTCTTGAACCGGAGCAGATGAGCAAAGAGCTGATTTCCCGTCTTGCGGCGCAGCCCAAGTTTTGCCCGCAGTTTCATCTTTCTCTGCAAAGCGGCTGCGATAAAACCTTAAAAGCTATGAACCGTCATTATGACAGCGCAGAATACGCCGAAATTGTCGCCGATTTAAGAAAGGTGTTTAAAAATTCATCAATCACCACTGATGTTATGGTTGGATTTTCAGGTGAAACCGAGGACGATTTTCAAAAATCCATGAGCTTTGTAAAAAGCATAGGCTTTGCGCGTGTTCATGTTTTTCCGTATTCCGTTCGCCGCGGAACTCATGCGGCAAAATCACCTGAAAAGTTCGCTCCGCAGGAAAAGGAAAGACGGGCAAAGCTTATGGGCGCTCTCGTTAAAAAATCCGAAGCTGATTTTCTCTCATCGCAGGTCGGATTGTGTGAAAGCGTGCTTATTGAGCGTATGCGCCACGGCTTTCTTGGGGGATACACAAAAAACTACACTCCGATTCATATCAGCAGCTCCGACGCCAACCTCTGCGGTCAGATAAGAGATGTAAAGATTGTTAGGTCATTTGCCGATTTCTGCCAGGGAGATTTAATCTAAGCCGCCGCAAACGTGTTATAATTTTAGCGTATCATCTTAAATCCTTAAGTTGACGACATTGATTTTCGGAGAGAGCCTTTTTGGAATTTTCTCTTCAATTTAAATTCAGCTCATCGCTTAAATTCTTCATTTCTTCCTCAGCGTTTGTTTCTGTCAGGCTTGCGAAGCTGTAAAGCATTATTCCGCTCGTTTTTTCGCTGCTCAAAACTATTCTGTATTCCTCGCTTAAAATATCGTCGTCATTTTCCCAGGTGCCTTCATCGTCATCGCTCCCTGCCTTGTAGCCTGCAAGCCCTATGTACAGCGACACATTATCGGCGTAATCAAGCTCGGTCCAGCTTTTCAGCGAGTCCTCAAAGGTCAGCACAGGATTGGTAAGACTGAAATAAATCTGAGGGCAAATGTAATCTATGAACCCCCTACAGGCGCACCAGGATTTTACGTCTGCATACAGCTCTTTATTGTTGTCTATATTTCCTTGAGGCGATATTCCGAACACGGCGTCCTCCTTTGCGTTATGCACGGCTCGGTATGTTTCGCACACAAGCAAATTCACATTTGCTTTTCGCCAATTTTCAAGGCTCATACTGTTGTCCTTTCCAACCTCCGATACATATGCTTCATATTCCTCCTCATCAAAGCTTTCGTCATCGGTGGGGTAGAAGTAGTCGTCATACTGAATTCCGTCAACATCGTAATTCTCCGCAATTTCGGCAACACCGTTTACAATCAGCTCTCTCGCTTCCTCGCTTGACGGGTCATAATATATTCCGCTGTCAGTAGTTTTTTCCAGAGCGCTGTCCGCCTTGTACGGGTTGTCTGCCGAAAGATGGCTCGGAGTTTCATTTGTTGAAATTCTGTACGGATTAACCCAGGCGTGAATTTTCAAGCCTTTTTCTCAGCATATTTCTCACATTATTTTAAGCGGGTCATAATTCGGGTTTTCCCCCTGTGTGCCTGTCAGTATGTGCGACCAAGGAAAATATTTCGAGTCATACAGCGCATCGCCGAACGGTCTGACCTGCACAATCAGTGTGTTAAACCCGAAAGCTGCACTTTTCTCGGCGATACTCATAAACTTCTTCCTGAATGCGCTTTCGCTTTTATCGCTTTCACTCTGCATATCAAGCTCCATATAAGATACCCAAACTCCGAGCATTTCATCACTGCCTGCTTCATCTGCGCTGCTTTCTGTATTGTCGGCTTCGGATTTTGCCGTATCAACGGTGCTTATATCGGCTGAGCCCGTCAAAAGGCTCTCGTTTGTGTTTGAGCTTACGGCGACAACACTGAGCAAAATTGCAAATGAAAGCAGAAGCGGAACAAATCTTTTCAAATTCATTTATATCATCCTTTGGAGAAAATTATGAACCTATTTAAAAAAATTGCTTATTGCATACTTAATTGTTATTAACGTCACTGCTGTAATAATAACTGTATTTGACAAGCTTCGTGCCGTTCACGGCGGTTGGAGAGTCCGTGAAAGAAGCCTGATTATTGTTTCCGCTTTGGGCGGAAGCGCAGGAATGTATTTAACAATGCTTTTGATTCGTCACAAAACAAGACGCATAAAATTTATGCTCGGAATCCCCCTGATATTTATCATTCAATGCGTATTATTTTATTTCTTACGGAGAATTATATATGGGCAATAAACTTAAATTTACCGTACCCTCAGAAATTGACAGTATCAAGGCGCTGACGTTTTTAAAGCAAAAATGCGGTCTTTCTTCAAGAATGATAACACGTTTAAAGAGAGAAAAAGACGGTATTTTGATGAACGGCAAAATTTTGAGAACCGTGGATTACCTTACGGGCGGAGATACAGTGGAAATTAACTTGCCGGATGAAAAATCGTCGATTTTGCCTGTCTGCGGCTCACTTGATACAGCGTATGAGGACGAGCATTTAATAATAGTCAACAAGCCTCCGTCAATGCCTGTTCATCCCGTCAAACAGCATCAAAGCGACACCCTTGCAAACATATTAACGTATAATTCAATGCAAAAGGGCGAAAGCTATGTGTTTCGAGCCGTAAACAGACTTGATAAGGATACCTCAGGACTTGTAATAATTGCAAAAGATAAATTTACGGCTAATTTTTTAAAAAATAAGGTTGACAAAACTTATTTTGCACTCTGCCACGGCAGGCTTGAGGGGGAAGGAACCGTTGACGGGCGTATAGGTTTGCAGGACGGCTCAAAAATTGTCAGGGCAGTCAGAGCTGACGGTATGCCCTCGGTAACTCACTATAAATCCATTGTCTGTACTGAGGATATTTCCTATGTTGCCCTAAAGCTTGAAACAGGCAGAACTCATCAGATAAGATGTCATATGAGCAGCATCCGCCATCCGCTTTTAGGGGATGATTTATACGGCGGCGGTCTTGATATAATCAAGCGCCAGGCCCTGCATTGCGGTGAGCTGAGCTTTTTGCATCCCGTAACCGGCAAAATAATTGAGGTTAAAGCCGAACTGCCCGACGATATGCAGGTTATACTCGATAAAATTAAGGGTTTGAAATAAAAATCAAAACGTAAAAAAGGTTGTTTCATTGCGATGAAACAACCTTACTGATTTTACGGAATTGTGACTCAGTTTATATGATTTATTCGGTAACTACCTCATAAATCTTGTATTTGCTGATTTCATTTACCTGCTTATATACAACATTCGCTCCTTCTTCGGCGTAATGCTCCTCCAGATAATTTTCCTTTCTGTAGGTTATATAGTTGTCAATTACATAAATCTGATTATTGCTTAAAACAGCTTCATAAATGTTTGCAGACAAATTATAGCTCAACAGCTTATCCGTGGATTTGTAATAGCCAAAGTAATCAACATTGGATAAAAAGCTGCTTCTGAATCCCCAAAGGGGGTGGGTGTAATTATCGGTATATTTCATATAATCTTCAGAAGTAAGCGGGTCAAGAACATAATAGCGCTCGGGATGTCTGTCAATCTCCGAATATAAGCTGCTCGGCTTTTTGTTGGAGGAGGCAGAGGGGAGGTTTGCCTGATAGACAATACAGTAGCTTAAAAACAGGCAAATACTCAGCACGCCTGAAATGAAAACAGGACCTCTTCTCATATTCATAAACGAGGGCTTTTTAGGCGGATTATGTTCTTTAAAATCAAATGAAAAGATTAAAAACATATACAGCAAAAGCCATATACCGTATACGAGCGAATCGGTGTCGGTATAAAAATATCTTACTGCCGTGCTTGCCGCAACGGCTGTGACAAGATAAAAAATCGGAAAGAAAATAAACTTTTTCTTCTGAAAAATTATATAAGTTACAACAATCGCAGCAAATACTAAAATGATGAGAACGTAGCAGTCAAATACGGCAAAATGCCCGCCGATATCCGAAAGTATTCCGAAAGCGGCGCCGGGTATGCTTGCGACGTTTTCTTCCTGCTGAATACTTGCAACTAACGAGAGCGCAGTATTATTCAGAGAATTGTTCGGGTCATAATAACCGCTTTTCAGTAGCTTGTATTCGTTTTCATAAATACCTATTGCGTTAAATTCCTCAATATGCTCCTTATAGTTCGGATAAGACAAGCTGTTAATAGAATCGGTAAGCTGTGAATATTCATAATAAGTGCTTGCTTCATCCGAAGAATGATTGACCGAATATGAGTACCAGCTGCCTCCCATAGAGAGAATCGTACAGACTACAA
>JAJQDK010000092.1:16753-18839 GCA_021202245.1 Clostridiales bacterium
GCAAATACGGTCTGAAGAACCAAAAGAATTTTCTGAATTTAATTTTGTACTTTCCTCTTACAATCAGTTCTGCAAAGAAATAGGCGAGCGCAAACGCAAGAGCAACAAAAAAATATTTAAAACAGAAGAACGAGCCCAAAAGAATTTCCGCAACGCCTACCCAGCACGGAAGATTGTACCTCTTGTTGCGAATTGCATTAAGCACCAGCAAAAATCCCGCCGCCAGCAATAATGCCGCAGTTTTATGGTATTCAATGTCAGCATAGTGGTGCAGGGCAAAAAGCGTGTTGAGTATCACGGTGAATACCAGCGCCTTGCTTTTTCCGAATTTGTCAATCGCAACATAGGTGAAGGACGTAAAGCCTAAAAACGAAAGCAAAACCTGAGCAAGCACATAGCAGTTAAAATTCGGGAGTACATATTGAACCGACCCGATAATCAGAGCGAGTATATAGTTGATTTTGTTGCTGTAATAAAAATGGAATTTGCATATATAAAGCGAATTGTAAAAATCCTCGGAATTATCATATGAAAATGTCGATGCGCAAATACAGAATACTATAATAACCGAATTTATAACAAGAGATAAGAAAAATTTGCTTTTCAGTAATTTTAATGCTTTCTCTTTCATCAATTACTTGCTCCTTATCTTTGGTTTAAAAAGTCCTTGCTTACCTATATCCTCTGCTTTTCTGTTCGTCAACCAACAGCTGCAGGTTAGCCTGCTCATATTTATTGAAGGTTACATTTTCGGAGAATTCCTCGGCGGTGTATTTCGGCGTGTACCAGGTCTTTGAGTTAAAGTAAGCCGCTAAGGTAGAGTCGTTAAAAATTCTTCCTCTGCGAGCGTATATTTCATTCAGCGCAAGACTCAAATCCTCCTTGCTCAGCGCTTCAACATCGGAGCTGCTCAGGTAAGCCGAGGCACTGTCGGAGAATATATAGCTGCTGTCTGTTTTTTCTGCGCCTGAAGTTGCTGCAGCAGTCGTGGCAGCGGTTGCGGCGCTTGATGAGGCGGAAGAGGAGGCGGACTTGCTTGTTGCCTGAGTTGCCGCCTGCGTGGGTGCGGCAGTGGTTGTTTCAACAGCCTCTTTGCCCAGAGAAATATCCAGCGTTACCACCGAGCCTTTTTCTGCGTTTGAGTTTCCGCTCGGAGTTTGCGAGATAACATAACCCTCATCGTAATCGGAGCTGTATCTGTACTCTCCTATCTCTACGGTAAAGCCCTCATCCTCAAGCAAGCTCTTTGCATAGCTGTAGCCGTAGCCGACTACGGAAATTACCGTTTTGTTTTCAGCTGCCTTTGTAGTAGCTTCCTCGGTGCTTTCCTGAGTTGCTTCGGTTTGTGCAGTGCTTTCAGTTACAGCCTGTGTGCTTGATGTCTGCTGAGCCGTGGTGCCTGTTTCGGCATCCTTGCTGCTGCCGTTAATAATACAGAATGCAATAAACCCGATTGCGGCAAGTATTACCAGTATGCACACAACCGTTATTACGGTGTTTTTCTTCTTTTTGCCTGAGTCGGGATCGGAGCTTTCCACTTCCTTTTCATCCTCGTCATCTTCATCTGAAAATGGATTATAGTCTGTGACGTCGTCATTTAGCTCGGATATATCATTAGCTTCCGCAGCTGCCTTCAGAATACTCACATCAGCATCCTTATCTTCATCAAAATAACTGCCGTAATCCTTTTGGGCGGATATTTTGTCATAGCTTTCTTTTTCGTTTGTAATTTCATAATCGTCAAAAACATCACCGTCAACATCGGCGCTCTCTGCGCTCTGTGTGCTTTCGGCTGCATTATCATCGGTTTGCGCAGAGTCGTCGGCTGCATTGTCGTCTGCGAGGTCATCAATATTGTCCGAAGCCTCCGTTACCTCAGCAATTTCAAAGCCGGCAGTCGTACTGTCGTCAAAATTATCGGGCTCCGCAGCTTTTGCGGCAATTTCCTCGGCTTCCGTATTTTCGGCGTTCAAATTTTCAGCGCTTTCCGTGCCTTCGGTTTCCGAAATTTCTTCCGCATCTGCCGTATTCGGCTCCTGCTCGGCAGTATCTTCACCCGTCGCTTCTTCGTCTGCCGCTTCTTCAC
>JAJQDK010000092.1:18849-19986 GCA_021202245.1 Clostridiales bacterium
TTCACTCGCAGGCTCATCGGGGAGAATTTCCTCAAAATCATCTCCGTTGTATTCATATTCGTCAAAGGCACCGCCGTCAAAAGCTGCGCCGGCGGTTACAGCGGCTGTTGCTGCTGCCGCTGTCGGAATACCCGACTTTTCCTCCTTGGGCTGCTCACTTTTAATTGAACGCAGAGCATTGTTGATGTTTCCTGCATTTTTCCATCTGTTCTCGTTCTTTGACTGACAGGCAATTACTATAACGCTTTTAAGCTTTTCACTTCCGTTTTTCGGAGCGGAAACAGTCTTTCCTTCAAATCTCTCCTTAACAGCGCTTTCCCTGTCAACATTTTCATTCTCAAACGGCAGCACCTTATCGTTGCACAAATAGTACATAATAAGTCCCAGGGAATAAATATCGGTGGTAAAATCCGTAGACTTTTTGTTGTAGATTTCGGGCGCAACAAAAGACATATCGGAGATTTTGCTTTCAAAATCCGAAAAGCCTCCCAGCTTGTAGCTTCCGTCCTTATCAATAAAAATATTTTCGGGCGAAATGTTTCCGTGAAAAATATTTTTGGATTCAAGCTTTTCAAGAATACCGCTGACTTGAATACCAAAATCCAAAACCTCGTTTTCCGAGAAATTCCTGTCCTTAATCTCATCGGCGAGAGTTCTTAAATCCTCCGTAATTATGTATAAGTCGAATTTTTCCTTGGATTCATTATTGACTGCGCAGACGTCGATATAGTTCGTATTGCCGCCGAAGTCTTTTACAGACTGCAAAAACTCGGCTTCTTCATTGAGATATTCAATGTTTTTTTCGTTATAGGCTTCTTCATATGAGCAAACGTGCCTTAACAGAGCGTTAATAACCGTTCCGTCATAATCCTTTTTGCTTATTTTATATAATTCAATGCCGTTTTCCTTTGATACAAGCGATTTTACCTTCCAACTCTTTAAATTATCGGGCAATTTTATCAGCTTAGCCATCTAAACACTCCTAATTTTTATTGTTCAATATGTTTTAAATCGAAGCAAAGCGAATTTGTATTGCTTAATCCCGCCTGAAACGATTGCAGCTGCCTCAGAAGCGAACGCTCCCCACTTGCAAGCTGCAATCTATCGCAAGCTCTGTTTCAAGCGAGCTTGACAGAG
>JAJQDK010000145.1 GCA_021202245.1 Clostridiales bacterium
TTATTTTATCATATTTCCCCCTCTCTCGACGTTCGAAAATATGATAACATCCCAACGGCACCCGCCGCCTTAGAGGCGGGGGACATCTTTGCATAAGTTATTAAAAATTATTCGAATTATTCAACGCTTAAGATAAAGTAATAAACAGGCTGGTCGCCTTTAACAAGAGAAATGTCGGTGCGTGAGCCGAACTTGTCACGAAGCTCTTCGTAAACCTTGTTTGCATCCTCCTCCGACACTTCCTCACCGTAAATCAGAGTGATAAATTCCGTATCTCGGGTAACCATATTTTTGGCAAGTTTTACAGCGGCTTTTACAACGCTTTTTTCGGTAATGGTAAGCTTTCCGTTTTCAAGAGCGATTATGTCGCCCTCTTTTATCTTTTTGCCGCCGAATTCACTGCTGCGAGCCGCAAAAGTTACAAGACCGGTTTCAACCTTTTGAACGGAGTCCATCATAAGCTGAGCGTTGCTTTCGGCTGAAATTTCGGGGTCAAAATTGAGCATTGCGGTCATACCCTGAGGGATGGTGCGTGTCGGAACGATAACGACGTTTCTGTCCTTTACCATCGGAACAGTCTGCTCTGCCGCAAGAATGATGTTCTTGTTGTTAGGCAGAACAAGTACATTTTCTGCCGGAGTAGCCATAATTGCGGCGTAAATATCATCCGTACTCGGATTCATACTTTGACCGCCGGAAACAACATTGTTGCAGCCCAAATCCTCAAAAAGCTCCTTTAAGCCCTGACCTGCCGCAACGGAAACAAATCCGATTTTTTCGGTAGGCTCAACAGGGACAAACTCCTCCTTAGGCGGCTTTGCGGATTTCTTGGCATTTTTATGCTGTTCCTTCATATTTTCAACCTTTACGGTAAGAAGCTGGCCGAATTCAAGCGCCTTTGTCAAAGCGGCTCCGGGCTGTTCGGTGTGAACGTGAACCTTTATTATTTCGTCATCGCTGACTACTACAACGCAGTCGCCGATTGTTTCAAGATATTCACGCAGCTGCTGCGGGTCTGCTTCTTCCTCATCACCGCGCCCTACTATATATTCCGTGCAGTAGGTAAACTCAATATCATCATCAAATTCAGCAGCGGCGTTGTCAAAGGTATCAACCGTTACCTCAGAGGTATCGTCACATTCGATAATTACGCCGTCCTTAAATACGGAAAGCATACCCTCAAATATAGCGCAAAGGCCCTTGCCGCCTGCATCAACGACGCCTGCTTTTTTGAGTACGGGAAGAAGCTCCGGAGTGATTGAAAGAGCGTCCTCCGCCTTGTCGCAAATTGACTGCCAAACAGATACGGTGTCAGTCATTTCCTTGGACTTTTCAACGCCCGCCTCGTAAGCCATTCTGGCTACCGTTAGGATAGTTCCCTCGGTGGGCTTCATAACAGCCTTATAAGCAGCGTCAACGCCTATTCCGAGAGCTGCCGCAAGATTCTTGCCGTTAACCTCTTCCATACCCTTAAGACCTTGGGCAAAGCCCCTGAAAATAAGAGAGGTTATTACGCCGGAATTGCCCCTGGCGCCCCTAAGCATTGCGGAAGCGACAATCTCCGCCACCTCGCCTGCGCTACAGCCGTCATAGCTCTCAAGCACTTTTACTGCCGCCGTTACGGTCATAGACATATTTGTTCCCGTATCTCCGTCGGGAACGGGTAAAATATTTAAATCGTTTATTTGGTGCTTTTGCAGGCTGATTTTATTAGCACCGGAAATTACCGCATTTTTTAAAATTTCGCCGTTTATCATTTGAGCACATCCTTTTTAATGTACAATATATCGGGATAAGTCAGGCAATCTGCTTAGCACAGATTTAAATTCGGGGCAATCCCTATATTTAAATCTACAAGCCTGTATCTATTTTATTATACTATTGATAAAAGAAATTTGCAATAGAAATTTTCAGAAGAAATAATACAAATATTTACAGTTGTTTACATCTGCCGCATAAGCTTTTGCTGAATTTCAATCGGATTTTAAGTAAAGCTATTCTATTCTCAAGCTTTCCGCAGAAAGGCATTTGCCCGTATTGTCGTCTATATCAAACATCACACATTCCATTTTGCACTCGCCCGAAGCAAGGTCAAAGCGCGCAGGAAGCTTTGTTTTTAGCTTTTCAATAATAATTTCACTTTTAACGCCGAGGACAGAATTTTTGGTGCCGGTCATACCCGCATCGGTAATATATCCGCTGCCGTTGGGCAAAATTTGGGCATCGGAGGTTTGAACGTGGGTATGAGTGCCGAACATTGCGGACACTTTGCCGTCAAGATAAAATCCCATTGCTCGCTTTTCGCCGGTAGCTTCTGCATGAAAATCAACAATTATTATTTTGCTTTCGGCTTTTTCGAGCATTTTATCTATACATTCAAACGCACAGTTAAGGCTGTTGTCGGCATAGGCGTTGCCCATTACATTGATTATACTGATGATTCTGCGCCCCGTATCAACATTTATTATGCCCGTTCCGGGCGTAGTTTTTTCGGGAAAATTTGCAGGACGTACAATAAACTTATTTTCATCCAAAAAATCATATGCTTCTCTGCGGCGAAAAGCGTGATTGCCGAGGGTTATTGCGTCAACTCCGCTGTCGAATAAATATCTTGCGGAGGTCGGAGTAAATCCGTTGCCGTCGGCGGAATTTTCACCGTTGCAAATTACAAAATCAATTCCCTTAACCCTTTTGAGCGAAGGTAAGTTA
>JAJQDK010000073.1 GCA_021202245.1 Clostridiales bacterium
TCTGTTTTGTAAAATCCCCCTCTTTGTACGTTCAAATTATTGACAATATCCCCTATGCCGAACCTTTCGGGGCCGTCAACATAATAGCCGAACACCGTGGCGCCTTTTCCGCTTTCGGCGTTTTCCGCCGCAATTTTCAGCCTTTTTTTCAAGCCGTGTCCGAAAAAGATATTATCGCCCAAAATCATAGCGACGGTATCGCTGCCGATAAATTTCTTTCCGATAACAAACGCCTGCGCAAGTCCGTCGGGCGACGGCTGAACCGCATAACTCAGCTTAGCCCCGAACTGGTGTCCGTCGCCGAGCAGCGACTCAAAGCGAGGAGTGTCCTGCGGAGTGGATATAATCAAAATATCACGTATTCCCGCATTCATCAAAACCGACATGGGGTAATAAATCATCGGCTTGTCGTATATCGGCAGCAGCTGCTTGGACGTTACCTTCGTCAGCGGATACAGCCTTGTGCCGGAGCCTCCGGCTAATATTATACCTTTCATTTTCTGTTCTCCTCAAAATAATCAGATTTAGCTTTTGCGACAGTTTTAACCTAAGCGCAATAGTCAGCCGGGCAAATCCGCTTCGCTCCGATTTTAAAAAATTTCGGTATTGCGCGTAGGATTTATTCCGCATAAAAAACATCTGTCTATATTATAGTATATAATTGCCAAAAATACAAGCCTAAAACCTAAACAGAAAATTCCCTTTTGCTGTATCGACAAAAGGGAATTTCGCTTTATTTAACCTAAGCCGCAAAGGAGTCTACTTCCTTGTTTTCGGAAATGTCCTCTACCTGGTCAACAAGCTTAGTTATGCTCGACTTGTAAACGTGACCCAAGCTCTCACCGTTAAGAGTCGCAAGATAGCGGTTGTTGCCTGCATCATAGTAGCATACCTCGTCGCTTGTGCCGTCGGAATATTGATAGGTTATGCTGTAAACCGCCGAACCGCTCGGACTGTCGCTCGAAATATCCGAACGCTCTATCAGGGTGACATTCTGATAGAAGGTAGAAAAATACGACTGTTCAATTTCATCGTCCCCGTATTTTACAGTTGTGGTGGTAGTGGTTGTTTCCTCGCCGTCGTCATCGGTCGTGGTGGTTTCGGTAGTGCTGAGAGAAAATTCATAGGTATCCTCTCCGTTGTTTACCGTCATTACGGTGAGCGCAGTCATCTTGGGATAGAGAACATACTCGCTCACAATCTCATCATATGTAATGGTAACCCACGGTACCGAATCGGCTGCAATCTGATAGACAACCTTGCCGCCGTTTTCCATAAGGTATACGTAACCCTCATTATCGGACTGCGAAGCTATCAGGTCAACCTCAACATCCGGATAAACCGCCTTTACCTCGGCATAAGGAGTTGAAAGTCCGAGAGATTCAAGCTGCTTTTCGCTCGGGTTAACCATTGCAACGCTCTCAGCGTAAAGTCCTCTGATTGCGCCCTCAATTTCACTGCTTCCGGTTTCGCTTGCAAAAAGCTCGGTCGGCTCGGTGATAACATATGAGGCGGAATTATTTGTATTGGAGTTGGGCTCAAGCTTAATTGTGTCGGAGAAGTTTGAACCCGAAAGCTCAATAGAGCTTGCCTGACTGTCGTCATCATCGCTTGCGGAATCGTTGATTGTAAGACTGAAAAGGTCGGTAAGACTGTAGAGGAACGGCGTAGCATAATCGGCATCAACAACATATACGGCATCGCCGTCGCCAAATTTGATATAGGTGCCTGCGCTCTGCGGAGCATCGTCGCCCACAATAATAATTGCCGTGGTATTGTCGTCATAGGTTACCGTAACCGTAGCTCTCGGCTCGTCAAAGCCGTACTCGCCCGATTTGTCCGCATCCAGAGTTGCCACCGAAGCAAACTTAATAGCAGCTGCGCTTGAAGCGATTAAATCGGGAGTGCCGGACTGAAGCTCAAAATCCTCATAGCCCACAAGTGTGTATTCGGTCGTTTCGGCTTCTCCGTCCTCATTTGTGGGAGTGTAGGAGGTGACGTCAAACGAACCGGAGGTGTTTTCAACGTGGATTTTGCTTATATCTGCCGGAACGTAATCAAGAAGCGTTCCGTAGCTGTTGTTTTCTATGTTTCCGTCCTCATCGGTATTGATTTGAGCCTGATGCACACCCTCGTCATCGGTAGAGGTACTCATGCTTATGCCCTCGTCATATGTTGCGGTGCTGTCCTCACTCTCGGGGAGAAAAATCAGCAAAAGCATAACTCCCACAAGCACAACAACCGCCACAGCCACGCCGATAAGAAGCTTCATATTTTTTTTCATTATCTGTTCCTCCTGCGCAGCCATATTACCATACCTGCAACGAGAATTCCTATGGGAATAATAACTACAAATACGGCGAACATTACATTCTGCGTTGAAACATCGGTAATGCCCAGCTCTCCGCTGTCAAGCGATTTGCTCTCGATAGTAATGGAATTGTCATCCTTATCCGAAAGCGTATTTATAACATTCATCAGATATGCGGAATTGTTAAAGCTGTTGTAGCTCATAACGCTTGAATTAAACATTGAATAAGAGCCGAAAACTATTACGTTTGAGGTTTCCTCGTCTGTGTTTGTCTTGATTCCCTCGGCGGCTATATTAAGCTCCTCGCCTGAAATTGCCTCCTGATAGTCCCAATCCTCATCGGCGTCAATAGGCAGCACGCCTGCGCCGGTGGAGGTGGTAAGCAAGCCGTGAGCTACGCTGTCATCGGTTATTATTATATCGTGAGAATCAATTACAACAACGGGAATTGATGAGTTTTTGAGATTATCCGTATAATAGTCCGTATAATCCACTATAAAGGAATATGCCGAGCTGCTGCTCACAAGTCTGTCCGTGCTTGTTTCAAAGACATAGCCCGTGTCCACCTGCATACCCCAATCGTCGAGCAACACGTCCAGATTAGGCGTATCGGGCATATCTGCGGTGGGAATATAAATGAAGGTTCTGCCGTAATCTCCGTCGTTGTCAAGCCATTCGGAAATTGTTTCGGCGGCATCCTCGTCAAGGTCAACCGACGGAGCGTACAAAATTACAATCTCGGCGTCCTCGTCAAGCTCGCCCGTAGCAAGAGAAACCTCGTTTACCTCATAGGCGTTGTCCTCCAAAAGTGAGGAGATTGCCGAGTAATCCTGCTCCTTGTTGCCGGTCAGTATATCAACAACAACCTTATCCTCGGTAGTAACATTGAGAACCGCCGTTACAACCGCCTGCTCCACGGTTGTTCCCGTAAAGCTGTACTCGCCGTAATAGGCGTATGTTGTCGCATCATATTCAAAGCAGTCGTCAAGAGTCAGCACCTTGTATTGGTCGCCGCATTCAACAAGCATAAGATAATTTTCGCTTGAAGATGTCCAGTCAACATTTGTATAGCTTGAAGTAAACGAAGGATTTGACGTAAGGTCAACGTACTTCAAGGTCAATTTGCCGTCCGAGCTGCTTTTCATTTTGTTGAGCAGCTGCTGCGACTGCACAAAATATGTGCCCTGATCCCCGTAATCACTCTCGGACATAAGAATATATACCGTTACGTCATCGTCGAGATGCGACATATAGTCTATGGTGTCATCCTGGAGCGCAAACGAATTGTTTGACGTGAGGTCAATATACATATTCGGGAATCTGTCGGATAACAGGCTGAAAATAACATTGATAACAATCACAATTGCGACAACCACGGCTACAATAGCAACGGCAACCGAGCCGTGACGCGCCTTTCTGGATTTCAAAAATTCCTTTAAGCCGCCGTTTTCCTTGCTCTTTTTGGATTTTTTGGCTTTTTTGCCCTTTTTATCCTTTTTATCCTTTTTCTTCTTGGCTTTTTTGTCGTTTATTATATTTTCAACAACATCGGAGGTATCGTCGTCGTCCTCGTCAAAAACGGCTTCGTCCAAGGCGCTTGCGCCGTCGGATTTTTCCTCAGCCTTAATGTCGGCGCTTGCTTCGGCAACGCTGTTTTCGCTCTCCACCGTTATTTCCTCAGCAGCAGGCTGTGAGTCGGGAGCGGTTGTTTCGTTTATGCTCTTTTTTTCTTCACTCATTTATTTAACCTCCCTTAGCTCCAACGTCTTTTTTCCAAAACTCTTACCGTAAAGAACAAAAACAGTCCGGTAACGCTCAGGAAGAATACAATATCGGTTACATTAAGCAAGCCGTATGTAAAGTTTGTGTAGTAGTTTACAAAATCAATCTTGTCAAGAACCGTTGCAATCCAATCAACGGGTATTACGCTTGTAAAAGTGCTCATCATATATATAACCAAGCCTACGCCCATACCTGCAACGGCGGCAATTATAACGCTTTCGGTCAAAACCGAAATAAACACGTTAATTGCAATCAAGGCTGCCCCCAAAAGCAAAATGCCCAAAAACGTGCAGAGAATTACAGCCCAGTCGGGAGTGGTAAAAAATGAAATAACAACTGAATACACAAGGAAAATACAGCAGCAAATTGCATAGAGGACAAATGCTCCGAGGAATTTGCCGAATACAATTTCCGTCAGGCTTGCGGGAGCGGTCAGCAGCGCCTGGTCGGTTTTCTGACGCTTTTCCTCGGCAAAGGTCTTCATTGTTATAATCGGAATTATAAACAGAAGTATAACAAACATATTGCTGTAAACGTATGAAAGGCTTGCGCTGTTGTTCTGGATACAAATTATGTAAAAGAAATATCCCGAGAAAAAGAAGTACACTGCCATAACCACATAGGCTATAGCCGAATTAAAATAAGATGAAAGCTCTCTTTTCAGTATTGCGCTCATTACATTGCTCCTCCGTTTCCTGATTTACTTCTCTGGTCGGTTGCGGTAAGCTCAAGGAACATATCCTCAAGCGTCTTATCTCCCGACTTCATATCAAGAATCGGGCATCCGACTCTTGCCATTGCGTTAAACACATCTCTGCGCACGTCAACATCCGTTTCATAGTCCACCATATATTTTGCCTTGTTCTCTCCGGTGTCGCGCTGCTTTGAAACACGCATAACGGCAGGAATTTTCTTGATTGCCGAAATAATATCGGAGGAAGCTCCCTCAACCTCAAGCGCCAGCTTATGCTCGCCGGAAACGGAGGTTGAAAGCTCGTCTGTCTTTGCATCGGCTACAATTTTGCCCTCGGAAATAACTATGATTCTGTCACAGGTTGCGGAAATCTCGGAAAGCACGTGAGAAGAAAAGATTACCGTGTGCTTTTTGCCCAAGCTCTTGATAAGCTTTCTAATTTCAATAATCTGCTTTGGGTCAAGACCGACGGTAGGCTCATCAAGAATAAGAACCGGCGGATTGCCCAAAAGCGCCTGAGCAAAGCCCACACGCTGGCGGTAGCCCTTTGACAGGTCAATAACAATTCTATCCGCCTGCTCGGTGATGCGCACAAGACGCATTACCTCGTCAATATGCTCCTTTTTCGGCAGTTTAACCTTTTTGAGGTCAAACATAAACTCAAGATACTTTCTCACCGTCATATCAATATAAAGCGGAGGAATTTCAGGAAGATAACCGATTTTTGCCTTAGTATTTTTGGGGTCTTCAAGAATTTCGCTTCCGTCAACGGTTACAGTGCCGCTTGTAGACGAGATGTAGCCTGTTATCATATTCATTGTGGTGGATTTTCCGGCTCCGTTGGGTCCGAGAAATCCCAATACCTCACCCGTTTCAACGGTGAAGCTGATGTTGTCAACGGCCTTTATGTTGCCATAACATTTTGTAAGGTCTTTAACCTCGACCATGTGACTGTTCACTCCTTAATAATAATCTGTGTTTTTACCCTTTTCGGTGTTGCGGGGCAGAAAACATTTTACCCTGAGAGGCATAGCTCCCACTGCCTTAAAGGCAAGGGTCATATACGTTAATTATACTATAAAATCGGTTTTTTGTGTACATAAATTATAAAATAGTCAGTGACCCGACACAAATTTTCAATTTCTCATCACATAAAATATCCGGCTGGGGAATTTTTAAACAAATATTGAAAATAATATTTATTGACATTGACAATATACTTTTGAAAGAAGTGCTTTTATGGATTACTTAAACGCCTTTTGGGTGGGCGGACTTATATGCGTTATCGGTCAAATTCTCATAGATAAAACCAAGCTCACTCCTGCCAGAATTCTCACAAGCTTTGTGGTTGCGGGCGTAATTTTGGGAGCTGTGGGACTGTATGAGCCGCTTGCGGAATTTGCCGGCGCAGGCGCTTCGGTTCCCATAAGCGGATTCGGTTATCTTATGAGCGACGGAGTTAAGGAAGCACTCAAAACCGACGGCGCAATAGGTATTCTCACGGGCGGACTGACAAGCGCCGCCGCAGGAATTGCCGCCGCCGTAGTTTTTGGGCTTATCGCAGCCCTCTGCTCCCGACCCGGCGATAAGTAGAATAAAAGCTGCCGAGCTTCAGGGACGGCAAAAAAGGCAACCCGTTTCGGATTGCCCTTTGATTTCAATTCGGAATAAAGCCCGATGTTAAATTTGCAATAGGGTGATTAGGCAGGGCGCAATTACTCTGCGCTCTCTTCGTCTGCTATGCCTTCATCGTCGGCTTGCGCCGATTCTTCAGCCTTTTCCTCTTCACTGTCTGCAGAGTCGGTTTCAGCTGATTCCGCTTCTTCATCAGAGCTTATCTCTTCGTCGGCTTCATCCTCGCTGACCTCAGCCTCGATTTCGGCAATGTCGGCTTCAATTCCGCCTTCCACAAGAGTGCTTTCGCTGTCGGCTGTTTCTTCCTCCGTGTCGGTTTCAAAGCCGCTGAGGAAGGAATAGGGAACGCCGTAGCCGAGAGCCACACAGGCAAGGGTTACGATTACATTAAGAGTGCCGTCCGCAGATGCAAACGACTCATAAAGCGGTAAACCGGGCGCAACGGAAGCAATGATTATATACAGTGACGGCAGCACCATAATGATTAGGGTTACAAGCGAAAAGCGCTTGACTGCCTTACCGTCGCCCACACGGGTCGCATAGAATACCAAAAGTCCGAACACAACGTAAACGCAGATTGAAATAATCAGGCTTGCGGTTGTGCTGAGGGTACTTGCAAACTGGGTAAAGAAGTGTGCGCATATGATATACGCAATAACTAAAAATGCAGAGAAAAATAAATTAACCGTATCCTTTTTATTGGTTTTTTTCATTTAAAAGACCTCCGAACAACATAATTCAATTCAAGCTTATCATTGTAATGTGACAGTTTTATGAAAATCGTCTGTTGTTATGCTAATATCCTTTAAATCGAAGCAACTGTGGCGGTCACTGACCGCCGCTACGAACGTGCTTTTATTTTTGCGGCAAAGCACGCCCATCCGTTTTCAAGGCGTTCGTCTATAATGTCAAAATACTCTCCGACCGAGCTTTTTACCTCATCGGCACGGGTATCAATAATTCCGCTCATAATATAAACGGCGTCATCTCTCATAAAATCCTTTATGCCTTTTGACAACAACATAATTGCATCCGCCACAATATTGGCAAAAACAAGGTCGTATTTGCCCTCCACCTTTTCGGTAAAGCTTCCGCAAATCGCCGTAAATCTGCCGCCTACGCCGTTGATTTCGGCATTTTCGGCGGCGGTTCTCACCGCAGCCTCATCAATGTCAACACCCACAGCCGATTCCGCTCCGAGCAAAAGCGACGCAACGGCAAGTATTCCGCTGCCGCAGCCGACGTCAAGCACCTTATCGCTTTTCTTCATATATTTTTCGCACATTTCAAGACAGAGCTTTGTGGTTTCGTGACTGCCCGTGCCGAACGCAAGACCGGGGTCAATGCTCAGCACCTGCCTGCCGTGCGCGTCATAATCGCTTCTCCAGCTCGGCCTGATAAGCAGGCTCTTACCTACGGGGATAGGATTAAAATACTTTTTCCAGTTGTTTCTCCAATCCTCCTCGGCGCAGTTCAAAAGCTCAATGGAATGTTGTATGCTTTCGGCATTGTAGCGTTCCGATAAAAACGCCACCGCTTCGGACGGAGAAACGCCCGGCTCAAGGTAGATGTGAACATACGCTTTGCTTCTGTCCTTTTCAAGCAAATCCTCGTCTATTAAATCAATGTGGGCTATATCCTCAACCTCTTGCTCAAGGCTTGAATAATCCTCAATATAAATCCCGTAGGGCACCACAACATTAGCAATATCGCTCGCCTTGTCAATATCGGCTGCGTTCACTGCAATTTTTATCTCTGTCCAAACTTCCATTTCAACCTCTTAATTCAACCCGTCAGCTTTCTGCTCTCAATCGTTAAACATATTTTTCAGCTTATCAAAAAAGCTGCTGCGCTGTGAATAATTTTTCTCGTTGGTAACGCCCTCAAACTGCTTGATAAGCTCCTTTTGCTTTGAGCTTAAATTTTTGGGCACTTCAACCGTAACTCTTACAAATTGGTCGCCCTTTCCTCTGCCGCCGAGATGCTGAATACCCTTGCCCTTGAGCTTGAACACATCGCCGGGCTGAGTTCCCTCGTGAACCGAGTAGGTAACCTTGCCGTCAAGCGTGGGGACAACCACCTCTGCGCCGAGCGCCGCCTGAGCAAAGGTGAGGGGCATTTCGCACCACACGTCGTCGCCCCTGCAGTCAAACACGGGGTGCGGGCGCACGTTTACATATACGTGCAAATCTCCGGCAGGACCGCCGTTGTAGCCGGCGTTTCCTCTGCCGTTCACGTTTAATATCTGTTGGTCCTTAATGCCTGCCGGTATGGTGACGTCAATCGTCTTATTTTTGCGCTGCTTGCCTGAACCGCCGCATTTTCTGCAGGGATTGTCCACAACCTTTCCCTTGCCGTGACAGGCGTCGCAGGTGCGCTGAGTTTGAACCACACCGAAGGGACTGCGCTGGTTTATGGTCACCCTGCCCGTGCCTCCGCAGGCTGAGCAGGTTTTAGGAATTGTTCCCGGCTGGGCGCCCGTTCCGTGACAGTCGCCGCAGGATGAAACGCAGTTATAATTAACCTTTTTCTTGCAGCCCTTGGCCGCTTCTTCAAAGGAAATATTAACTGTAACCTCAACATCGCTTCCGCGCATAGGCGCATTGGCGTTGTTTGAACGTCTGCCTCCGAAGCCTCCGAAAAAGCTTGAGAAAATATCGTCAAGGTCTATATCCTGACCGAACGGACTGCCGCCGCCTGCGCCTGCTCCGAAGTTCGGGTCAACGCCTGCGTGACCGAACTGGTCATAGCGGGCTCGTTTGTCCTTGTCGGACAAAACCTCGTACGCCTCGTTTACCTCTTTAAATTTTTCCTCGCACTCTTTATCGCCCGGGTGCAGGTCGGGGTGATACTTCTTGGCGCTTACACGATAGGCTTTTTTGATTTCATCATCGCTTGCGCCCTTTTGTACGCCGAGAACCTCGTAATAATCTCTTTTATCTGCCATATAATTACCCTCACATTTGCGTTTAAACACTTGCCGCCGTTAGGCAAATTCCGATTAACCTAAGCCGTCAAATGTCAAATATTGCCGTATACCGTTAAGAGGAGCCGTTTTCGGCAACAGCTCCTCTTGAATATACCGACTCCGGTTTATCAGTTATCGTCAACATCCTTAAAATCGGCATCATAAACATTGGGGTCGCCGCTGTTATCGGGCTGCTGGGCATTGCCGGGCGCGCCCTGCTGAGGATCGCCCTGCGGCGCTGCCTGCTGATAGAGCTTTGCCGATACATCGTAAAGCGCCTTCTGCAAATCCTCCTTTGCGGTGCTCATCATACCCGAATCATTCTTGGAGATTGCCTCCTTGAGAGCCGATACCTTTGTATTGATTGTGTTCTTGTCGTCGTCTGAGAGCTTATCGCCGCTGTCGCTTATAAGCTTTTCTGCCTGATAAACCATATTTTCGGCTTCGTTCTTTGCGTCAACCTCTTCACGGCGCTTTTTGTCCTCAGAAGCATATTGCTCGGCTTCCTTAACAGCCTTGTCAATATCCTCCTTGCTCATATTTGTAGAGGAGCTGATTGTGATTTTCTGCTCCTTGCCTGTGCCGAGATCCTTTGCCGATACGTTTACAATGCCGTTTGCATCAATATCAAACGTAACCTCAATCTGCGGAACGCCTCTCATTGCCGGAGCAATTCCGGTGAGGGCAAACAAGCCGAGCTGTTTATTGTCACGGGCAAACTCACGCTCGCCCTGTAATACATTGATTTCCACCTGTGTCTGATTGTCGGCGGCAGTTGAGAAAATCTGACTCTTCTTTGTAGGAATGGTTGTGTTTCTGTCGATAATCTTTGTCATTACGCCGCCCATAGTTTCAACGCCGAGTGAAAGCGGAGTTACGTCGAGGAGCAGCAAACCGTCAACCTCGCCGCCGAGCACGCCTGCCTGAATGGCGGCACCGATGGCAACACATTCATCGGGGTTGATGCCCTTGAACGGATCCTTGCCGATAAGCTTTTTAACTGCATCCTGAACTGCGGGAATTCTTGAGGAGCCGCCTACCATAAGAACCTTGTCAATCTGGCTTATCTGAAGTCCCGAGTCGGAAAGCGCCGAGCGAACGGGGTCCATTGTAGCTTCTACAAGATCGGAGGTAAGCTCATCAAATTTAGCTCTTGTAAGCGTGAGGTCAAGGTGCTTGGGTCCTGTCTGATCAGCCGTGATAAACGGAAGATTTATTGATGAGGTTGTAACGCCCGAAAGCTCAATCTTAGCCTTCTCGGCAGCCTCCTTTAATCTCTGCATTGCCATTTTATCGGATGAAAGGTCAATGCCCGTTTCTGCCTTAAAGGAAGAAAGCATCCAATCTATAATCCTCTTGTCAAAGTCATCGCCGCCCAAGCGGTTGTTGCCTGCGGTTGCAAGAACCTCCTGAACGCCGTCGCCCATTTCGATAATTGATACATCGAATGTGCCGCCGCCGAGGTCATAAACCATAACCTTCTGGTCGTTTTCCTTGTCTACGCCGTAGGAAAGAGCTGCAGCCGTGGGCTCGTTGATGATTCTCTTTACGTCCAAGCCGGCAATCTTGCCTGCATCCTTAGTAGCCTGGCGCTGCGCATCGGTGAAGTATGCCGGAACAGTGATAACAGCCTGGGTAACCGTTTCGCCGAGATAAGCCTCAGCATCTGCCTTCAGCTTCTGCAAAATCATTGCGGAAATTTCCTGAGGTGTGTAATTCTTGCCGTCAACGGATACCTTGTGAGCGGTGCCCATCTCTCTTTTGATTGAGGACACGGTTCTTTCGGGGTTTGTAATAGCCTGGCGCTTTGCCACCTGACCTACCAGTCTTTCGCCGTCCTTTGAAAACGCAACTACCGACGGAGTTGTTCTTGCTCCCTCTGTATTTGCAATAACTACGGGCTCACCGCCCTCAATAACTGCAACGCAGGAGTTTGTTGTACCTAAATCTATACCTATTGTCTTTGCCATAATAAATTCCTCCAATTTTTTATAATATTATAATTTGTAATGAACTGTTTAAAATGTGTTATTTAAAAATTTAAAAGCGTCAGTCGCAGCTTGCCACCTGAACCATAGCGTGGCGAATAATTTTGTCGCCTATCTTATAGCCCGTCTGGAACACCTGAGCGATTGTATTTTTGCCGAGGCTTTCGTCCTCAACCTTAGAGATTGCGTTGTGTACGTTCGGGTCAAATTCGTCGCCCGGCTTGCCGTAGGCTTCGATTTTCAGCTTTTCAAACGACTTGTCAAGCTGGTTTGACACAAGCTGTATACCCTTGAGTATCTCGGCATCCGCATCCTTCAAATTTGCAAGCGCCATTTGGATACTGTCCGCCACCGGCAGAAGCTCCGTAACGACTTTTGCCGTAGCGTTATCGTAGATTGAAAGCTTTTCGTTTGCCGTGCGCTTGCGGTAGTTGTCATACTCGGCGGCAAGGCGCATATACTTTTCCTTTTGTGTGTTAATCTCTTGCTCAAGGGAGTTGATTTTCTCCGCGTTGTCGTCCTTTTTCTGGGTTTGGGCGGCGTCGGGATTTTCCGCGTGTTCGTTGTCCGGCTGATTGTCAGCTTCGGCCGTCTGAGTTGCTTCGGACTGCGCCTGTTCGTCCTTGTTGGTTTTTTCCTTTGACATTTTCATCCTCCTTTAGGGATTACTTTATCATTGTATTTCTACAAGCTCGCCGATTATTCCGCTTACACAGTCACTGACGCCCTCAATTACGGCTATCATTTTGCCGTAATCCATTCTTACGGGGCCAACCAATGCCAAAACTCCCGAAAGCGTGTCTGCCGCGTTGTATCGCGCGGATATCACCGAGCTTGACGAAAGCTCAATTCTGCTGTTCTCACGTCCTATTTTCACCGAGGTGGCGGGCGGAAGCTTTTCAAGCATTGTCGCAAGGTCGTGAGTGTTGTTTATAAATTCAATTACATTGCGTGCCGTTAAAAAATTAACGTCGGGCATATGCAAAATATTGGTCTGACCGCTTCGGCACACATTGACCTCCCTCGCCTTTTGCACAGCATCCGATATTGCCATAAGGACGCCCGGCATAAGGAGCGAAAGCTCGCCGAACTTGGCTGCCGCCGTCTGAATAAACGGGCGGTTAATCGACTCAAGCTTTACTCCGACAAAAAGCTTGTTGAGCGCCTTGTCAAAGACTTCAAGAATTTCCGGAGTAATCAGGAACTCGCATCTGAAAAGCTTGCTTTTGATAATACCGTTTGAAACAATCACAACCGCCATAGCCGTATGTGAGCCTGTCTGCACAAAGCTTATTTTGTGCACACGGCTGTTTTCCGTGCCGGGGGTTGTCGCCAGCGCCATATATCCCGTCAGTTCCGACAACAAATCCGCCGCACCCTGCAAAATATGCTCGGGCGAATCGGAGCTTTCATAAAGCCGGGATTCAATGTAATCCCTGCTGCCCTGCGACAGCGGAGTTACCCTCATAATATTATCAATATAATATCGGTAGCCCTGTCGGGTGGGAATACGTCCTGCGGAGGTGTACGGCTGCACTATCAGACCCATATCGGTCAGCGCCGCCATCTCATTTCTCACTGTAGCCGACGATACCGAAAGCTCAGCCTCGGCAAGCAGCGTCTTGGAGCCCACAGGCTCTCCGGTGCGAATGTAGCTTTCTACAATAGCCGACAAAATTTTCTGTTTGCGCAAAGCCAACTCCATACCGTTCACCTCTTTGCTGACGAAGTCGGTTTTTGCCGATTTAGCACTCTCGGCATTAGAGTGCTAACCGCTTTATCTATAATATAATACCAAAGTCAGAAAAAGTCAATACTTTTTTAAAAAAATTTCCTCTTTTCAGCAAACCTTCACACTTCGGTCGGCTCAGCCAACGCTTTTGTCCGCATCGGCAGCCTCTACGCCTCAGCTTAAAGCAATCGACGGTTTCTCGGCTTTGTTTATTGACAAGCTCCGTCATTTTACTCTATAATAAGTGTATAATGGTAAATGTCGCCGTCGTGAAGCGGCAAAAAGCAAGGAGTGGTTTTATGACCGATTTTATGCAATACGCTTATGTTTTTCTATGGGGCATACTTGCCGTGCTGATGTTTGCCGCAGGGCGCAGGCAGGGACCCGCGGCATATCTGCTGTCGCTGTTTTTCGTATTTATGACCGTTTGGTACGCTCTGCGCTCCTTCGGCGGATATGAAATGTTTGACGGCACGCTCGGCATTATTTTCAAATGTATAATCATAGCCTTTTTGCTTCTGTTTGTCGGAGCTTATTTTTTATTGAAAAGAAAAAATCAATCGGATAATTCGGGCGCCGACGACAAGGATAACGAATGATTAACCGCATATTTTGATATTTTTCGGGCTTTGCATACAAGATATTGATAATTTTTTCAAAGGAACAAAAAATCAGAATTTTTTTGAAAAACACTTGATTTTAAGCCCTTTTTGTGGTATCATAGTTCCTATATGACCAATAAATTTAAGGAGGTGGGACAATGCCAAACATCAAATCTGCAAAGAAGCGTGTTAAGGTTATCGCTACTAAAACAGCTCGCAACAAGGCTGCAAAGTCAGCTTTAAAGACCGCTGTTAAAAAGGCTTATTACGCAGTTGACACAAATGCCGACAACAAAACAGAGGCAGTTCGTCTTGCTATCAAGAAACTTGACCAGGCTGTGGCTAAGGGTATTCTTCACAAGAACACCGCTGCAAGAAGCAAGTCTTCTCTTGCCAAAAGACTTAACGCTTCAGCATAAGCTATTCAACCGACCTATTAACTTTAAAGCAGAAAGCAGGGATTTCTCTCTGCTTTTTTTGTTTTTCTGTTGACTTTTTCTGAAATAATGTTAGAATATTAACTGTAAGATTAGCAGACAATAAGCTTAAATCTTGGAGGCGTTAGTATGAAAAACAAAAAGTTCGTATGGATTGTTGCTGTTATTTCCGCAGTTGCGGCTGTTTCCGCTGCTTTGACTGCATTCTTTATCGTAAAGGATAAGCAGAAAAAAGACGATGAAGAGCTTATGGAGTATCTCGACAGCTCAATAGAATAATTATGTACGGCTTCGGCTGTCCCGAAACGGGACAGCCTTTTTTATTGTTCACAGTCTTTTGCTGTGGAATTACGGAGGTACAGTATGATTGAACAGGAGCTTGACAGACTTTTAAAAGACGCAAAGCAAAATCCCCGGTTAAAAAGCGATTTAATCAAAACAAAAAATTCAGACGACCCCGTTGCCGCCTTTTGCAGCTGCTGCATGGACAACGGCTATGATATCAAAATCGGAGAGCTGATTGCCGCAGGTCAGGATGCAAACGATGCAAAACTCAGGAGCGTAAACGGCGGCGGAGTAAACGGAATTGACGGCTGGGACGATGCCTACGAGCAGTTTTTCCTCACTCTTGAATGGACTTGAAGTATTCCTGACGTTTTTTAATAATTTCATTTTGTTCAACTTAAGAAAAACTAAGTCGGTAAATATGTAATGTATACCGCTGTGTACTGACGTATAATTTCCCACACGTTCGTAGCGGCGCACAGTGTGCGCCATCGCCGCTCCGCACACCACTGTGTGCCTACGTACAATTTCCCACTGCAGCCCGTGGCTCCCTCTGATGAGGAGGCACGAAAATGGCACAACTCCTTAAGTTGACGACATTGCCTCGGAGGGGAAGGCTTCAGTAAGCAGGAAAACGTCATCTTTCAGCAAGGCTTCTCCTCGAAGGAAAGCCTTTTTGCTGCTGTGGGTGTTGCAGGGCAAAACAAAAGCAGGGGCGCACAGCGGTGCGACCCTGCCGAAAAGCTAAGTTAAAATTCAGCTTGTTTTATGCCTGCTCCGAGAGAAATCGGAATCAAGCTCCGAGCAAAATTTATGCCCTGATTTATTTTTGGTTCTTATAGCTTGTGTGCCAAATATCCTTTGCATATTCAACAATAGCACGGTCAGACGAGAACTTGCCTGCATTGGCTACATTGAGGAGGCACTTTTTGCCGAACTCTCTGCGGTTAGCATAGTCTGCGTTAGCCTTGATTTTTGCATCAACATAGAGCGGTAAATCGTAGATAAGGAAGTAGTTGTCCGCCTTTTGCCACGATGAATCCTTGAGGAGAGAATCGTGAAGCTCTCTGAAGCTTCCCTCTCCCTGCGCGCCGTTATCATTAAAGGTGCCGTCAATAAGCGTGTCCACAACTCTCTTGATTTCGGGGTTAGCGTCATAGAGAGCCTTGGGGTTGTAGCCCTCGGCTTTGAGCTTTTCAATGTCCTCAACTCTTGCGCCGAAGATATATTCGTTTTCCTCGCCTGCGCACTCTGCAATTTCAATGTTAGCTCCGTCATATGTGCCGAGCGTAACTGCGCCGTTGAGCATAAACTTCATATTGCCCGTACCGGAAGCCTCAAGACCTGCCGTTGATGTCTGCTCGGAAATATCGGCTGCAACAACAATCTTCTCCGCATAGGATACGTTGTAGTTAGAGATGAAATAAACCTGCAGCAAATCCTTTGTATCGGGGTCGTTGTTTACAAGGTTTGCAATCTCATTGATATACTTGATGATTGCCTTAGCTCTTGCATAACCCGGAGCTGCCTTTGCGCCGAAAATAAAGGTTGTGGGAGTCCAGTTTTCAAGCTTTTTGTCCTTGAGTCTGAAATAGATGGTCATAATGGAGAAAGCGTTGAGAAGCTGTCTTTTGTACTCGTGCAAACGCTTAACCTGAACGTCGTAGATTGAATCCGGATTGATATCAAATCCGTCCATCTTCTTGATGTATTCGGCAAGCTGAACCTTTTTCTTCTTTTTGATGTTGTTGAACTTTGTGATTGTTCTTGCATCGGTGCAGTCATTGAGCTTTGAAAGCAGCGAAAGGTCTGTGAGCCACTCGTCCGAGCCTACCTTTTCGGTAATCAAGGCGGAAAGCTCGGGGTTGCAAAGACCGAGCCAACGGCGCTGTGTGATGCCGTTAGTCTTGTTCTGGAATCTCTCGGGATATACCTGATACCACTCCTTGAGCACGTCGTCCTTCAAGATTTCGGTATGAAGCATTGCAACTCCGTTTACATAGGTTGAAGAGTAGGTTGCAAGTCTTGCCATATGAACGACGTTGCCGTCGATAATGCGCATCTTGGACTTCAGCTCCTCGCTTACGCCCTTTGAAGTAAGCTCTTCCTGACATTTGTTTGCAATGAGGCAAATAATGTGATAGATTTCGGGGATAACCTGAGTCATAAGGTCAGCGGGCCATTTTTCAAGAGCCTCGCCGAGTACGGTGTGGTTTGTATAATTAAATGTTTTTCTTGCAATCTCAAAGGCGTCGTCAAAGCTTAAGCCCTCAGCCGTAAGAAGCCTTACAAGCTCCGGTACGCAGGAAACGGGATGAGTGTCGTTGAGCTGAATTGTGTTTTCCTGAGCAAAGAAGCTGAAGTCGGTGCCGTGCTTAGCCTTGTAGCGGCGGAGAATATCCTGAAGTGAAGCGGAGCAGAAGAAATACTGCTGCTTTAATCTCAGAACCTTGCCCTCATACTTGTTGTCATTGGGATAAAGAACCATTGAAATGTTCTCTGCATCTGTCTTTTCCTTAACAGCCTTGTCATACTCGGTGTTGTTAAAGGCGGTGAAGTCAAAGTCCTCAACAGCCTCAGACTGCCAAAGGCGAAGCGTGTTGATGTTCTTCGTTTTGCAGCCGATAACAGCCATATCATAGGGAACAGCCTTAACGGTCTGACCCTTAAAGGAAACAGTAACGGCCTCGTCCTCACGGCGCAGGCACCACGGGTCCTCAAATTTCTGCCAGTTGTCGGCAACCTCTACCTGATAGCCGTCCTTGATAAGCTGCTTGAAAAGACCGTATTTATAACGGATTCCGTAGCCGTCCAGGGGAACCTCCTGAGTTGCGGCACTGTCAAGATAACAGGCTGCAAGACGTCCGAGTCCGCCGTTGCCGAGGGCTGCATCGTCAATTTCTTCAAAGGTGTTAATGTCAACGCCCTTTTTCTTGAGCATCTTTGTAACATCATCAAGAATTCCGAGGCAGTACAGGTTGTTGTACATCATTCTGCCCATCAGAAATTCCGCCGAGAAATAGTATGCTCTGCGTTCACTGTCGTGCTTTTTCTTGCTTGCGTCCCAATCGTCTGCGATTTCTCCCATTACAGCCTTGCCGAGTGAAAGATGAAGTTCGGAAGGAGTAAGCTCTGAAATCTTTTTACAGTACGTTGACTGCGCCGTAAGCTCAAGTTTGTCCATAATATTACCCATTGATTAGTCCTCCAGTCGTCCGCTATTTTCAGACATAGTTTTTAATTTATCTGCAAGCTCCTCTGTAAGAGCATCGCTTTCAAGCCGCCATACCCAGTTGCCACCGAGAGTAGAGGGAATGTTCATTCTTGCCTCTTTGCCCAAGCCGAGAATATCCTGCATGGGAATAATCGCCATATCAGCCTTGCTCTCATAAGCCGTGCGGATAAGTCCCCGGTTAAAAGGCTCGTCATCCGGCATTTTGCAGTAGCTTCTTGCATAGCTTACATCCTCGGGCTTTGCGGTTTCTTCCCAGCCCATTATGGTATCGTTGTCGTGCGTACCGGTATAAACCACGCAGTTTTCGGTATATTTATGAGGGAGATAGTCGTTTTCCTCTCCGCTGTCAAATGCAAATTCAAGAACCTTCATTCCCGGATAGCCCGTCTGCTCCATAAGCTCGGTAACATCGGGAGTGAGCGTTCCGAGGTCCTCGGCTACAATCTTTATATCGCCGAGCTTTTCCTCCATCAGCTCAAAGAAGCCTATTCTCGGTCCGTCAATCCACTCGCCGTTTATTGCGTTCTCGGCGGGATAGGGAATTGAATAATAGCTTGCAAAAGCTCTGAAGTGGTCTATTCTTGTTATGTCAAAAAGCTTTGAAGCCGCCTTTATGCGCTCAAACCACCACTCATAGCCGGTCTGCTCAAGATAATCCCAATCATAAAGAGGATTGCCCCAAAGCTGACCCGTTTCGGAGAAATAATCGGGCGGGCAGCCTGCAACGGCAATCGGGTCGCCGTTGTCATAAAGCTGAAACAGCTCCGGATTAGCCCAGGTGTCTGCGCTGTCCATTGCAACGTAAATGGGCATATCACCCAAAATCTTAATTCCGAGTCCGTTTACATAAGCGCGGAAGGACTCCCACTGCTCATAAAATTTGAACTGTACAAATTTCCAAAAGTCCACGTCGTCCTTAAGTCTGCGCTCATAACGCCTAACCGCTGCATCCTTGTGCATTTTGATTTCTTCGTCGGGCCACTCAACCCAAGAAACCATATCAAAGCTCTTTTTAACAGCCATATAAAGGGCATAGTTTTTGAGCCATTTGGAATTTTTGCGCTTGAATGATGAAAATTCCTTTTGGTCGCATTTCTTGAAGTTATTATAGGCAATTTTTAAAACTTCAAATCTGCTGTTGTAAATTTTTTCGTAATCAACCTCGGTATCGTTTGTACCCCAATCATAGCTTTCAATCTCTTCTTTTGTCACAAGACCCTCGTCACAGAGGATATCAAGGTCAATCAGATAAGGATTGCCTGCATAGGTTGAAAACGACTGGTACGGTGAATCGCCGTAGCTCGTAGGTCCAACGGGAAGAATCTGCCATACTGTCTGACCGGCTTTCTTTAAAAAGTCGGCAAACCTGCGCGCCTCTTTGCCGATTGTGCCTATTCCGTAGGGGGACGGAAGCGAAGTAATAGATAAAAGAACACCTGCGCTTCTGACCATAAAAAATCAACTCCATTCTGACGGATATTAAGTTTTCAAATCTGCGGGTGTGCGGCGATAAACCGTGTAAAATACCACACATTTCCACAGTAACAAGAACATTTTAGCATATTAACAAATATTTTACAAGATATTTTTTTACATTTACATTCTTTTGATTTTCGCTTAAATCAAATCAGGCTCAAAACAGTAAACAAAACGGCGTCGGTTGTCATTTTCCTTATATAGCTCCTTGAATTTAACCTGTTTTCGTTTCCTCCGAGGCTGAGGCGGAGCGCATAGGTCTTTTTGTCCGTGCATATTCCGACATACACAAGTCCCACCGGCTTTTCGGGGGTTCCTCCCGTGGGGCCCGCAATTCCCGTTGTGCTTACGCCGATAT
>JAJQDK010000069.1 GCA_021202245.1 Clostridiales bacterium
TTGTCAATACCTTTTTTAAAAAATTTTTCTTTTTTTCCTGTGTTTTTTAATTCGCCGCATAGTCCGATGCAGACTCGCTTAAGATTGACGAATAGGTTATATAAGTATTCCCGAAAATTCCGATATAAATACATATATAAAATCGGCGAATAGGAATAGGTCATATCCCTTATCTGTTGCAGTGTAAAGCAAAAATTTACATCTTTATCTTTTACAATTAAGTTTTATTGTCTTTTTATATAATTTTATTCAATTTTATTTATGTAATTTACACAAACTTTGTAAAAGTTGTGTGAATCTATGGATTTTTTTCAAATTTGTGATATTATATAAATGTATAAACAATCAATTTGTACATATTTTATTTCGGGAGTTGATTAAATGAGCTGCAGCAGCATCATTACTATTACAAGGCAATTTGGTTCAGGCGGTCGTGAAATCGGACGTCAGCTTGCCGAAAAGCTGGAAATACCCTTTTATGACAAAGAGCTTATCTCACTTGCTGCAAAAAAGAGCGGAGTTTCTCCCGAGGTTTTTGAAAATGTAGATGAAACTGCCACAAACAGCCTTATGTATTCTCTTTCAATGGGACTGTACAACTACGGCAACGGCTTTTCGTCAATGGGCGATTTGCCGGTAAATGACCGTCTTTATATTTTGCAGCATAAAATTATTAAAGAGCTTGCCGAGGAAGGGCCTATGGTTATTGTAGGAAGATGCGCCGATTACGTTCTTCAGGATAAGCCCAATCTTGTAAAGGTGTTTATATATGCCGATATAGACAGCCGTGTAAAGAGAGCTGTTGAAAGGCAGGAAATTGACCCCGCCCGCGCAAAGCAGGCGGTGACAAAGGCTGATAAGAGCCGTGCAAATTATTATAGTTTTTATTCAGGAAAAAAATGGGGATTGCCCGATAACTACGATTTGTGTATCAACAGCACAAGCCTTACTACCGAGCAGGCTGCACAAATAATCATTGATTATATTGACATTCGCAATCAAAAATAGCTTTCATATTTGAGCGCTTTCTGAATATACTATATTGTTTATTTAAGGAGGTGTTAATGTGAAATTTGCAGTAATGGATATTGATGATTTTATCTTCGGCAATGAGGAATGGCACGAAAGCGAAAGATAACGGCTTGGCTGTTTTTCGGCTCGGATTTTTAAATCGGAGCAACGCTCTGTCAAGCTCGCTTGAAACAGAGCTTGTGATAGATTGCAGCTTGCAAAGGGGAGCGTTAGCTCCTCAGTGTTTCAGTGGGAGATTACAGCTCCCACTGAAATGATGAATGGCGCCCGCTGCCTTAGAGGCAGGGGGGGACATCTTTGCATAAGTTATACAGTAATTGCTTTTATTGAATGATAAAAAAATAAAAAGGAACGGATACAAACCAATGTACCCGTTCTTTTTTTGCCCCTTAAAACGAATCGAGGGCGTGCGTTAATATTTTATGCCTTATGATTTTATTTATTCGTCATTTCCGATAAATGAAAGCGGGTCGGCGTATTCTCCGTCAACCTTAACCGAGATGTGAATGTGGTTTGCGTCGCTTGCCTCGCAGGGCACGGCGCCAAGCGTACCGATTTTGTCGTTGATTTCAACGGAATCTCCCTTTTTGACGGAAACAGAACCAAGACCGCTGTAAACGCAAACTATATTATTCAAAGATATTTCAACGGTATTGCCGTACATTTCATCCTCATATACATCGGTCACCGAACCGTCCGACATTGCAAAAACATCATCGCCGAGCTCTCCCGAAAAGTCCACGCCCGTGTGCGGCTTCCAAACATTAAGCGTTTTATAGTATACGCTCTCCTCACAGTATTCTCTGAGAACATTGTTTGACGAGAGCGGATAACCGAGGGTCACATCTGCAGACAGCATTGTTTCAAGCGCCGTTCGTGAGGAATCCTGTTCTGTCTCGGTGTTTTCTTCAAAGACCTCTGCCGCCTGAGTTGCCACCGCAGTGGGAATGGTCAAATCAATTTTGGTTGCCGCCTGAGTTTCGGCCGCTTCAACGGTTTCTGTAACTCCGGTCACCTCATTGCCAACCTGCTCAGCCGTCTGAGCTTCCGTCAGGGTAGCGGTATCGGACAATGTATTGTATGTTGAATAAACCGCCATGGCAACGGCAATCAAACAGATTGAAAAGGCAGTATAAAATCCGATTTTCTCACGGCGACTGCGCTTCTTTTTTCTGTTGTTCCTATTGTAATAATCGCCCATAAAAGCACCTCCGCAACTATTATTGGCAGAGGTGCTGAATTTATACAGAGATTTTTTAACTCGTAGCAAAATCCTATGTAAGCTCGCTTAAGATTGGCGAATAGGTTATATCGGTCAGTGGCTGCCGCTGCGAACGGGTGAAAAATAATACGTTGGTACGCAGATGGATAAATTACATATTTATTTTTAATATGTTCACGGAGCTAAAGCTCCTATTTTCTGCGAAAACGGCAAACCCTTTGTCGCTACGCGCCATTTCCCTTATCAAGGGAATACCTCAAGGGGAAGGCTTGGATAAACAGGAAAACGTCATCTCTCAGCAAGGCTTCCCCTTGAGGGGAAGCTGTCGGGATGTTATCATATTTTCGAACGTCG
>JAJQDK010000080.1:0-663 GCA_021202245.1 Clostridiales bacterium
GCATTTTTGCCGCAGGCGACGTGAGAACCAAGCAGCTGCGGCAGGTGGTTACGGCGGTATCCGACGGTGCAAACTGCGTTGCATCTGCAGAAAAATTCCTTGCCGAGCTAAATTCATAATGATGCATACGCTGAAATTACGCCAAAAGCTGTATTTTTTGCTTACGAATATGCAGCGCCTGTTTGCCGTCAAAAAAAGCACCGCCCGAAGCTGTTGCCACGGTCGGTGCTTAAAAAATGCTCTTAAGTAAAAAAAGTTTATTGAAAAGATGCGGTGTGCCTGTGCAGCTTTAGCCGCAAGCGCAGGAATCACATTCGGGAATATTGCCTACAAACGGTTCGGGATCAATGCCCTTGTTTTTGTAGTAATCGGAAATAGCCGCTTTGATTGCCTGCTCGGCAAGCACGGAGCAGTGCACCTTAACGGGCGGAAGTCCGTCAAGAGCCTCCATAACCGCCTTGTTGGTCAGCTTAAGGGCGTCGTTAATCGACTTTCCCTTAATCATTTCGGTAGCCATACTGCTGGTTGCAATAGCGGCGCCGCAGCCAAAGGTTTTAAATTTGACATCTGTTATGATGTCGTTTTCAACCTTGATGTACATCTTCATAATATATCCACATTAGGAGTTGCCTACTTCGCCGCTTCCGTCGGCGTAGTCAATTT
>JAJQDK010000080.1:673-2601 GCA_021202245.1 Clostridiales bacterium
TGTAAAATGGTCAATAACCTTTTCCGAATATGCCATAATACGAACCTCCGTATATCAAAAATTTTTTAAATTATAACCTATTCGCCGATGTAAAATTATTTGCTCTCGGCTTCCTGCTTCTTGATTTTTTCCCATAACGGTGACATTGCCCTGAGATAGGATACAATTTCGGGAACCTTTTCAAGAATATAGTCAATGTCCTCCTCGGTGTTTTCGTCGGAGAACGAAAGGCGCATACTTCCGTGCGCTATCTCGTGCGGCAGACCTATTGCCAGCAAAACGTGACTCGGGTCAAGACTGCCGGATGTGCAGGCTGAGCCTGATGAAGCTGATATGCCGTTTAAATCGAGCTTCAAAAGCAGGCTTTCACCCTCAATGCCCTCAAAGCACATATTAACGTTGCCGGGCAGACGGTGAACTCTGTCGCCGTTAATTCTTGAGCACTCAATTTTCAGCAGACCGTCAATCAGCCTGTCGCGCATTTTTGTCAGCTTAGCGTTGCGTTCATCCATAGTGTCAAGCGCCAGCTGAAGCGAGGCGTCAAGCCCTACTATCCCTGCCACGTTTTCCGTGCCGGCACGTCTGTTCCTCTCCTGCGCACCGCCGTCAATCAGGTTTTGTATCGGCGTGCCCTTTTTGATATAGAGCAATCCGCAGCCCTTGGGACCGTGAATTTTATGTGCCGTCATAGAAAGCAGATCAATGTTCTGCTCTTCAACATTTATTCTTACAAAGCCTGCTGCCTGAACGGCATCCGTATGGAACAGAACCTTGTGCTTCCTGCAAATTGCGCCGATTTCGGCTATTGGCTGGATTGTGCCGATTTCATTGTTTGCGTACATAACCGATACAATGGCTGTATCTTCTCTTATTGCGTTTTCAACGTCCTCGGGGCGGACAATTCCATTTTCGTAAACATCAAGATATGTCACCTCAAAGCCCTCCTTCTCAAGGCTTTGGCAGGTGTGCAGAACTGCGTGATGCTCGAACTTGGAGGTTATGATATGCTTTTTGCCCTTAGCCTTTAAGGCATGGCAAACGCCTTTAATCGCCCAGTTGTCGGATTCGCTTCCGCCCGATGTAAAGAAAATTTCGCTTGCATATTTTGCGCCGAGATTTTTTGCGATATTTTCTCTTGACGTTTCAACAGCTTCCTTTGCCTTGCCACCTATGGAGTAAAGGCTTGACGGATTGCCGTAAAATTCGGTGAGATACGGCATCATTTTGTCAAGCACCTGAGGCGCAATAGCCGTGGTTGCCGAGTTGTCGGCATAGATTTTTCTCATATATTTCACCTTCGTAAAAAAATACTTTATGCGTACTGCTGCGCAGCTGCAACAGCAAGTCGGTCACATCTTTCGTTTTCGGGGTGACCTGCGTGACCTTTCACCCAGCGTACATCTACCTCGTGAATTTTGCATAATTGCAGCAGCTTGTCCCACAGCTCAGGGTTAAGCGCAGGTTCCTTTTTGTTGCGCATCCAGCCGTTTGCTTTCCACTTTTCTGCCCAGCCAAGCTTCAGAGCGTTGCAGACGTACTGTGAGTCGCTGTAAAGGGTTACTCTGCACGGCTCCTTTAAAAGAGAGAGTGCGTTAATCACCGCTGACAGCTCCATACGGTTGTTTGTGGTTTGGGGCTCGCCGCCCGATATTTCTTTTTTATGTCCGTTGTAGCTTAAAATTGCCCCCCAGCCTCCCGGCCCGGGGTTACCGCTGCAAGCTCCGTCGGTAAAAATTTCAACCTGCTTCAATTATATTCTCCCGATTAAATGTACTTAAACAGGGTTTGACCGCTGCCGAAGAACGAACGGCAACCTCGATTTTGCCCTAACCTATATTATAATACGGTCGTTTTAGTAATGGATCGGGTTTATTTCCGATAATTTTTTATAATATTCAAAAGAGTTAAATCAGCTGTAAGACCCCCGT
>JAJQDK010000043.1:0-11636 GCA_021202245.1 Clostridiales bacterium
CAAACACCAACGCTCCGGTGGAGGGCTTGCGTGAAATGGATGATCAAAAGCCCGCTGGGCTTATCAAATCGGCGTGTGAGCTCGGCTGCATCTGCGCAGGAGCCGATGAAGCCGAAATACAGGCTGCATCGAGGTTCGGTGAGTGCATCGGAATCGCTTTCCAGGTTCAGGATGACATTTTAGACGTGACCTCCTCGGACGAAGAGCTTGGAAAGCCCGTTGGCAGCGATGAGCAAAACAGCAAATCCACTTATGTTTCTCTTTTGGGAATTGACGAGTGCCGCAGGCTTGTAAACGAGCTTACCGAACAGGCGCTTGAGTCTTTAAAAATTTTTGACGGCGATACGTCATCTCTCAAAAGCTTTGCTTTTGAGCTTGCGGAGAGGACAAATTAACTGCCGCTTTATTTACTTTTATTTGAAGCAAAAGGATTAAGGTAACGCGTTATGGGTGAGTATAAATTGCTTTCTAAAATTAAATCGCCTTCCGATGTTAAGCGTGTCGAGAAAGATGATATCCCGCAGTTATGCACCGAAATCAGAGAAAAGCTTGTTGAAACGGTGTTGCTCAACGGGGGACATCTTTCGCCCAATCTCGGCGTGGTTGAGCTGACGGTTGCGCTGCACAGATGCTTTAACTTTCCCAAGGACAGCATTGTGTGGGATGTGGGTCATCAGAGCTACACTCACAAGCTGCTTACCGGCAGATACGAGCAGTTTTCCACGCTCAGGAAAAAGGACGGAATTTCCGGATTTCCGAAAAGAAGCGAAAGCTAATATGATGATTTTAACACGGGGCACAGCAGCACCTCAATATCTGCCGCTTTCGGAATTGCTAACGCAAAGGCGCTCAGCGGCGACCAAAGCCACACTGTTGCCGTAATCGGCGACGGCTCCTTTACCGGCGGTCTTGCGTTTGAAGCAATGAACAACGTGGGCAGGTTTAACAAGAATTTTATTGTGGTGCTTAATGACAACAAAATGTCAATATCACGCAATGTAGGCGCCTTTCCCCGTTATCTCACCACCGTAAGAACAAAGCCGAGATATATCAGAATCAAGCATATAACCGAAAGGGTGCTTTCAAAAATCCCGCTTATAGGCAAGCCTATAAAGATGTTTTTACAGCATGGAAAATCCAAACTGAAAAATTTAATATATAAAAATACGCTTTTTGACTGCTTCGGATTTACCTACTTCGGTCCGATTGACGGCCACAATATGGAGGAGCTTGAAAATGCCTTTAATGCAGCCAAAAAGGTTGATTCTCCCGTTATGCTGCACGTAGTCACCAAAAAGGGAAAGGGCTATCAGCCGGCTGAGGAAAATCCCGACGAGTTTCACGGTATCGGAAAATTTGATATAGATTCCGGAGAGCCTATCTCAAGTCACGAGGGCTTCTCCGCCGAGTTCGGCAGAAAAATGTGCGACCTTGCAAAGCAGGATAAAAAAATCTGCGCTATCACCGCCGCTATGGCGAACGGCACGGGTCTAAAGGATTTTTCAAGGCAGTATAAGGACAGATTTTTTGATGTAGGCATAGCCGAGGAGCATGCCGTTACATTCGGCTGCGGACTTGCCGCAAAGGGTATGCGCCCTGTTTTTGCGGTGTATTCAACCTTTTTACAGCGCTCGTATGACCAGCTCATTCATGATGTCGCAATGGGCGGACTTCATATGGTTATAGCTGTTGACCGTGCCGGAATAGTAGGCGACGACGGAGAAACGCACCAGGGCGTTTTTGACGTTTCAATGCTTAATACAATACCTAACTCCACTATTTTCTCTCCCACATATTTTGAGGGAATGACCAAGGCTCTCGATACAGCCGTATATACCTGCAATAATCTTGCCGTTGTGCGCTATCCCCGCGGCGGAGAGCTGTACAAGCCCGACGACTTCGGAGAAGAAAGAATAAGCTATAATATTTACGGCAGCACGGAATGCAAAAATCTTCTTATCACCTACGGCAGACTTTTTTCTTATGCCTGCAAAGCAAAGGAAAAGCTCGCCGAGCAGGGAACGGAAATTTGTATTTTAAAGCTTTGCAAAATAAAGCCCATTGATAAAAATGCCGTTGATTTTGCAGCTGAATTTAAAAACATATGGTTTTTTGAAGAGGGAATAAAAAACGGCGGAATTGCACGTAATTTTTCCGATTTGCTTATGCTCACCGATTTTAGCGGAGATTATCATATAAAGGCTATTAACGATAAATTTGTGAAGCAAATGTCAGTTTCGCAGGCTCTGAATATGCTCAAGCTTGACGATGAGGGTATGGTAAGCATAATTTCAAACGAATTAAAGGGCACTGAAAATATAAATGAAAAAAAGACTTGACATTCTTGTATACGAACAGGGCTTTGCCGAAAGCCGTGAAAAAGCCAAAGCCGTAATAATGGCGGGACAGGTTTATGTTGACAATCAAAAGGCGGACAAATGCGGAACATCCTACGATGAAAACGTAAAAATCGAGGTCAGAGGAAAAGCTCTCCGATATGTCAGCCGGGGCGGACTGAAGCTTGAAAAGGCGCTCAACAGCTTTGATTTGGATTTAAAGGATAAAATAACAATGGATATCGGAGCGTCAACAGGAGGGTTTACCGACTGTATGCTTCAAAACGGAGCCAAAAAGGTGTATTCCGTTGACGTAGGCTACGGCCAACTTGCCTGGAAGCTCCGTAATGACGAGCGTGTAGTCAATCTTGAGCGCACAAATATGCGCAGGGTGACAGCGGAGCAGGTTCCGGATAAAATAGACTTCTTTTCGGTTGACGTTTCTTTTATATCGCTCAGGCTTATTTTGCCTGTCGCGCGTCGGCTCACTGCGGACTGCGCGCAGGCTGTGTGTCTTATAAAGCCGCAGTTTGAGGCAGGTCGTGAAAAGGTCGGCAAAAAGGGCGTTGTCCGTGACCCTAAGGTACATATTGAGGTTGTTGAAAGCATTTATGACTTTTGCCTTGAAAACGGCTTTGACGTGCTTAATCTTGATTTTTCGCCTATCAAGGGTCCCGAGGGAAATATTGAATATCTTATTCATCTGCAAAAGAGCGATAATCCCAAGTCGTTTACAGACGTTACTGCGCAGCAGATTGTGGAAGCCTCGCACGCAGCTTTGAATTAACCGATTAACCGCTGATTAAATCGGCTTTGCATAATTAACAGGGGGATAAAATGAAAGTAGCCGTAGTTGTGAATTTGTCGAAAGAAAAAGCAATAGCCTCCGCCGTAGATGTGGCAAAGCTTATACTCGAACACAATGCCGAGGCTTTGATGCTGTCCGAGTGCAAGCCGTTTTTTAAAGGTATTCGTATTTCATATTATGACACGATTGAGCTTCTTTTTAAAAATTGCGAAGCGGCAATTACGGTGGGCGGCGACGGAACTATCATTCATTCTGCAAAATATGCCGCCCGCTTTGACATACCGCTTATCGGAGTAAACGTAGGCAGGCTCGGCTTTGCTGCGGACGTTGAGCCCGATGAAATTTCCAAGCTTGCCGGGCTTCTTGCAGGCGACTACTCTGTTTCAAAAAGAGCCTTGCTTGACGTAGAGGTGGTAAAGGGCGAAAGCTCAAGGCATTATCTTGCAGTAAATGACGCAGTGCTGGCGCGAGGTCAGTTTTCTAAAATCATTGATCTGCACCTTTCGCTTAACGAAGAGGAAATATCCAAATACCGTGCCGACGGGCTATTGTTTTCAACGCCCACAGGCTCAACAGCCTACTCGCTTTCGGCAGGCGGTCCGATTATAGCTCCGGAGATGGACTGTATTTTAATGACGCCGGTTTGTCCCCATTCGCTGTTCTCACGCTCGGTGCTTTTCAGCGGCGACTCGGTGCTGTCGGTTGAGGTTAAAATCCCCTCGGAATGTTGCTGCATATTAACAATAGACGGTGAAAAGAATGTTGACATTCTTGCTGAGGACAGGGTTATTATCAAAAAATCCGAGTTGAGTCTACAGCTTGCTTCTCTGCACCGCCGCAATTTTTACAAGCTGTTAAATGAAAAGCTGAAGGAGAGGGAAACCTGATGAAAGCACTGCGCCACGCCAAAATACTTGACATTATCAACGAGTATCCTGTTGAAACTCAGGATGAACTGCTGACACGCCTTCACAGCGAGGGATTTAAGGCGACTCAGGCCACGATTTCCCGTGATATAAAGGATTTGAGGCTTGTAAAAACTCTCGGAAGCGACGGAAAATATCGCTATGTCACGGCATCTAAAAGCTCAACCGACATCAGCTCGAATTTTTCGACCTTGTTCGGCACCTCCGTCAGCTCCATTGATTTAGCTCAGAATATTGTTGTAATAAAAACTCTCAGCGGTATGGCTCAGGCAATTTGCGCGGCTATTGATTCAATAAGCTATCCCTCCATTGTGGGAACAATTGCCGGAGACGATACTATCTTTGTGGCTTGCCGTTCAACAGAGCTTGCCCAAAGCCTTACGCAGGAATTAAAAAAGCTGATTTGACAGGGATGATATTTGCAAATGCTACAGACTTTATACATTGAAAACATAGCGGTAATCGAAAAAATTTCAATAGATTTTAACACCGGCTTAAATGCGCTGACGGGTGAAACAGGCGCCGGAAAGAGCATTATAATTGATGCAATAAGTGCGATTATGGGTCAGCACACCTCAAAGGATATTATTCGCACGGGCGAGCAAAGCGCCTTTGTCAGCGCTCAGTTTGAGAATATTAACGATGCGGTAAAAGCCAAGCTTTCGGAAATGGGCTTTGAGGACGAGGACGCAACCCTTATTTTGCAGAGAACATTAAACCAAAGCGGAAAAAGCACCTGCAAAATTAACGGTAAGCCGGCAAATGTATCTATGCTCAGGGAGATTTCAAAATATCTTATCAACATTCACGGTCAGCATGAGAGCTACGAGCTGTTTTCTCCCGAAACGCACATTGACTACATCGACAGCTACGGCAAGCTTGAGAGCCTGCTGTCTGATTATTATGACGAGTTTAAAGAATACAAAAGGTTAAGCAAGAAGCTGAATGAAGCCAATTCCGACGAGAGCGAAAGACTCAGGGAGATTGACCTGCTTTCATACCAGTGCAATGAAATTATGCAGGCGGATATTCAGCAGGGAGAGGAACAAAGCCTTGAAAACGAGCGGGTTTCGCTTATGAATTTTGAGAAAATTTTTTCACTGCTTAATAAAGCAAAAATGCTGCTCGACGGAGATGAAAACATAAATGGCGGAGCCGAAGCTGTTGATTCGGCGGCTGAGGCGATGAGAAAGTCTTCGTCGTTTTATCCTGAATACGAAGAGGTTGCGTATTCTTTAACTGATATTTACTCCAATCTGTGTGAGTTCTGTGTCATCATTTCCGATGCTGCCGACATCCTTGAAAGCGACCCGGCACGTCTTGAGGAAATTGAAGAACGTCTTGATTTGCTCAACAGGCTCTCCCGTAAGTACAACGCTCCCTGCGATGAGCTTCCGGCTCTTGCGGAGTCAATGCAGGCACGCCTTGACGAGCTTTTGAATTTTGACAGAAACCGTGATGATTTAATTGAAAAGTGCGAGGAGTCAAGGGCAAGAACCTTAAAGGCTGCCGAAAACCTCAGCGAACAAAGACAGAAAGCGGCAGAAACCTTTTGCGATAAGGTAAAAAGGGAAATGAGCTTTTTAAATATGCCGAATGTTGAGATTGTCACCTCGTTTGAAAGAACCGATTTTTACGAAAAGGGCATAGACAAGGCTGAGTTTTTAATTTCGGCAAACCCCGGCGAGACTCCGCGCCCGGTGGCAAAAATTGCTTCGGGCGGCGAGCTTTCGAGAATGATGCTTGCAATTAAAACCGTGCTTGCCGATACCGACAGCATTGATACCTTGATTTTTGACGAGGTTGACACCGGTATTTCCGGCTCGGCGGCTGAAAAGGTGGGCTTAAAGCTCCGGGAAGTATCGCAGAGCAGTCAGGTGCTGTGCGTAACCCATCAGGCGCAGATTGCCGCTCTTGCGGACACTCATTATCTCATCAGTAAGAACGTAGACAACGGAAGAACATTTACGGAAGTAATTCCCCTTGATTATGACGGACGGGTACACGAGCTTGCCCGAATAATTGGCGGAGTTAATATAACCGAAGCGGCGCTTTCTCACGCCGAGGATATGCTCAAAACAAACAAGTAACCTAAGAAAGGATGTAGCCGGTTGAAGCTGTGGACAGTTGAACCGCTTGACAAGGAACAGGCGGCAAAGATTCAAAATGAATATGATCTGCCTGCAATTATAGCAATGCTGCTCCAGATTAGAGGAATAACCTCCAAGGATGAAATACAGGACTTTTTATTTAACGATTCGGAAATTGATTCCCCTTATGAAATCAAGGATATGGACAGGGCTGTCGAACGCATAAGAAGGGCGATAGACAACTGCGAGCTTATTTGTGTTTACGGCGATTACGATGCCGACGGAGTAACCTCAACCGCCTTGATGTATTCCTATCTTGATGCGGTCGGCGCAAACGCCATGTATTACATTCCCTCTCGTGAAACCGAGGGCTACGGAATGAACAAAACGGCTGTAAAATCTCTCAAAGACAGGGGAGTCCGCCTGATTGTAACGGTGGATAACGGAATTGCGGCGGTTGATGAAATTGCCTATGCAAATTCTTTGGGAATTGATACCGTAGTGACCGATCACCATATGCCCACAGGCGCCCTTCCGGATGCCTGCGCAGTGGTTGATTTGCACAGGGATGACTGTAAAAGCCGCTTCAAAAGCCTGTCGGGCGTAGGCGTGGCTTTTAAGGTGATTATGGCTCTGGAGGGCGAGTATTGCGATACCGATGCCCTCCTTGATAATTATGCCGACCTGCTTTGCATAGGCACGGTCGGAGATATCGTTGAGCTGCGCGGGGAAAACCGTGTGTTTGTAAAGCGCGGCTTAAAAAGCATTATGAATACCGACAGAGCAGGAATTGACGCACTTGTAAAAAACAGCGGTCTGGGCGGAAAAAATATTTCCGCCGGCAATGTGTCGTTCACGCTTGTTCCCCGAATAAATGCTGCCGGCAGACTCGGTTTATCCCAAAAGTCCGTAGAGCTTTTGCTTACGGAGGATTTTGAAGAGGCTAATGAAATCGCTTCCGAGCTTTGCGGCGAAAATTCCCGCCGTCAGCAGATTGAAAAGGAAATTTTAGATAAGATTGATTTACAGATTAAAAGCAATCCCTCGTTGGCTGCCGATAAAATATTAGTAATTGACGGTGAAAATTGGCATCAGGGCGTTATCGGCATAGTTGCCTCAAAAATCAGAGAAGACTACGGAAAGCCTGCCGTTATAATTTCACGTATGGGAGAGTCCGCCAAGGGCTCCGGCAGAAGCGTTGAGGGCTTTCCTCTGTGTGATGCGGTTTTTGCCTGTTCGGATATTCTCACTCACTACGGCGGTCACCCGATGGCTGTGGGATTATCTCTTGCAAGTAAAGATATTGAGCGCTTCCGCATAAGTATAAACAGGTTTGCCGATGAATTCGGTGAAATGCCCTTTGATAAGCTCAGAATAGAATGTAAGCTCAATCCCGCTTATTTAAGCGTGGATATGGTTGCCTCTCTTTCATATTTACAGCCTTTCGGCGCAGGAAATTCCACGCCGATTTTCGGACTTTATAATATGAAGCTTGATAATATTATTCCTTTATCAAATAATAAACATCTCAAGCTTTTATTCTCACGCGGTTCAAGCACTGTTAATGCGCTGAAGTTTTTTACCTCTTCCGAAGAATTCCCCTACAGCAGAGGCGATATGCTTGACCTTGCCGTTACTCTTGACACCAACGAATACAACGGCAATGTCAGCGTTTCGGTAATTATTAAGGATATTAAGCCGTCCGGCTTTGATATGAAGGCAAGCGCTGAAAGCCTGAGAAATTACGAAGCATTTGTCCGCAATGATGACCTTGAAAAAGATGCTGCAAAGGATTTGCTGCCAAACAGAGAGGATTTTGCACTGCTGTACAGATTTTTGAGGAGCAGCAGCGGATTCAATTATTCTGTCGAAACTCTTTGCTTTAAGCTTGACAATAAAATTTCCTGCGGTAAAATAAAAGTTATACTTGATGCGATGAGTCAGCTCGGCTTGATTGAAATGAACGAGGGTATCGGCGGCATTAAAATTTCGCTGTCTGAGGTTGGGGGAAAGGTTGATTTAAACTCTGCCCCTGCCATAAAGAAACTGAGGAGTGGTTATTGTGAGTAAATATTCAAATGTTGCGCATTATCAGGATTTTTCAGAGCTTGAAAAAATTCTTGAAAATTCAAGCAATACGGTCGATACAGATAAGATTCGCAGAGCATACAAATTTGCTGAAAAATCTCACGGTGACCAAAAGAGAGTATCGGGAATCCCTTATATTCTTCATCCCACCTCCGTTGCCTGCATTGTGGCGGAGCTGGGTATGGATACCGATACTATCTGCGGAGCATTGCTTCACGATGTTGTAGAGGATACGCCCGTCACCCTTGAAGAAATATCCAAAACCTTCGGCGAGGACGTGGCAAAGCTAATTGACGGCGTTACCAAGATTTCAAAAATTCCGTTTTCCAGCCGTGAACAGCAGCAGGCGGAGAATATCCGCAAAATGCTTATCGCAATGGCTGATGATATCCGCGTCATCATTATCAAGCTCGGCGACAGATTGCACAATATGCGCACGATGGATTGTATGCCTGAGCAAAAGCGCAGGGACAAATCTCTTGAAAATATGCAGGTGTTTGCTCCTATCGCGCATCGTCTCGGTATCAAGACCGTCAAGGATGAGCTTGAGGACCGTTCTCTGCAATACCTTGATCCCGTGGGCTACAAGGAAATCGAAGACGCTCTTTTGATGACCGAAGAGGGTCGCGACAAGTTCATTGAGTCAATCAAGGAGCAGATACTCGACAAAACCGAGGGCTCAATTCCTAATGCTTACATCAGCGGAAGAGTTAAGAGCATAAACAGCATATACCGCAAAACCTTTATGCAGGGCAGAACAATAGATCAGATTTTTGACGTTTTTGCCGTGCGTGTAATAGTGGATAACGTGTCCGACTGCTACAATGTTCTCGGCGTGGTGCATGATATTTTCAAGCCGATACCGAACAGATTCAAGGATTATATTTCCATGCCCAAGCCCAATATGTATCAGTCGCTTCATACCACCGTGCTTGACAAGAATGCCATTCCCTTTGAGGTTCAGATACGCACCTGGGAAATGCACTACACTGCCGAATACGGTATCGCTGCCCATTGGAAATACAAGCTCGGTATGAACAATTCGGATAAAAACGGCGAAGACAGGCTCAGCGAGAATATCCAAAGTGTTAAAAAGATGATTTTGGATCAGCTCGAAACCGAAGACGTTACCGATATTGCAAAAAATATCAGAAATGATTTTACGGAAAACGAGGTCTACGTCTTTACCCCAAAGGGCGACGTAATAAATCTTCCTCACGGCTCAACCCCCATAGATTTGGCGTATATCATTCATACCCAGGTCGGTCACAGGATGGTCGGAGCAAAGGTGAACGGCAAGATTGTTCCCATAGATTACAAGCTGAAAACGGGTGAAATCTGCGAGATTATAACTCAAAAAGAGGAGCATCCGAACAAGGCGTGGATTGACATCTGCAAAACCGCATCGGCAAAATCAAAGATAAGGCAGTGGTATAAGCACGAAAAGCGTGATGAAAATATATTAGAGGGCAAGCAGATGCTTGAGCGTGAATTTAAGCGTCAGGGCATTAACCTCACCGAGGAGGAAAGCGAGGATTTCTTCCGCAGAATGCTTCTTAAAAAGCAGTATAACAATATGGATGATTTCTATGCTGCGGTGGGCTACGGCGGAGTTCAGCTCTGGAAGATAATGCCCCGAATCAAGGAGGAATATCAAAAGGAGTTTGCAAGCAATATTGAGGAAATCGACGTTCCGCAAGCGCCTGCCAAACGGCACAGGGCAACCTCCGGCGTGGTTATAGAGGGAGCTGACGATGTGCTTGTCAAGTTTTCCAACTGCTGCAATCCCCTGCCCGGCGATGATATTATAGGATACATCACAAGAGGCTACGGCGTTTCAATTCACAAGCGCAGCTGCACCAACGTCCCCGAGGATATTTCAAAATCCGAGGAACCGGAGCGTTGGATAAGCTGTTACTGGGAGGACGAAGTGGGAGAGGCGTTCCGCAGCACACTTCAGATTAAGGCAACCGACCGCACGGGACTTTTGGCGGACGTTACAATCAAGCTTTCAAATATGCACATCTTCATTCATTCCCTCAATTCAAGAGAAACCGGTGACGGCAAGGCTATAGTAACGGCTACCATAGATGTTATGGGCAAAAACCACCTCAGGGGTGTGTTGTCAAAGCTTTCCGATATTAACGGCATAGAGGAGATTAAAAGAGTATAGTATGAAAGCGATTATACAAAGAGTTTTACGGGCAAGCGTTGCCGTAGACGGCAAAACAGTGGGAAGCACGGGCAAAGGCTTTTTGGTTTTGCTCGGAGTTGAAAACGGCGACGACAAAAGGGAAGCCGAGGTGCTTGCGGACAAAATATCGGGACTCAGAATTTTTACCGATGAAAACGACAAAATGAACTTGTCAATTTCCGATGTTGACGGCTCGGCGTTGGTTATTTCCAACTTCACGCTTTGCGCCGACTGCACCCACGGCAGACGCCCCAATTTTATGGCGGCTGCCCGCCCCGAAACAGCCGAACCGCTGTATGAATATTTTTGCGGCAGGCTTTCCGGCAACGGCATAAGCAGCGTAGAAAAGGGTGTTTTCGGCGCCGATATGCAGGTCGAGCTTATCAACGACGGTCCCGTTACCGTTGAAATAAATTCAAAGGATTTAAAAAGATGATTACGGTAAAAATATTTAAGGTGACAAATTTGCAGACAAACTGCTGCTTTTTAAAGGACGAAGAAACAGGCGCCGCCGCAGTTGCAGATCCCGGAGCAAAATCCGAGAGCCTGATTGAAGAAATCAACAAAAACGGCGGAAGGCTTGAATACGTTATGCTGACACACGGTCACTACGACCATATAGGCTATGCAAAGGAGCTTGCCGACAGCTTCGGCGCAAAAATAATTACCGGCGAAAAAAATGCCGAATTTTTGAAAAATTCCGAATATAACCACAGCATTTTTCACGGAGAAGCTATTCCTGAGTTTTCTGCGGATATTCTGCTTAAGGACGGAGATACCTTTATGCTCGGAAATACTGAAATCAAATATATCACAACTCCCGGTCATACAACCGGCTGCGGAGCGTTTATATTTGACAATACCGTTCTCAGCGGAGACACACTCTTTTGCGAGTCCTACGGCAGAACAGATTTGCCTACGGGAAATGACGAAATGATGATACAGTCGCTGCTTAAGCTGAAAAATCTTGACGGCGATTACAGGGTTATCCCCGGACACGGCGAGCTTACTACGCTTGAACACGAAAGAAAATATAATCCGCTGATGAGAAGACTGTAATATGAATTTATATGTAAAAAACAACAGCTTTTGGTTTGAGCTTGAAAATCTCACACGGCTTTTTTTTCCGAAGTAAAAAATCAATGTTAACTGAGATTTTTACGTATACTAAAAGCCCTTCATTTTTTCCGAAGT
>JAJQDK010000043.1:11646-18489 GCA_021202245.1 Clostridiales bacterium
GCGTGAGCGTTTGCATAAATGATTTTTCTGCCTCGGACATGGCTCAAAAATCCGATAACGACGACGAAAACGAGCTGATAACCGCTCAGCTAATATATAAAATCCTGTGCAGGTTTTCGGGAATTACTCAGCCGTGGGGTGTGCTTACCGGCGTGCGCCCCGTCAAGCTTTTCAGACGGCTCAGCGGAGAGCTTGGGGAGCAGGGAGCGGTAAAAAAGTTTACGGATGATTTTTATGTGAGCGAAGAAAGGCTCCGCCTTGCCCGAACAACCGAGCGCAATGAAAAGCGAATACTCGATCTCTCACGTCCCGATTCTTTCAGCCTGTATGTGGGAATACCGTTTTGTCCCTCAAGATGCAGCTATTGTTCATTTGTGATGTCGTCAATAGAGCGGGTGGGCAAGCTGATAGAACCGTATGTTGAGCTTTTGTGTGAAGAAATCAAGACGGTTGCCGAGATTGCAAATTCCCTCAATTTAAGACTTGAAGCCGTATATTTCGGTGGCGGAACTCCCACAACGCTCACAGCCGTTCAGCTTGACAGAGTGCTCGGCACCGTAAACTCAAGCTTTGATATGAGCACCTGCCGGGAATTCACCGTTGAGGGCGGTCGTCCCGACACCGTTGACACCGAAAAGCTTATTGCTTTAAAAGAAAATAAAGTTGACAGAATAAGCATAAATCCTCAGACATTAAATGAAGATGTTCTGAAAAATATCGGAAGAAAGCACACTGCCGAGCAGTTTTTTAATGCATTTGAGCTTGCGCGAAAATGCGGTTTTAAAAACATCAACACCGATTTAATCGCCGGATTGCCCGGCGATAGCTTTGAAAGCTTTAAAAGCTCTCTTGATTCAATCAAATCCCTGTCGCCAGAATGTATTACAGTTCACACGCTTTGCATGAAAAGAGCGTCGGCTCTTACTACTCAGGGAGTCACGCTTGATACCGATACCGCCCGTGAAGCTCGAAAAATGCTCGATTATACGCAAAAAACGCTTACCGACGGAGATTACATACCCTACTATATGTATCGTCAGAGCAGAATGGTGGGCAATCTTGAAAACGTGGGCTGGTCTTTAAGGGGTTACGAAAGTCTTTACAATGTTTATGTAATGGACGAAACGCACACAATTCTCTCCTGCGGTTCGGACGGAGTGACAAAGCTCAAAAGGAACAACCCCGATTATCTCGAACGGGTATTTAATTTCAAATATCCCTATGAATACATAGACAGATTTGACGAAATTATCGAAAGAAAAAACGCAATAAAAACATTTTACGGCAAATAATACTGTTGATTATTGTTGATAACAGTGTTATAATACTCAACATAATAAAAGTATTCACTGATAAAATCAATGTTTACCGATACAGAAAGGCTGGAATTATTATGGGAAAATTTGACGGTATTTTTGATGATATGGTTGTAAACGCAAAGGCTGCGGCTTCTGCCGTTTCCAAAAAGGCTTCCGAGGTGTATGACTCTTCAAAGCACAAGATAACCGCTTCGGAAATAAGAAACGACATAAACAGCAAGCTCCGTGACCTCGGCGCAATTACGTACAAGGCACAGACTCAGAATGTTGATATGTCCGAGCAAATTGCCGAGACTGTTGAGCAGATAACCGAGCTGAAGGATAATCTTGCCGCTGTCAATGAGCATATTGCAGCTGCTAAAAATCAGCGCAAATGCCCTAATTGCGATGCAAGCGTACCCAAAAATTCGCTTTTTTGCAATATTTGCGGCGCAAAGCTTGAGCTTGAGGATGCCGACGGCGCCGAAGCTTCTGCCGACGAAGCTGATGCTGCCGAGGATGTAATTGAAAATACACAGGCACAGGAAGATACACAAGCCGAGTAATTGCACTCAAAAATTATTTTCAAAGGTGATTTCATTTGTCTAAAAAATATAATGCGGTAGCAAATTCCGAAAAAGACACCTCGCAAACCTTCCTCAAGGGCGCAGCCGTCCTTACGCTGAGTATGGTTATTGTCAAGGTGTTCGGTCTGCTTGACAAGGTACTGCTAACAAATATTTACTCTACCTTCGGCGATGAATATGCTACCCTCGGCATGGGACTTTACAGCAATGCCTATGAAATTTTTGTTGTAATTTTCACCGTGGCTACGGGAGGATTGCCTATTGCAATTTCCCGTCTTGTATCTGAAAGCATGGCGCAGAAGCGTTATAATGACGTAAAGCAAATACATAAGGTATCTGTTCCGTTTTTCACAATCGTAGGCTTTGTTTGCTTTTTGATAATGATTGGCGGCAGCTTTATTTACATCAATATAATAAACTCGCCCTATTCAATTTACGCTATGCTTTGCCTTGCGCCCACCCTGCTGTTCGGCTGCTTTGCTTCAATGTACCGAGGATATTTTGAGGGACAGCGCAATATGGTTCCCACTGCTGTATCCGAGATAATCGAGGCGGCGACCAAGCTTGTTTTGGGCACCTTGTTAGCCTATCTTGTAATGCGCTGCGGCATTTCCTCTTATGAAAGCACGGGTACGTTCTTAAATTTCGTTTTTGAAAGCGAAACCGAGGCCCATAACACCATTCTTGCATTTTCTGTTGCGGGCGCAATCTGCGGAATAAGTCTGGGCAGTCTGTTTTCGTTTTTGTCTATGCTTCTGCGTTTTAAAATAAACGGCGACGGCATCCCCGAGGAATATTATCAAAATTCAATCGAAGCGCGCTCAAAGCGTGAAACCTTTGTTGTTATATGCAAAACTGCTGTTCCCACAGTGTTGGGCGCTTTTATAATGAGCATCGGCTCGCTGATTGACCAGGTTATTATTCAGCGTGTTTTGCTTAATCTTGCCGAAACCAATCCCGATGCGCTCTATGACCAATACAGTCAGTATTTTTCAAGGGAATCGGTTTATACCGACAGAGAGCATATTACAATACACACTCAGCTGTGGGGCTGTTACTCGTCCACGCTTACCCTGATGCAGCTTGTCACGGCAGTTACTCAGGTATTCGGCTCAAGCGCAATGCCCAATGTCACAAGCTCCTGGACCAAGGGGAATAAGGAAGAGCTTAAAAAGTCCATTGAAACGGTCATACGGATGACTATGATGTTTACCCTTCCCATGGGACTCGGACTTTGTGTGCTTGCCCACCCGATAATGCAGTTTATATATTCGGGCGACGCTATTATTGACATAGGCGGAAATGTGCTTACAATTATGGGTATCACAACCATATTTAATGCAGCTACCACTCCTATTTGCAGTATGCTTCAGGGCATAGGCAGAGTGGATTTGCCCACAAAGCTGTATGCGCTGTGCATGCTTATAAAAATCGGCGTAACGTGGATGTTCGTAAGTGTTCCCGAAATAAACATTCAGGGCGCCACGGCAGGCACGCTTGTCGGCTATGCGGTTATTTTGTTGATAGGAACCTATCTGCTTGTAAAGCATTCAAAGGTTTCAATTAACTTTTTCACAACCACTGTCAAGCCTCTTATCGGCGCAGTTTTAAGCTCGGCTGCAGCCTATTTTACAAATATGCTCTGCTCAAATTATATGCCGCAAAGGCTTTCAACCGTCATCGCTATCGTTTGCGCAGTGGTTATATACGTAATTGCTTTGTTGATTTTGCGAGCTTTTACGGCAACTGAAATAAAATTTTTGCCTAAAGGGGAAAAAATTTCAAAAGTACTTGAAAAATGGCACCTTATTGGGTAAAATAGATAATTGTGGATTAGCTTTACAGTTTAATAGCTTTGTGCGGAGGTTACTTAAGTGGATTTTAAAGAGAAGCAAAATTATAATTTTGATGATTTGATTGAAATTGTAAAGATACTCAGATCTCCCGAGGGATGTCCCTGGGACAGGGAGCAGACCCACAAGTCAATACGCTCAAATTTTATCGAGGAAACCTACGAGGCGGTTGAGGCTATTGATACAGATGACCTTGATTTGCTTAAGGAGGAGCTCGGCGACGTGCTGCTTCAGGTTGCATTGCACAGCGAAATTGAAAGCGAGAAAGGTAATTTCACCGTTGACGATGTGTGCGACGGAATCTGCAAAAAGCTTATTATCCGTCATCCCCACGTTTTCGGTAATGTGGATGCGGATACAACCGATAAGGTATTAAAAAATTGGGACGCCATAAAAATGCGTACCAAATCACAAAAAACTCAGACTCAGGCTATGGAGAGCGTATCAAAGGCGTTGCCTTCTCTGATGAGAAGCACCAAAATCCAGCAGAAAGCGGCTAAGGTCGGCTTTGACTGGAGCAGTGTTGACGGTGCGCTTGATAAATTGCTTGAGGAATGCGGCGAGCTTAAGCTTGCAATAGACAACAATGATGCTGACAATCAATACGAGGAGCTCGGAGACGTACTGTTTTCCGCAGTTAATGTTGCTCGCTTTTTAAATATCGACAGCGAAAAGGCGCTGTATGATGCGTGCGACAAATTTACGGAGCGCTTTTCCGGAGTTGAACAGCTTGCTGCTCAAAGAGGTATTGATATGAAAACAGCTTCACTTGATGAACTTAATTCCCTATGGGATGAAGTTAAAATAAATAATTAAATTTACGGAGGATTTCGCAATGAAAAAAACGGAACTCATCGCTGCTGTTGCTGAACAGAGCGGACTTTCTAAGAAGGATGCAGAAAAGGCAGTATTGGCTATGCTCGACACTATCGTCAACAAGGTTGCCGAGGGTGAGAAGATTCAGATTACAGGCTTCGGTACATTTGAACAGCGCCTCAGAAACGCAAGAACCGGCCGTGACCCCAGAACAGGCAACACCATTGAAATTCCTGCTTCTAAGGTTCCCACTTTTAAGGCAGGCCAGTGATTTAAAACCGCTGTGAACAAAAAATGTTTATTACATTATCAGAGCCGTTGTTGATGTGTATACATTGACTCAACGGCTCTTTTACTTTTCTTTTGCTTTATTTTGGAGGAAAAATGAGACTTGATAAATTTCTTAAGGTTTCCCGCTTAATTAAGCGCAGAACCGTTGCAAACGAGGCGTGCGACGCCGGAAAAATTATTGTAAACGGCAAAGTCGCCCGTGCTTCTTACGACGTTAAGCCCGGCGATGTTGTCGAAATCACTATGGGCTCCCGCTCGGTAAAAGTTAGGGTTAAAGAGGTTAAGGACGTTGTCCGCAAGGAGGAAGCCGAAGCTATGTATGAGGCTGTGCTTTAAATCGGCACGTCGTGCTTCCTCTGTGTAAAAATGTATATTTTAAAAGTTATCTCCGTATAAATTATTAAGTGATACCGCACAACCCGCGCTTACTTAAAGATTATACGGAGGCTTTTGTATATGTCCGAAATTCCTAAGGCAAAAATCCATACTCTTATGCTTGACAACAGAAAAAAGCTTGTTTTAACGGGCGTTGAGGATGTAAACGGATTTAACGAGGAGTCCGTTTCAGCAAAAACCTCCTGCGGAACTCTTATTATCAAGGGCGAGGGGCTCCACATTGACAGACTTTGTCTTGAAACGGGGGATATGTCAATAGACGGCAAAATCAATGCCCTGCAATATCTCGGCAGCGATGTATCACGTTCAAAGCTGTCAAAACTATTCAAGTGATTCAGGGGAAAGAGTTTGGAACTGACATTTCTTGAGCAAAGCACAGCTTTTGCGTATTCGTTGATATTGGGCGCTGTTCTCGGTTCCGTTTACGGCTTGTTCAAAATATTCAGAACGGCGTTTTGCTCGGGGAAGGCTTCAACCTTTATCTGTGACTTTCTGTTTATGCTCCTGTCGGCAGCTGCTATATTTTATTTTTCAACGGCGTTTTTGTACGGATATATAAGGGTGTATGTTTTTATCGGCTGTGCAGCCGGATTCTTTATTTACAGGGCAAGCTTGGGCAGACTGTTTTCTAAAATTTATTGTCCTCTTATTATTACTTCCAAAAAAATTTCACGCAAAATTCAGGGAAAAATTAAAAATTTTACAAAAAAGCTATTGAAAATTGCGTACAAGATATTGTATAATATCTTTATAAAGGTAAGAGTATCCGGAAATAAATGTTTCTTTGCATTGAATAAAAGGGTAATGACAGCTAATGAGAAACGAAAAGGAAAACACAAAGAGCAAAAAGGCGCCTCAGAATGATGATGACACGATAAAGGAAATACAACCCAAAAAGCATAAGAAAAAAAGGCATATTTTGATTTATCTTGCGATTATCGGCTTTACTTTTTATGCAGTAATTACCATAATAATTCAGACCGTTGAAATTGGTGACAAAAAGGCTGAGCTTGAGGAGTTGCAGCAGCAGATAAATGTTGTTGAAATTCAAACGCAGTATCTTGAAAAGGTTCAGAACTACGAAGGTGACGACCTTTCCGAGTATATAGAAAAAATAGCAGAGGACGATCTCGGCTACGTGAGTGACGGCGAAAGAATTTTCATTAACGTAGCCGGAGATTGATAAAAAGAAATTAAAAGGGTAGAATAACTTTAAGGGGTAATATTTTTTTATGGCAATTGAAGTCGGAATGATTCTGGAAGGCAAGGTATCGGGAATTACTAAGTTTGGAGCGTTTGTTGATTTACCCGATTCCAAAACAGGTATGGTACATATTTCCGAGGTTGCGCCTACGTATATAAACGAAATCAGTGATTACGTAAAGCTCGGACAAACCGTAAAGGTGAAGGTGCTTGCCTTAAACGACGGCAAAATCAGCCTGTCTATGAAACAGGCGCTTCCGCCGAAGGAAAGACAGAGAAAATCTCACGACAGACACGACAGATCCGACCGGAGGCAAAACTCACGCAAACCACCCTACAAGCCTTCTCCGCCCGTTAAATCACCCGGTGATTTTGAATGGCAGAGTTCGCATAACAATT
>JAJQDK010000008.1 GCA_021202245.1 Clostridiales bacterium
TGTCCGTATATTTCTTTGCCCTTATATTCGGGCATCCAGGTTTCGCATAACGGCGCAAAGCTGCCGACTGTCGGCTTAACACCGATATTGGTAACGCCGCAGTAATTGTCGCCGTTTTCAAGAGTAACCGAGGAGGCGTACACGCCGAATCGGGGCACTGTCAGCTCACTGCAAAGAGGCTGATTTATGGTAGGCGTTCCGAGCGTTCTGCCGAGCCTTTTTCCATGCTCAATAACCGAGGAAAAGCCGAATTTTTCGCAGAGCATGGAATTTGCGCTGCGCACCTCGCCGTCGGTTATCAGACGGCGGATAAGAGTCGATGAAACGACCTCTCCGTTTATCATAGCGGGTGGAACAACCGTAAGGCTTATCTTAAACCTTTCGCACAAGTCTTTCAGAATTTCAACATTTCCCTCGTCGTTCTTGCCGAAGCGGTAATTAAATCCGCAAAAAAGCGCCCTTGCCCTGAGCTTTTTAATCAAAATTTCCTCAACAAAGCTCTGCGCCGACATATTCATAAGCTCCTTAAAATCAGCGCAGTAAATATGCTCGATTCCGAGCCTGCCGAGCGCAGAAAGCTTGTCCTGCTTTGTCATCAGAGAGGGGCAGCGTCTGCCTGTCAGCACGCTTTTGGGGCTTTGCGCAAAGGTAAAGCAAACGGGGATCAAGCCGTTGCTTCTTTGAGCCGAAGCAAGAGAAATTACTCTGCGGTGCCCCGTGTGAAGTCCGTCAAAAAATCCGAGCGCTATTGCGGTGTTTTGTTTTTCGGGTAATATTTCAAAAAAATTCTGCATAAATATTTTTATACCTCAAATTCTGCCGCTGTTAAGCAGCATTGCCGTTTTAAGCACTGCCGTCTGCGTTTTTGAGTCCGGAATCAGGTTGTTAAGCACCATCTCCACGGCTTTGTCAAGCGGAATTTTCTCTACGTTCAAAAATTCGCCTTCGTCAAGCCTGTTTTCGCTCTGCGACTGTACTCTGCAGGCATAAAGATGGATAATCTCAGAGGTGTAGCCGGGCGACGGATACAGCTTTCCCAACGAAATATATGAATAACCGACAGCTCCGGTTTCTTCAAGCAGCTCACGCTTTCCGTTTTCAAGCGGAGTCGCTCCCTTTTCGAGCTTTCCGGCAGGAAGCTCAAGCACAACCTCCTTGTAGGGATAACGAAACTGTCTTACAAAAAGCAGGTTGTTATCAGCGTCAAGCGCCGCCACGGCAACTCCGCCCGGATGATTGACAACCTCTCGTTTGGACCTTCGTCCGTCGGGAAGCTCCACCTCATCAAGGGTTATATGCAAAATGCGGCCGTCGTATATATTTTTACTTGAAAGAGTTTTTTCCGATAGTTCCGTAATAATTCCTCCTGATTTCAAATTATGCCGATAAAATATGAAAGGACAATTCTTAACTTATGTTAAATTATAATGCTCTGCCCGACTGCAAAACAAGAAAAGAAATAATTAAAAAATCACCGATAAATACCGCTTTGTTCAGCGTTTCTGCGTCGGAAAAAGCGTTTGCGGAAGATGTATTGACGCTCTGCATATAGGAAACACAAAAAATCGCATACTCTGCTGCGGCGGGTTTCACGGCTCGGAGTATCTGACGGTTTTGACCGCGCTCAAATTTTTTGAAGAATGTGCCGAGGCGATCGCTGACAAAGCCGAAATCGGCAGACACAGCGCAGACGACGTTTTCAAAAATCGGGGACTTACCGTAGTGCCGTGCGTAAACCCGGACGGAGTTGAAATTGCACTTCACGGAAGCAGCGCCGCAATGAAATACAAAAAGCTTGTTGATACGGTTTGTGCCGCCGCAAATAAATGGCAGGCAAACGCAAGAGGCGTTGATATAAATCACAACTTCAACGCCGGATGGAAGGCACTTAAAAAACGTGAGCTGAGCCTGAACATAAAATCCCCCTCGGCTACACGCTTCGGCGGAACATTCCCCGAAAGCGAGCCGGAAACAAGGGCTGTTACAAACCTCTGCCGCAAAACAAAATTTGAATGCGCAATAGCGCTTCACAGCCAGGGCCGTGAAATTTACTGCTCCTTCGGAGAGCACACTCCCGTTAAAAGCTTCCGTCTTGCTTCTGCGCTTTCTCAGGTCAGCGGTTATAACATAGCCTTTCCCGAGGAAATTGCCACCGGCGGCGGTTTTAAGGATTGGTTCATTGAAAATTTCAAAAGACCCGCTCTTACTATTGAAATGGGGCTCGGAGAAAATCCCCTGCCCCTGTCGGATTTTGAAAGCGAATACAAAATTATGCGGAATATGCTCAGCCTTGTAATGCTGTCGGTTTAAGAGCATACGCAGCCGTATTTGGAATTCCCTTTAAATTTTCTGTTATTCGTTTTTATCTTTGTCCTCATAAAGATGAATTGAGCTTACGATATTATCAATCGCTTCGTCGGAAATTACATTAGGCTCATCAAGATATTTTGAACGCTTTTCAATTCCGTCAAGCGCCATTTGCAGCTGCTCCTGCGGAGTTTTGGGCTTGCGCGGAGCATCGTAAATTTCCTTATCCTCCGGATTGGAAATGTTGATATACTCTTCCCTTTTATCTTCAGGCTCAGCATCGGGCTCATCGTCATTCTCAATTATTGCAGGCTCGCTTCCGTCGTCCGGTTCTTCGGGAGCGTTTTCCGCTTTTGGAGCTTCCTGCGCATCTATGTCCTCGGATAAACTATTTTCTTCGCTGTCCGCATTATCCGAATTATCGCTGTCCGGCTCAGCTTTTCCGTAGCTTTCATCCACCGATTGAGCCGCCTCGATAATCACCTCTCCGGGGGCGTTAAGCTGCTTTTCACGTCTTGCGTCGGCAATCGCTTTAAGCTCGTCAAGGTGATTGACGGGCTTTTGCACCTTTTCATCGTCCACATCAAAATAAATATCATACCAAACAAGAAATACATAAATCGTCCAAACCTGACGGCTGTTATCCTCTTTGCCGTTGTAATGTCTGTCGAGCCAATTTACTATCTTATCGGTATCAAAGAATTTTTCGGCAGTTTTACCCTTAAATTTTTTCTTTACTACATTGTAATATTTTTCGTCACGCAGCCACACACGGGTGGGTACGGGGAATCCGAGCTTTTTCTTTTCGGCTGTAGCCTCAGGCAAATGGCGAACCGCAGCCTTGCGCATTGCATACTTTGTATTTTTTCTGTTGCAGCGCAGTCTTGTGGGGAGCGTTGAAGCAACCTTGAACACCTCTTTATCAAGGAACGGAACTCTCAGCTCAAGAGAGTTAGCCATACTCATTCTGTCGGCTTTAAGCAAAATATCTCCGACCATCCACATATTTATATCAAGGTATTGCATTTTTGTGACGTCATCATACTTGCGCGCGCGAATGTAATGCTTTCTTGTATAATTCTGCGGACGTGTCGCAATAGACGGGTCCTTAAGCAAATCACGCTTTTGGTCATAATCATACATATAGGCATTTCCGATATAACGCTCCTCAAGAGGATCGGTTGCACGGATAAGATAATCTCTGCCTTTAATGTCGGGCAAATGCTTGCACACGGCTCTTATGGCCTTGCGTATGCAGTGCGGTACAACGGTTTGATAAATCTTGTATGCTCTCGGCGAATCATAGCAGGTGTAGCCTCCGAAAAGCTCGTCTGCCCCCTCGCCCGACAGCACAACCTTAACATACTGACTTGCAAGCCGTGATACAAAGTACAGCGCAATGCAAGACGGGTCGGCAAGCGGCTGATCCATATAATACTGAACCGTAGGAACAGCATCCCAAAACTCCTCGCTTGAAATAAGGTGGGTATGATGCTCAACGCCGATTTTCTCGCTCAACCCCTCAGCCCAGCTGATTTCATTATAATGCTCGCCGAAATCAAAGCCAACGGTAAAGGTTTTTTGGTCTGCAAAATATGTTGAAACATAGCTTGAGTCAACGCCGCTCGAAAGGAAGCAGCCAACCTCAACGTCGGCTATTTTGTGCGCGTTTACGGAATCTTCAAACACCTTTTCAATCTTATCTACAGCTTCCTCCTCGGTCATTTCCTCATCGGGATTAAACTTAGGCTCAAAGTAGCGTGTGGTTTCAATCTCTCCGTTGCGGTACCAAAGGTAGTGACCGGGCAAAAGGCAGTAAACACCCTCAAAAAAGGTTTCGGGCGGTACAACGTATTGGAACGAAAGGTAAGAATCAAGCGCCTTTGTGTTGAATTTCTTTTCAAATTTCGGATATTCAAGAATACTCTTTATTTCGCTGGCGTATACAAAGTCATTGCCAACCTGTGTGTAGTGCATAGGCTTGATGCCGAAAAAATCACGGGCGATAAAAACGGAATTATCCTTTGTATTGTAAATTGCAAAGCCGAACATTCCCCTGAGCCTCGGCAGCAAATCCTCCTGCCATTCCTCAAATCCGTGTACAAGCACCTCGCTGTCGGTGTCGGTGTAAAATTTATGTCCTAACTTGATAAGCTCTTTTCTTAAATCCTTATAGTTATAAATCTCTCCGTTGAATGTAAGTACAAGAGTTTTGTCCTCATTGTAAATCGGCTGATGGCCTGCATCAAGGTCAATAATAGACAAGCGGCGAAAGCCCATTGCGATATTATCGTCAGTATAAACACCGTTAGAATCGGGTCCTCTGTGAGTAATAACCTCTGTCATTCTGCTTATAACATTGTCCCTGTCCTCAATCTGCCCCGTAAATCCGCATATACCGCACATATCCGATTTCCCCTTTCAAAAGCGATAGCATTATTGTCAACAAAAAAGAAGTGAAAAAATATAAGTAAATAAAATATATATTTTATTTTATCATAAACGCCCGATAAATTCAACCGATTGCAGGACTTAATTTTTCACGGTTGATTGTTAGCGCAAAATATTGTATAATTTATCTGAAATTTATGTAAATTACGAGGATTTGGAGATTTAAACTATGACCGGCTTAATCGGAACCTTTGTGAACACCGCAACGGTGCTGCTCGGAGGAGCAATAGGACTTATTTTTAAAAAGGGAATACCGCAGAGAGTGAGCGACTCGGTGTTCAAGGCGCTGGGACTTATTATCGCCTTTATCGGAATATCGGGCTGCCTTTGCGGAGAAAACACGCTGGTGGTTGTAATTTCAATGATTCTCGGAACTGTAATCGGAGAGCTGATTGACCTTGACAAGAGAGTGAACGGTCTGGGCGTATTCATCGAACGCAAGCTGAGCAAGGGCGGCGAAGGCTCAACCGTAGCGCAGGGCTTTGTGTCATCTTCCCTTTTGTTCTGTGTGGGCGCAATGACCATTGTCGGCTCACTTCAGGCAGGACTTGACGGCGACTGCTCGGTTTTGTTTACAAAGTCAGCAATGGACTTTTGTTCAAGCATAATTTTTGCAAGCACGCTCGGCGTCGGCGTTCTGTTCTCAGCCGCCTTTGTACTGGTATATCAGGGGCTTATAACCCTGCTTGCCGTGTGGGTTGAGCCGCTTTTGACAACTGCGGTGATAAATGAAATGAACTGCGTGGGGTACATAATTATTATAGGGCTTGCGCTTAACATACTCTCAATCACCAAGCTAAAGGTTATGAATATGGTTCCGGCAATTTTTCTGCCGATAGCCCTTGTTCCGCTTTACGATTGGATTTTGTCCCTGCTTCCTGTATAAACGGCAAGAAATTCGCAAACAAAACAGCGCCCGTATAAATGATGTACGGGCGCTGTTATTTGTTTTTTAACTCGGAGCAAGTCCCGATGTAAGCTCGCTTAACATCGGCAAATTGGTTGTATTATGATAATAAATTAAAATCTTTAATTGTTATGTTATCCTTATTGTAATCAATAATGCCTTCCTTTTTCAGCTCTTTAAACACTCTCATCAGTGTGCTTGTATCGATATTTAAGAGGTCGGCAAGATCATTGCGTGAAATCGGCAATGTCAAGATCACTTCACTGCACTCTGCATATAAAAAGTTCATAACCTTTTTATATGCAGTCGTTTCCGAAATGTATGTAGAACGATCCAAAAGGATAATGCTCGCATTGTTATAAATGTTGATAATATTTCGCATAATTTCACTTTGCAGTACAAATATGGATGGGTTCGGTTCCATATAAGCAGCCTTATCAAGAAACATTACAACGGAGTGTCGTTTTGCAACAGTAATTCTATTTGGATAAATTTTGTTAATTTTTTTGGGTGCTAAAGACGACTGCTCCGTTGACTTCCGCATAAAAGGAGGCATATTTTTTTCAGGTAAAGCTGCCGTTGATACCAAGCCCGTTTCCCTGCTTTGAGGTATGATAGCAGCATAAGCAGGCATATAGCAATTATCAAAATATCGTCTTCCGTCTTTATTCAAAATATAGGCAGCAATCACTCCCGTTATCACAATGGGGATACAGTCGGGCATTAGCGGCAATTCTTCACCCTTTAAAAATTCATATAATTTATAATTGCTTGCCTTGAGAAAAATTTCGATTTTTTCATCCGATATTCCTGCAAACAAAAGAGAGGTTCTGAATAATTCAATGTAATTATCGGGAGAGCCGGATAAAATTTTCATTGTTTACTCGCTTTCTTTGCCTAATCCTCTGCTCTTTTATCAGCCATACATTCCACAAGAACTGCCTTTTGAGCGTGCAGACGGTTTTCGGCTTCCTCAAAGATTTCATTTGCGTGAGCTTCAAATACATCGGCGGTAATCTCCTCGCCGCGATGAGCCGGCAGACAGTGAAGAACCATACACTCGGCATTTGTTACGGACATAAGGTCATTGTTCACCTGATAGCCCTCAAATGCGGCTTCACGAGCCTTTTTCTCCTCTTCCTGGCCCATTGATGCCCATACGTCGGTGTAAACCACGTCGGCATTTTTTGCAGCCTCTTTGGGGTCACGCACGATTTCAAACCTTCCGTTGCCGTATTTTTCGCCGAATTCAAGTATATGCTCGGGGGGCATATATCCCTCGGGACAAGCGGCCGAAAAGCTCATTCCCGTGCTTAACGCACCGACAATTAAGGAATTCATCATATTATTGCCGTCGCCGATAAAGCACATCTTGAGTCCCTCAAGCTTGCCCTTGAACTCACGGATAGTCATAAGGTCCGCAAGCACCTGACATGGATGACAGTAATCCGTAAGTCCGTTTATAATCGGGATTGAGCCGTATTGCGCAAGAGCCTCAACCTCCTCCTGCTTAAAGGTACGAATCATAATTCCGTCCAAAAAGCGTGAAAGCACCCTTGCGGTATCCTCAACAGGCTCTCCCCTGCCAATTTGCAGGTCGTTTGACGACAAAAACAGCGGATAACCGCCGAGTTGAGTCATACCCACCTCAAAGGATACACGGGTACGTGTGCTTGCCTTTTCAAATATCATACCGAGGGTTTTTCCTTTTAAAATTTTATGCTCTATGCCGTGCTTCTGCTCATATTTAAGCTGGTCGGCAAGGTTAAGGGTATTGATAATTTCCTCGGTTGTCCAATCCTCAAGTTTTAGTAAGTGTTTCATTATATGCTCTCCTTTAATGTTTTTTCAAGTATTTTAACAGCTTCGTCAATCTCATCGTATGTAATAACAAGCGGTGGAAGCATTCTGAGCTTTTCCTTTGCGGTGATAATCAAAAGCCCGTTTTCAACGCATTTTATCGCCATGTCGTGGGCGTCGCCATTTTCAAGCTCAATTCCAATCATAAGTCCCATTCTGCAAACGCTTTTCACTCCGTAGGGTTTTATAAGCTTTGCTTCGAGATATGCGACCTTTTTTTCAACCTCGCTCAAAAAATCCGGATTCGCAATTTTATCAATCACATAGTTCGCTCCGGCGCAGACAACCGGATTTGCTCCGAAGGTTGTTCCGTGCGTTGACGGCGACATAACGTCCTTGAGCTTATCGCTGCACATACAAATTCCTATGGGAAGTCCGCCGCCGAGCCCCTTTGCAACGGTTATGAGGTCGGGCATAATACCGTAATTTTCATAGGCGAAAAGCTTGCCTGTTCTGCCGATGCCTGTCTGTACCTCGTCGATAATAACGAGTATATCCTTTTCTTTGCACAGACTTACAAGCGACTGCACAAAATCCTTATCAAGGATATTTACTCCGCCCTCGCCCTGAATAACCTCAAACAGCACGGCGCAGGTTTTGTCGCTTACTGTGTTTTTAAACGACTCCATATCGTTCGCCTGCGCATAATCAAATCCCTCGGTAAACGGAAAAAAATAGTTGTGAAAAACGTCCTGCCCCGTTGCGGCAAGCGTTGTTACGGTTCTGCCGTGAAACGAGTTTTTGAGAGTTACAATCCTGTTGCGCTCCCTGCCGTATTTGTCAAAGCTGTATTTGCGTGCAATTTTGATTGCACATTCGTTTGCTTCGGCTCCGCTGTTGCCGAAACAGACCTTGGCAAAGCCGGTCAGCGTGCAGAGCTTTTCGGCAAGCTCCGCCGACTGATCACAGTAAAAATAATTTGACATATGCTGAATTGTGCCCGCTTGCTTTGAAACTGCGTTTACCCAGCCTTCGTCGCAGTAGCCGAGACTGTTCACGCCTATGCCCGATGAAACGTCAATATATTTTTTGCCGTCCTCGTCATATGCCGCTGCGCCCTTACCGCTTTTAAGCGCCACGTCATAGCGGCCGTAGGTGTGCATAATATATTTTAAATCTTTCTCTTTTGTATTCAAATTATCCATTCCTTTTGTATCAGATTTTTCTGTTGTCATAGGAATAAACATACACATCGTCACGCTTTTCAAAGCCGAAATCCTTCCAAAAGCTCTGACCTGTTTCGTTGTTTTGATAACAGAAAATATGCGTTTTGTCAATACCTTCCTCTTTAATTTTTTCAATCGCCCTTTTTGCAAGCTTATGTCCTATTCCCTTGCGCCTGTATTCGGGCAACACCGCCATATGATGAATAAATCCTCTGCGTCCGTCGTGTCCCGCAAGCACCGTACCGACTATTCTACCGTCGGTCACCGCAACCTGACTCATTCCGGCATTACGCCGCAGGTAGCGCTCCATCTGCGGTCTTTCGTCCGCACGTGAGAGAGCGCGCCTTGAGGTAGTGAGCCACATGGCGTAAACCTCATCATAATCATCAATGAGCATTTCTCTTATTTCCATATTCCTTACCTTAACTCCGATTTTAATAGAACATTGTGCCTATGCCCTCGTCACTGAACAATTCAAGCAAAATTGAGTGTTCTATTCTGCCGTCTATTATATGGGCACGGCTCACTCCGCTGCGTACCGCCTCAACACAGCAGTCAATTTTCGGAATCATTCCGCCCTTGATAATTCCGTCGCGCTTGAGCATCGGAACCTCGCTGACATTGACAACGGAAATCAGCGAGCTTTCGTCATTGACATCCCTCAAAAGTCCTCTTATGTCCGTCATAAGAATCAGCTTTTTGGCGCCGAGCTTTGCGGCAATCTGCGCCGCCGCAAGGTCGGCGTTTATATTGTAAACATTGCCGTCATAGCCGCCTGCAACGGTAGCCACAATAGGAATATATCCGTTTGACATCGCATTTTTCAGAGGGTCGGGATTAACCTCTCTGATTTCTCCGACATAGCCCAAATCAACACTTGAAACAAGCTTGTCTGCCATAAGCAGCTTTCCGTCAAGTCCGCAAAGTCCAATAGCCTTGCCGCCGTGACTTTCAAGGAGCTGCACAAGACTCTTGTTTACCTTGCCGGCAAGCACCATCTGCACAATGTCAATGGTTTCCTTATCGGTAACACGCATACCGTTTTCAAATTTGCTCTCCTTGCCTACAGCCCTGAGCATTGCGTTGATTTCGGGGCCGCCGCCGTGAACAAGCACAACGTTTATTCCCACAAGCTGCATAAGCACAAGGTCGCTCATTACAGCCGCCTTTAATTCCTCGTTAATCATAGCGTTGCCGCCGTATTTTACTACGATTGTTTCGCCGGAATATTTTTTTATATACGGCATTGCCTGTATCAGAATTTTTGCTCTTTTTGAAGTGTCCATTTTATCATTCCTATATTTTTATCTTTAAATCGGAGTCAATCGGGTTTGCTTTGCTTAATCCCGCCCACTCCGCTGTTTGCTGTTTATTTAACTCGGAGCAAAACCCGCTTAACATCGGCAAATAGGTTATGTTCTGTAATCTCCGTTAATTTTTACATAATCGTACGTCAGATCACAGCCGTAAGCCTCTGCGCAGCCGCTGCCGTCGTGGAGCGAAATCAAAATATCAATCTCTTTTTCAAGCAAAATTTCCTTTGCCTTTTCCTCGGAAAATTCAACCCCCGCTCCGTTTTTGCATACAAGAATTGCGCCCTTTGCCGATTTAAAGGAAACCTCTGCCTTGCTCACGTCAACGTCTGCTCCGCTGTAACCGATTGCACACAGGACTCTTCCCCAATTTGCGTCGGCGCCGAACATAGCCGACTTCACCAAGCTTGAACAGATAACGCTCTTTGAAACCGCCGCCGCAGCTTCTTTTGATTTTGCGCCGTCTACGGTACACACAAGCAGCTTTGTTGCGCCCTCTCCGTCGGCTGCAAGCTTTTTCGCAAGTTTCTTAAAGGCTGCGGTAAGACCGCAGACAAATGTATTGTAATCCTCGTTTTTTTCGGTGATTTCTGCGTTTTCCGCAAGTCCGGAGGCCATAACAGCGAGCGTGTCGTTTGTGGAGGTGTCGCCGTCAATGCTGACCATATTGTAGCTGTCCTCGGCTGCCTCTTTCAGAGCCTCCTCCAGCATTTTTGAAGAAATTGCCGCATCGGTCGTAACAAACGAGAGCATTGTACCCATATTGATATGAATCATACCGCTGCCCTTGGCTATACCGCCGACCGTAACCTTTCTGCCGCCGAGCGTCATTTCCATTGCAATTTCTTTTTTCACCGTATCTGTAGTCATAATTGCCTCGGCAGCGTTTGTGCCGCCGCTTTTTGAAAGCGTGCCCTTCATCGCAGCCGCGCCTTTAATAACGGGCTCAATGGGCAATGGCTGACCGATTACCCCCGTTGAAGCGACAATTACATCATCCGGATTTACATTGAGGGTAACGGCGGCAACAGCGCACATTTTTACGGCAATTTCAACTCCGTCGGCATTGCAGGTGTTGGCGTTGCCCGAATTGACAATAACCGCCTGAGCAACACCGTTTTTAAGATGCTTTTTTGTGACCTCTATAGCTGAGCTTTTCACAAGGTTTTTCGTAAAAATCGCCGCAGCGCTGCAGGGTACGTCGCAATATATCATAGCAAGGTCACGCTTTGCTGCGCCGGGTGCCGGTTCATCAGCCTCAACCGCAGCAGTCGTAACTGCCGCCGGGCTTCCGCCGTACTGCTTAATGCCTGCGCACACGCCCTGGGCGGTAAAGCCGAGCGGAGCGGTGACCGAGCCGTCAATAAATTTATAGCTTTCCATTTTATCAATCCTTTGGTACTGCGTTTTGTTGGGATAGATTATTTTCTGCGTTAAAAGGCAGGAGGAACAATAACAAGTCCCGTCGTTTCATCAAGTCCGAAAATTATGTTCATATTCTGAATTGCCTGACCTGCCGCTCCCTTGACCATATTGTCAATAGCCGCGCAGGCAACGAGCTTATTTGCACGCTTGTCATAATGAATTGAAACATCGCAGAAGTTGGAATAGCGCACATTGTGAATATCGGCGCATTTGCCGTCGTCAAGAAGTCTTACAAAAAATTCATCCCTGTAGTATTCTTCATATACTTTTCTGATTTGCTCAAAGGCTACTCCGTCCTTGACATCTGCATACACCGTCGCCAAAATACCCCTGTTGACGGGCAAAAGATGAGGAACAAAGGTTATAATCACTTTTTCTCCCGAAAGCCTTGAAAGCGTCTGCTCAATTTCGGGCGTATGGCGATGACTTGCAACCTTATAGGCGTGAAATCCCTCGTTAAGCTCAGGAAAGTGGCTGCTCTGAGTGGGCTTTCTGCCGGCGCCCGTTACGCCGCGTTTGCAATCGCAGATAATACCTTTTGTTTCAACCAATCCGTTTGCTATTGCGGGAGCAATCGCAAGCGGCGAGCAGGTGGTGTAGCAGCCGGGATTGGCAATCAGCCTTTTGCCCCTGATTTCTTCTCTGAAAAATTCGGGCAAGCCGTAAACCGCCTGACTGTGCAGGCCCTTATCAAGAAAAGTACCGCCGTACCATTCGGCGTATTCGTCCTCGCTTTCAAGTCTGAAGTCTGCACCCAAATCTATGAACGCCTTGCCTGCGCCTATACATTTTTCGGCAAGCTCCTGAGAAAGCCCATGGGGAAGCGCCACAAAAACAACGTCGCTTTTTTCAACAACGGCATCCTGATTTTCGCATACCATATCATTTAAAAACGTATACGACGGATAAACGTCGCTGATTTTTTCTCCTTCAAATGAAACCGAGCTTATCGCCGCAATCTCGGCATCGGGATGGGAGGTGAGCAAGCGCACAAGCTCTGCTCCGGCATAGCCTGTAGCTCCTACAATTCCTGCTTTAATTTTCATATATATCAAATCCTAAAATTACAAATTTTCGGCAAGGTCTGCCACACGCTTTGCCTGTGCCTTTACGTTTGAAGCCGCCGGGCCTCCGAAAACGGTTCGCTCGTTTGTACAGCGTTCAAGCGAAATTGCATTGTAAACGTCCTCGTTGAACACATCGCAAACCTTTTTATACTCCTCAATCGGAAGATGTTCAAGGTCGGTAGAAAGCTCAATGCACCTTGCCACAAGTTCTCCCGTCGCCTTATAGGCATCACGGAACGGAACTCCGTTCTTGGTCAGCCAATCGGCACAATCGGTTGCGTTGATAAATCCGCCCGCAGCCGCCTTTCTCATATTTTGGGGGATAACACGCATTGTGTCAAGCATGGGCGTAAAGGCAGTCAGGCACATTTTAACGGTGTCAACCGCATCAAAAATCGCTTCCTTGTCCTCCTGCATATCCTTGTTGTATGCAAGCGCCGTGCCCTTCATTATTGTGAGCAGCGTCATATTATCGCCGAACACTCTGCCGCTTTTGCCTCTTACAAGCTCCGCAATATCGGGGTTTTTCTTCTGCGGCATAATCGACGAGCCCGTTGAAAACGCGTCGTCAAGCTCCGCAAATTTAAATTCCCAGCTGCACCACATAATAATTTCTTCCGAAAAACGAGAAAGGTGAACCATAATAATGGAAAGCGCAGATGAAAACTCAATGCAAAAATCTCTGTCGGAAACGCCGTCAAGCGAGTTGTTTGTAATTCTTTCAAAGCCGAGCAAATCTGCTGTTACGGTTCGGTCAATCGGATAGGTTGTGCCTGCAAGAGCGCAAGAGCCGAGCGGCATTTCGTCCATTCTTTTAAGGCAGTCGTCAAGTCTTGAAACGTCACGCAGAAGCATTTCCCCATACGCCAACAGATGGTGTCCGAAGGTAATCGGCTGGGCGCGCTGAAGATGCGTATATCCCGGCATTACGGTGTCGCTGTACTGCTCCGCCTTTTTTGCAATGACTTTTATAAGGTCAACCACAAGTTTTTTTACGTTGACTACCTCTTTTTTGAGGTAAAGCTTTATATCAAGCGCAACCTGGTCGTTGCGGCTGCGTGAGGTGTGCAGCCGTTTGCCGTTGTCGCCGATTCTCTTTGTCAGCTCACCCTCGACAAAGGTGTGTATGTCTTCTGCTTCCGCATCAATTTGCAGAGTGCCACTTTCTATATCCGCAAGGATACCCTTTAAGCCCTGAATAATATCGGCAGACTCCTCCTCCTTGATAATACCGCATTTACCGAGCATAGTTGCGTGGGCGATGCTGCCCTCGATGTCCTCTTTATACATTCTGCTGTCAAAAGAAATTGAACTGTTAAAGTCGTTTGTTGTTTTGGAAAGCTCCTTTTTGAAGCGTCCCTTCCATAACTGCATTTAATCACCTCATCATATTTGCGGCGCAGCCGCCTAAAAACACTTTTTGGGGCAGAGAAATTCCCTGCCCCTTATTTTTAAGCGAAAGCTCTGCTTATTTAATAAGACCTTTTTTAGCACGAACCTTAATCGGAAGACCGAAAAGGTTGATAAAGCCTGCGCTGTTGTTCTGATCGTAAACCTCGTCCTCGTCAAAGGTTGCAATTTCCTCATCATAGAGCGAATAAGGACTTGTTACGCCGGCATCTATAATGTTGCCCTTGTAGAGCTTCAGCTTAACCTCGCCGGTTACATATTCCTGAGTGCTGTCCACAAAAGCCGAAAGCGCCTCACGGAGCGGTGTGTACCATTTGCCGTCATAAACAAGCTCAGCAAAGGTGTTTGAAAGATTTAATTTGTAGTGCAGAGTATCCTTGTCAAGGCAGATTTCCTCAAGCTTTGAGTGAGCGGCATAGAGAATAGTGCCGCCGGGAGTTTCGTAAACGCCGCGGGCTTTCATACCTACAAGACGGTTTTCAACAATATCGGTAATGCCGATTCCGTTTCTGCCGCCGATTTCGTTAAGCTTTTCAATAAGCTCAACCGAACCGATATTCTCGCCGTTAAGCTTTGTGGGAATACCCTTTTCAAATGAAAGCGTTACATATTCGGGTTCATCGGGCGCCTGTTCGGGCGAAACGCCCAACTCAAGAAAGCCCTCCTTGTTATACATAGGCTCATTAGCCGGATCCTCAAGGTCAAGGCCCTCATGACTGAGATGCCAAAGATTTTTGTCCTTAGAGTAGTTGGTTTCACGGTTGATTTTAAGCGGAATGCCCTTTTTCTCGGCATACTCGATTTCTTCCTCACGGGACTTAAACTCCCATGTTCTCCACGGAGCAATTATTGTCATATCGGGAGCATATGCCTTGATTGCCAGCTCAAAACGAACCTGGTCGTTGCCCTTGCCCGTGCAGCCGTGGCAGATAGCGTCTGCGCCCTCTTTTTTAGCGATTTCAACAAGTCTTTTTGCAATGATGGGGCGTGCGAACGATGTTCCGAGGAGATATTTGCCCTCGTACACTGCGCCTGCTTTTACCGTCGGGAAAATATAGTCCTCTACAAATTCCTTGTTGAGATCCTCAATATAAAGCTTTGACGCGCCGGTTTTGATTGCCTTTTCCTCAAGACCCTCAAGCTCGGTTCCCTGACCCACGTTGCCGGAAACAGCGATTACCTCGCAGTTGTCGTAATTTTCCTTTAACCAAGGGATGATGATAGAGGTATCAAGACCTCCGGAATACGCAAGAACTACCTTTTTAATCTTTTTATCAGCCATTTCAGAATTCCTCCTAAAAATTTAAAATTCACAGTTTCAATCAAAGGGCGAATTGTTTATATTACTATTATACACACGGATTTCAAAAAATCAAGTCTTTTTTTGAATAAATATTCAAATTATTTTTTCTTTCGGAATTTCGTCCCCGGACGCCCGTAAAATCCGCAAAGTCCGCCTTTAAAACGCAGTTATCAATCGCAGCCGAGCCTGCATGGGAAAGGAAACGGATTAAAATGTATATATGCAAAAAAATGAATATTCATTATATTCATCTAAATATTCATATTTTTGAATATTTAACCCAAGCCGTACGGTGAGAATAAGCAAGCTTCTCTGCTCATTTTCGATTTAAATTCATTCCGGCATACACGGAAATGTGGGTATAATGTATTGAATAAAAACAAAAATTCTGATATACTTCAAATAAAGGGCTTGCCCTCAGTTAATAATAAAAAGCTTCGCAAAAGCGTATACTGTATTTTGAAAGGAGCAGTTTTAATGTCCATATTTAAGGAAATAAATCCGAGCAGCATCACCGATAATCCCTTTGATTTAATAGGAAAGGACTGGGCGCTGGTCACCTGCGGTGACAGGGAAAAATTCAACACAATGACAATAAGCTGGGGCGGCGTAGGCATAATGTGGAACAAGCACGTTGCGTTCACCGTTATCACTCCTCAGCGCTATTCATTAGAATTTCAGGTATACAAAGAAATTTACACAATGAGCTTATTTGATGAAAGTTACCGCAAGGCGCTGCAGTTTTGCGGAACAAAAAGCGGCAGGAATTACGACAAGCCCAAGGAAACGGGCCTTACGCCGGCATTTACCGATGACGGTGTGCCGTACTTTGAAGAAGCAAGGCTTGTGTTGGTTTGCAAAAAGCTGTACGCACAATTTCTCAATGAGGACAGCGTTATTGAAAACAGTGTAAAATCATAGTACAACAACGATTATCACAAAATGTACGTAAGCGAGATTGTAAAGGTTCTTACAAAGGAATAATTTGCCGTAATCTAAAAAAGGCAGGCGCGCGCCTGCCTTTTTATTTAATTGCCTTTTTTATTAAAGCTATGCTGCACTGTCTGCTGCCTTGTGATTTTAAATCAATAATTCCAGCGGTCAAAAAATCTGACATTCTGATAGGTAAGGATATAATTTTGACTCTCGTGAAAGGCGCTTGACACAAGCTGCGGGTTGTACATATACATTATTCTGTGCTGTACCGCATCGTGATTTTCATCAAAAATATATTTTACAGCCTGTACGCAGGCGTCGTTAGTGCCCATTTCGGTGCTGCCGGTGTAGTGGCAGCCGTCAATTATGGATTGAACGCTCGTATATCCGTCAAAGCACATTGCGTTCTTGACCGCCTGAGCAATCAATGCAGCTCCGATAAATCCGCCGGAGCCGAATTCTCCCATACAGAGCCGTTCAAGCAAATCTCTGTCCTCATCGCACAAGGTAACCTGTCCGCACTCATAGGTTGTGTCGGGGTTGTCAATCGCAATCAAATAGCCTGCCTCCCACTGAACATTATAGTCGGCAGGTGTATCGGTTGTAATGGCGGTTGCCCAAGCTATGGTTTGCTCCGTTGCCTCGGTTGTCGCCTTAGTCGACGCTTTGGAAGCTTCTGTTTTTTCAGCCTTTTCGGTCGTTTCCTCTTCGGTAGTTTTTGATTTTTTTGTGGTTGCTTCGACAGCTGTTGTTTCTTCTGTCGGCTCGGTTGTCGCCTCAGCCTCCCCTTCGTCGGCACACGCCAAATCGGCAAACGCAGGATTTATTCTTGAAACCTGCGCCACCTCTTCCTCGGTTTCGCCCGCCGAAAGAATACTGCTTGCAAATACCGTTTGAACCGTCACAACTATTGAAAGCAAGATCAACACTACCGACAGAACAGTGTTAACCTTTTTGTTAAAAAAGTTCTTCAATTTTATCAGCCTTCATTTCAAAACTTAAATATCGAAATATTGTTTTATATGCGCCGCACAGGCTTTGCATACACAATTATTATATCATAAACGGTTCAATAATTCTATTTACACATCTAACAAAACGAACAACGAATTTACGTGCAGTTTAACACAAAATATGAATAAATTCCTGCAAAAAATGCAGAACAGCGGAATTATCCGTCGAAACCGAATCAGACGGCACCGGAGCTGACAGACAAAATTAAGCGAGACAAATCCGCTTAGCTCCGGTTTTAATACAATTCAGAAACTCGGCTGAGCCTGTCACGAAATTCCTTTACGACCTTTTCGGGCGAGAGGATTTTTACTTCGCCGCCAAAGCCGAATACCCACGCATAAAACTGCGGACTGAGCATTATATCCACGGAAACACAAAACGTTTCATCTGTTTTCCTGACAATGAATACATCGGCGCCGAATCGGTCAACAATTACGCCTATAAGCTCGTTTTTAACCGAAAGCTTCACCGTGACCTCCTCGCCGCCGAACATAGAAAACACACGCTTGCTGTAACCTGCAATATCAAACTTTTCAAATGACTTTCCGCCGTCACGGTCATCCTCTGTGATTTCTATAGACCCCATTTTATCTACTCGGTAATGCTTAATTATTTTTGCCTCACTGTCATATGCAATCAGGTAGTAATTTTCGTCCTCCCAGCACAGCGCCCACGGAGAAACCTTGTAGACAAAGCCCTCTCTTTTTTCGGTTTTTATGATTTTTTCGGCAGTTCCGAAAGCTGTTTCCCACTTGTAATATTTAAAGGTAATCTGCTTTCCCGATGAAATTGCGTTATGTATCGTGTCAACATTATAATAGATTTTTTCATT
>JAJQDK010000082.1 GCA_021202245.1 Clostridiales bacterium
CATCCGCTGCGGTAGCCGTGAACGGCACAAGCGAAAATGCGCTGAGCAGCATTATGACTGCCAGCAGAATGGTTAATGGTTTTTTAATTTTTTTCATTGATTTGTCCTCCTTAAATTTAACTATGCTTCAAAAACAGGAACCGCATTAGGTATAGTTAAATTATTTTTTCATTTGTATTATATCATATTGTTATGCCTATTGCAATGCAAAATGTTATATATATTTTAATATATATTTTTGTACAATATTTATAGGTAATGTTATGCAAGGAGCATTATTTTAATGAGAAAATTTAAAATTCCCGAAATTCCTAAAACAACTAATAAATGTATTCGATTTCCAAATGATGTGATTGATGAAGTTGAAGCGACTATCGTCGGAAAAGACTGCACATTTTCCGCTTTTGTGATTGAAGCCGTCCGTGTTGCCCTTGAAAATTTAAAGGAAGATGAACAGCAGGAAAACGGCTGAAAATTAAAAATATATTAAACAGAAACAGACGGTTCGCCCCGGTGGTAAGCCGTCTGTTTTTAATTTAAGACAGCTTAAGAACAGTGCCGTTTTCGTTAAGTTGACAACCATTGCAAAAAAAGGCGGAGGGATTAAGCAAGGCAAATTTGATTAGCTCCGATTTTTAAAAAATAATTGTTGCTTTTATAAAAAATGTATGATATAATACTAATATATTGCAGGCCGCAATGTGCGTGCAATTAAGTGAGCGGCAGGCCCTGTACGATTGGGGTCTGTGAACCATGTCAGGCGGGGAACCGAGCAGCATTAAGCAGTTTTTCCGATGCGATGCAGTCAGTCTGTCGTTCACTTATTTGTACGATTGCCGTTATTTCGGCTGACGGCTTGCATTTTTATTTGCGGCGGGGTGATTCTTTGTATCAGGTTTTATATCGCAAATGGCGACCTCAAACATTTGATGACGTTGCAGGTCAGGAGCATATTACCGTAACTCTGCAAAATGAGCTTACCACAGGCAGGGTGAACCACGCCTATCTGTTTACCGGCTCAAGGGGAACGGGCAAGACCACCTGTGCAAAAATTCTTGCCAAAGCCGTAAATTGCCTTGCTCCCAAAAACGGAAATCCCTGCGGTGAATGTGAAATTTGCCGAGGAATTGACGACGGAAGCGTGCTTGATATTGTTGAAATGGACGCCGCTTCCAACAGAAAAATCGACGATATTCGGCAGATTATCGACGAGGTGCAGTTTAAGCCGACAAAGTGCAAATACAGAGTGTATATCATCGACGAGGTTCACATGCTCACCACCGAGGCGTTTAATGCGCTTCTTAAAACGCTTGAGGAGCCTCCCGAACACGTTATTTTTATCTTGGCTACCACCGAGGTGCATAAGCTTCCGCAGACGATTCTATCTCGCTGTCAGAGGTTTGATTTTCACAGAATTGAGCCCCGTGCAAGCGCCGACAGGCTTTTGTATGTTGCCGGGCAGGAGAATGTTCGGCTTTCGGACAGTGCGGCGCTTATGATAGCCTCCGTTGCCGACGGCGCCTTGCGTGACGCTTTATCTTTGCTTGACAGGTGCATTGCCGCAAGCTCCGATATTGACGAGGACGTGGTGCGCAGTGCCGCAGAGCTTGCCCGAAAGACCTATCTCTATGAGCTTGCCGCCTGCGCAATCAACAAGAATACCGCAAAGGCGCTTGAAATTATTGACAGGCTCTACGGCGAATCTATGGATATGTCACGCCTGTGCAATGAGCTTGTGGGTCATTTTCGGGCGCTTATGCTTATAAAGTCAGTCAAAAATCCCCGTGACATTCTCATTATGTCGGATGATGAATTTGAAGAGGCGCAAACTCAGGCCGATTATCTTTCGCTTGCCGATATTGTATATTATATGGATGTGCTTTCACGCGCTCATCAGCGTATGGGGCAGGGCACGGGCGACAGAATCGAGCTTGAAACTGCTGTGGTTAAGCTGTCGTGCGCAGAGCTTGACGGAACAACCGAGGCGCTCACCGCAAGGGTTACGGCGCTTGAAAAGGCGGTTAAAAAGGGCATTACCGTTAACTGCCGGCCGAGCGATTCGGATTCCCGTTCGGAGGATGACTCAGAGCAAGGGACTGCCGAAAACGGCGGAAGGACAAAATCCGAGCCCTTGTCCGCTGAGAATATGGCAGACGGCAATACGGAGGATATTTTGTCTTTGCCGGAGGAACCGCCCATGAGGAAGGCTCCCGTTGCAAAGCCGGCGCCCAAGCCGGTTTCACGTCCGCAGCAGAGCCCAAAGCCAAACCTTGACGAGATTTATGCCAATGCAAAGCCGTTTCGTCAGTGGGTTGAGGTTGTGGATAACCTTAAGTCGGTTTCAAGGGCGATTGCGGCTGCGTTTGCGGGAACGGCGGCATATGAAAGCGGAAATTATTTGCTGATTGACACGGATAACGATGTTGCGTTTGAACTGCTCAAAAATAATAACAGGCGAGCCGACATCAAGCAGGCTACCCATGAAACAACCGGCAAGGCGTACAGACTGGGTCCGTACAAGCGCCCCGAAAAAAAGTCGGAGCAAGCCGACCCGCTGCAATTATTAAAGGAAAGCCTCGCAGGAAGCGAAGTTGAAATAACGGAAGAATAAAAAATACAGAAGAATAAATCTGAAAGGAAAACATATATTATGAAAGCAAGATTACCCAAGGGATATTCAAACGGCGGAACAAACAATATGCAGCAGCTTGCACGTCAGGCTCAAAAGCTTCAGGATGATATGGAAGCGGCTACGGCAGAGCTGGAGGCAAAGGAATACACCGCTGCGGCAGGCGGCGGTGCCGTAAATGTGACCGTAACCGGAAAAATGGAGCTTACCAAGGTTGATATTTCTCCTGAGGTTGTTGATCCCGAGGATGTTGAAATGCTTTCCGACCTTGTAATTGCTGCCGCTAACGAAGCGCTCAGAGCAGCCGCCAAGGAAAAGGAAGAAAAAATGGAGAGTATTTCCGGCGGACTTAACATTCCGGGAATGTTTTAATTATGGCTCAATACAATGTAGCTCCGCTTGAAAATTTGGTGGAGCAGTTTGAAAGAATGCCGGGCATCGGACACAAAACCGCTCAAAGGCTTGCATATTATGTGCTGAATCTGTCAAAAACACAGGCGGAGGAGCTTGCAAACGCAGTGCTTGACGCACACACAAAAATTCACTATTGCAGTCAGTGCTGTAATTTAACCGACAAGGAGCTTTGCCCCGTATGCGCAAGCTCCGCAAGGGATAAATCCACAATCTGCGTGGTGGAAACTCCGAGAGATGCCACGGCGGTAGAAAATACGCGCGAGTTCAAGGGCGTTTACCACGTTTTGCACGGAGCAATTTCTCCGCTTAACGATGTGGGACCCGACAACCTGACGATTAAGCAGCTTGTTGCAAGGCTCGGCGACGATACGGTCAAAGAGGTAATAATGGCTACCAATCCCACGGTTGAGGGAGATGCCACGGCGCTGTATATTTCAAAGCTTTTAAAGCCGATGGGCGTCAGGGTGACACGCCTTGCCTACGGAATTCCCGTAGGCGGTGATTTGGAATATGCCGATGAATACACGCTTGCAAAGGCTCTGGAAGGCAGGAATGAGATTTAATGGCTTCACTCAAAACAATTGCGCAGAACAAAAAAGCATATCACGATTATTTTGTCGAGGAGTCTTGGGAAGCAGGCATTGAGCTGTGCGGAACCGAGGTTAAATCGGTGCGCGGCGGCAGGGTGAATCTGAAGGATAGCTGGTGTTCGATTGTTGACGGTGAAATGTTTATCAACGGTATGCACATTTCTCCGTATGAGCACGGCAATATTTTCAACCGTGACCCCTTGCGTGTGCGCAGGCTTTTGATGCACAAAAAGGAGATTAACCGCCTTTACGGCACGGTGAAGCAGACCGGCTATTCGCTGATTCCGCTGAGCCTGTATTTTAAGGACAGCAAGGTTAAGGTGCAGGTGGGCTTGTGCAAGGGCAAAAAGCTTTATGACAAGCGTGAGGATATGGCTAAGCGTGCCGCCAAGCGTGATATGGAGCGTGCAATTAAAGAGAAAATGTCAGGCGCCTGACCTGTTAATTGTTTTCAAGCTTTTCGGTTTTTCCGAATAAAGGGTTTCCTGTGCAATACACGGGGGTGTAAAGGCTTCGACGGGGATTATAAACCTTGATAAGCGAGCGGCGGTGCGGAACCGCCATAAAATCCGCAATTTAAAATTAACTGACAACAATACAGTTGAATTAGCAGCTGCGTAAGCGCTGCTCGTCCTGTTTGAGAGCACCACGGCTTAAATAAGGGCGTCGATTAGTGGTAAATGTGAACAGGGGAGCGCTCCGTACCCTGTCACACATCAGGAGCTGCCGAGTCATATAGCCTGTCGACGGGCGATGTGATAAGGGAGATTTAAATCATCGACTGCGCTCGGAGAAAATTTCGGCAAGTGATTTTCGGACAGGGGTTCGACTCCCCTCACCTCCACCAAAAATTTTAAAGGCAGATGCGACCTTGCGTTGCATTTGCTTTTTTGTATAAAATGGAATTGGAATAACTTCCGGTTTATCGACCTGAAACTAACACATTTTATATTTAAGAGCGGCTACACAGCCGCTTATGCGCCGATAGCTCAGCAGGATAGAATGTCTGACTACGAATCAGAAGGTCGGGGGTTCGAGTTATTTCCGTCACAGCTTGTTAAAAAATAAAATACAACCTATTCGCCGATTAAGCTGGCTGCATCGGGCTTTGCTTTGAGTTAATATGTTCCGAATAATTTAACTTTATTTTTAAATCCGACAAGCACGTTGAGAAATCGCGTGCTTTTATTATGCTCAAAAAACAAAAATCGAGGGCTGAAAAATAAGTTTGTTTTTTGTAAAATTTACAAATTATATTTCGAGTTTGATTTCATAAAATACTATTGCGGCGATAAATCGGGAAGCCGAAGCGCCGCTTTAATATAAATTGATTTGAGTTTAAAAGTTTTGAAAAAAGGAGTAATAAGTTATGTCAGGTAACAACAACCAGCTTAATGTACCCGAAGCAAAGGAAGCTATGGAGCGTTTTAAGATGGAATGTGCAAACGAAGTAGGCGTAAACCTCAAGCAGGGCTACAACGGCGACATTTCGGCAAGAGAAGCAGGCTCCGTAGGCGGCCAGATGGTTAAAAAGATGATTGAGTCATACGAAAACAGTATGAAATAACTTAAGGTAAGCCCCTATTTAAATTTGCAAAAAATGAAGGCACACGGCAAAAGTCGTGTGCCTTTGATTTTTAACCTGAGCCGCAAAAGCTATCCGCATCTAAAGGCGGTGGGAGTAGGTCAAAACACCCCTTTTGTATTCGGCTAAATGTTAACTATATCTAAATCTACTTTTAAGTGTTCCGGAAGAGTTTCGTCTTTAAAAAACATTGACATATACCAAGGCAGATAGGTTACGTTGTTTTCAATGGATATGTTTCCTTTGCAAAAAACAATTCCCTCTTCAATTTTCCACTCAGCCTTAGAAAGAACATTGTCAAGAGCCTTGTGCTTTTTAAAATCATTGCCGGATTTAATTTCAATGGGAACAGCTTTTTTTCCACGTTGTACGATAAAGTCAACCTCTCCGATGTTTTTCTTGTTAAAATACCTGAGCTTAAAGTGCTTGGAAACAAGCTCTTGGGCAAAAACGTTTTCAAGGATACTTCCCATGTTGACTGATAAATCACCAGCCAAAATATCAAACTGAATATTTCCCATTGACGCAGCGCAAAGTAAGCCTGTATCGCAGAAAAACAATTTGAAAAGGCTGTTTTGCAAATTAAGCTCAAGCGGCAGCTTCGGCTCGGTAATATTATAGCAGGGGAGAGCAACGCCGGCATCGGCAAGCCAATTAAAGCTGGTTTCATATCTGAGCATTCGTGCCGAATTTTTTATGTCAGAAAGCTTAAATCTTCTGTTTTTAGCATTGAGCTGAGCCGGAATCATATCAAAAATATTCTTTATTTTTTCTTTGCTGCTGTCGGCATATTTTGAAATGTCTTGTCGGTATAATGCAAGTATGTCGGTCTGAATTTTGAGGACTTCCCCAATGTCCCGACTGTCTGCAAATCTCTGAACAACAGCAGGCATACCGCCCACTATGACATAATATCCGAAAAGCTTAAGCATTGAACGGTGAACGGCTTCGCTGACCTCTGCTTTTTCCTCAAAGCACTTTCTTAAATATTCTATGGTTTCTTTCTGAACACCGTTTGCTGTTGAAAATTCTTCAAAATCAAGAGGATACATCTGATAGATTTCCTCGTATCCGACCGGATAAGATTTTACCTCTTTATAATTCACACCGAGAAGAGAACCGGATTCAATATAGTCGAATCTGCCGTCGTCAACAAGAAATTTAATTGCAATCCTTGCGGAGGGGCACTCTTGAATTTCATCAAGGAAAATTAAAGTATTTCCTTTTTGCAGTGATTTCCTTGAATAGGCTGTCAGATTGATAATCAGCGTGTCGGCGTTCAAATCTCCGTCAAAAATTTTGCTTGCTTCCGGATTGGTTATGAAGTTTATCTCAATAAAATTTTGATAATTTTCTTTTGCAAATTTTCTTATGATATAGGTTTTGCCGATTTGTCTTGTGCCTGTTACAAGCAAGGCTTTTTTATCTGTCTTGTTTTTCCATTTTAATAAATAATCATATGCTTTTCGGTACAGCATTGAGTCACCTTCATTTCAAATAAGAATCTTGCCGTAAATTATAACCTGTTCACCGATGTTCAGCGAGCTTACATCGAGATTTGCCCCGAGTTAAATGTAACAATTATCTTAAAATATACAAGGCTTTTATAACAAAATTCTTGAAAATTAAATGTGTAATGTAACGTTATTCTTAATATAAATCGAGGTAATTGTAACGTTTTTCTTTATTATACCATATACATAATTAATTTCAAGAGCTTAAGCTTGTATTTATTTTGAGCAAAAAGCAAATTAACAGAAAATTCAACGCAAAAATGAAGGCACACGGCAAAAGTCGTGTGCCTTTGAGATTATTGCGCTTTACGCTTCGGCGCGATTGATTGCATTGAGCACGCCCAAAACGGAGGCGACATTTACGTTTGAATCTATGCCGATGCCGAAAATATTTTTGCCGTCCGGCTTTTTCAGCTCGATATAGGAAACCGCCTTTGAGTCGGAGCCCTGAGAGATTGCGTGCTGGCTGTAGGAGATGAATTCATACTTATCAAGACCTACGGTTTTGAGAGCATTGAAGAATGCGTCAATCGGACCGTTGCCGACGCCTCTTAAAATTACCTCGTCGCTGTTGTCAATTATCATTCTGCCCTTAAAGTGAACGTAGTCCTTGCCGTTTTCGCTTTCCTCATAAATTTTTCGGGCGGTGAGCTTATATTTCTGCTTATGCTCAAGATAATTTTCCCTGAAAACCTCAAAAAGCTCCTTGGGGATAAGCTCACGTTCAAGCTCCTCGCACTTTGCCTGAACAAGCTTTGAAAATTCGGGGCGCATACGCTTGGGCAAATCATAGCCGAAATTTTGGCTCATAACAAAGGCAGCTCCGCCCTTGCCCGACTGAGAGTTTATTCTGATAATCGGCTCGTATTCTCTGCCGACATCCGCAGGGTCAATGGGAAGATAGGGGATTTCCCAATAGTCCGTGTTGCTTTCCTTCATATACTGCATACCCTTGTTTATGGCGTCCTGATGTGAGCCTGAAAAGGCGGTGAATACAAGCTCGCCGATATACGGCTGGCGAGGGTCGATTTTCATATTTGTGCAGCGCTCGTAAATGTCACGGAGCTTGGGCAGATTTGAAAAATCAAGCTTGGGGTCAACTCCCTGGGTGTACATATTAAGTCCCATTGTAACAATATCCAAATTGCCCGTGCGCTCGCCGTTTCCGAACAGAGTTCCCTCAACACGCTCCGCACCGGCAAGCAGTGAAAGCTCGCCTGCCGCAACTCCGCAGCCGCGGTCGTTGTGCGGATGCACGCTTATGATTGCGGCTTCTCTGTTTTTGAGATGCCTTATAAAATATTCAATCTGGTCGGCATAGGTGTTCGGAGTACACATTTCAACGGTATTGGGCAGGTTGAGTATAACCTTGTTGTCCTTTGTTGAGCCGAGAGCCTCCATTACTCTGTCGCAAATTTCAACGGCGTTGTCCGGCTCGGTGCCGCTGAAGCTTTCGGGTGAATATTCAAAGCGAATGTTCGTTTCGCCGGAATACTCATCGGTGAGCTGTTTGATGAGCTCGGCGCCCTTTACCGCAATATCGGTAACTCCGTCCATATCGGTTTTGAAAACTACCTTTCTTTGCAGGGTCGAGGTGGAATTATAAAAATGGATAATTACATTTTTTGCGCCCTTTACCGCTTCAAAGGTTTTGCGGATTAGATGCTCTCTTGCCTGAACAAGCACCTGAATGGTAACGTCGTCGGGAATATGATTTTTTTCAATCAGCTCACGGCAGATTTCATATTCCGTTTCCGAAGCGCTCGGAAAGCCTATTTCAATTTCTTTGAAGCCCATATCGCATAATGCGTGGAAAAATTCAAGCTTTTCTTCAAGGTTCATCGGGTCCACAAGCGCCTGATTGCCGTCACGCAGATCCACGCTGCACCAGACGGGAGCCTTGGTGATTGTATTGTCGGGCCACTGCCTGTCGGGAAGATTGATTTGCTTAAAAGGGATGTACTTTTCAAATGTCGGTTTCATTACATTTGCCTCCTTCAAAATTCACATAAAAAAATCGCCCCTAAAAAGGGACGAATAATAATCCGTGGTACCACCCGTTTTCAGACCTGCATCACTGCAGATCCCTTTCAGACTTCAAGCAAAGTCCTGACCGATAACGCAGTCCTGCGTTCCGCACTACCAAACATACCGATAAATATATCTCTCGCACGAAAAACTCCGGGATGAGCTATCCATACAACGCCGCGCATTGCCTTACACCGACCGGCAATTCTCTTTGCCGCAGCAAATTGTATCTTGTTCCCGTCACAGCTTTTAAGGGGATTTAATTATTTTAATATATTATAATATAGCAGGATATTTGTTGTCAAGAGTTTTTTTGCTTTTTATTTAAATCGGAGCAAGGCAGATTTACCTCACCTAATTTTGCCCTGCGATTTGCTGTTATAACCTTTTCGGATTATTTAAAAGAATATTGAAAAAATAAGTCCGATCGGAGCATAACTTCGACCGTTTGGAGTAGAAAACAGCTGCGCGCTGCTCTATAATACCTGTTGGAAAATAAAAATGAAAAACCGACGAGGTTTTATTTTTTTGAAAAACGGTTGGTCAAGACTAACTAACTTGATAATTATTGCCGAAGCTCGGAGGTATAATTGGTGAAAAAGCTAAAAAAGAATTTTTTCTTCTCCGCTTTCCTTGTTATTGCGCTTATGCTTTGCCCTTTGACGGCAAGGGCTGCGAGCTACGAGGATCTTTCGGTGGGCACATATGACATTGAGGCAAGCCTTTCCTGTTATGTGAACGCTATGGGCGGTGTTGAATTCGGCGAGCCGTTGTTATCATCGGCGGAAATCGCCGTACGGGAAGACGGCGCTTATATAACTCTGTATTTTACAAAGAGCAGTGTTACGATTTACAGCGTCACCTGTGACACTTTCATAGACGCTTCCCCTGCCTATGTAACCGACGATAGGGGAGTTGAGAACGGAGTAATAGGGATTTATGATGAAAACGGTGAGCTTGTCACAGAAAATGTTGAATATACGCTCAGTGATGACACTGCGTTGAATGCGGGAGATGAAGAGGTGCATTATGTTGATTCAATAACGTATCTGCTTTTGTATCAGAGTGATGAGTATAGCCTTGCGCTTTACATAAACAGCAATGTCATGGGTGTTGAGTTCTGCAATGAGAACGAATCTGCCGAGTCACAAACCTATCCGGCGACTCTTTCGGTTAATTGGAATTCGCTTGATAATGCAATCGTCGCCGAAGAGACATCCGAGGCGAATTCAACGGAGGCTGCTGCGGCAAATGAGAATTTGGAAAACGACGGCCTAAGTGTTCATTATGCAGACGGCGGTTCCGGTGCAGCCGCAGACACGGGTTCCGCAACCGTGCAGGCGTATATGAATATTCCGCTTTTGACAGCGGCCGGCTGCATTGCTGCTGCGTTCATCATCGGCGGAACGGTTCTTATACTGATTTCAAGGAAACCAAAGAGTGAAATCAATGTGATTAAGGAGACGAAAAATGAAAAAAATAACAGGTAAAATGATTTGTGCCGTCCTTGTACTTGCGGTGCTTCTAAGCGGCTGCGCCTCAAGCGCGGCGGAGAACACCTCAGAAAGCGGCAGCATAAGCACTGTAGCTTCAACCTCGGTGGCAATATGCGAAATTTTGGATGCGCTTGGCTTCGATAATGTTGTAGGAGTTCCTGAAACTGAAAATGAGCTGCCTGAAAGATACAGTGAAGTTGCGACAATCGGTTCACCAATGTCGCCCGATACCGAGGTTATAAAGAGTATAGCTCCGGATTTGGTGCTTTCGCCCGCAACACTTGAAAGCAGTCTTTCAGAGGAATATGAAACTGCCGGGATAAACTCTGCTTTTCTCGATTTGAGCAGTGTTGAGGGTATGTATAAGGGCATAACCTCCTTGGGCGAGCTTCTCGGCTGTGAGGATAAAGCGGCTCAGCTGAATGCTGAATACGATGCCTATATGGAAAGCTATACGACAGAAATCGATAAAGAGCCTTCAATCCTTTTGCTTATGTGTTTCCCGGACGGTTTCTATCTTGTTGCTACTGAAAATTCCTATGTCGGCAGTCTTGTAAGTCTTGCAGGAGGACGGAATGTTTACGATGAGTCATATTCGGCTGATGAAAACGGTTTTGTCAGCATCAACCCTGAAGATATAGTTCAGACCGATCCCGATAAAATTCTTGTTTTTGCGCATTATTCCGAGGAAGATGCCTTTGAGTATATGAGAGGGGAATTTGAGAGTGACAGCTCGTGGCAGTTTTATGATGCTGTCACTGAGGAGGAAATATACTATCTTCCGTCTGAGTATTTTGGAATGAGTGCTTCTCTGGACTGGACGGAAGGCTTGGATTATTTAAAAACGGTTTTGTATGATGAATAAGCGAAATAACACAAAGGCGTCAGCCGCAAAAATTACAGTTGTTTTTGCCGTGACCGTTCTGCTTACGATTGTTATGTTCTTTGTTGCGGTCAATACCGGCGGAATAGAAACTACTGTGCCGCAGCTTATACGGGGTTTGTTTTTTGAATACGACAAAGATGTTTCAATAATACTTGAGCTTAGGTTTCCGAGGATAATAATAGCGCTGCTCGGAGGCGCTCTTATGGCTGCATCGGGCGTGTGTATGCAGGCTGTTATGCGAAACCCGCTTGCAGATCCGGGAATAATCGGAGTAAGCTCCGGCACAGCTCTTGCGGTTACCTTGGTGATGACGTTTATTCCGTCGCTTGCGTATCTTTCTCCCATATTTGCCTTTCTTGGAGGACTTTTCGCTTTTGCTCTGGTATACATATTGGCTTGGAATGACGGAGTGTCTCCTGTAAGGCTCATACTTGTAGGTATAGCGGTCGATGCAGCTTTTGAGGGGCTTTATCAGGCCTTCAACATTGCTTCGGGTGGTTCGTATACGGGAGCGCAAAGTATAATAAATGCAAACATTTCCCTTGAAACTTGGGACGATGTTAAGCTTATGCTGATTTACTTTGCAGTGTGCGCCGTTCTGTGTGTGCTTGTATCGGGCTTCTGTAACCTGTTGGCGTTGTCGGACAAAACTGTAAATGCCTTGGGTGTAAATATAAACTGCGCAAGAATAGCCGTTTCCGTGACTGCGGTTCTTATGGCTTCAATTTTTGCTTCTGTTATAGGCACAGTAAGCTTTTTGGGTCTTATTGTGCAGCTTATCTCATTATTCTTTGTCGGCAGCGACCACAAAATACTGATTCCATACAGTGCGCTGCTCGGTGCGCTTGTATTTCTGAGCGCCGATACTGTAGGCAGAAGCATAGCGTATCCCTACGAAATCAGCGCATCAATAGTTATGGCGGTAATCGGCGGACCGCTGTTTATATTCCTTATAAAGAGGGACTCGTCACTCAAAAACAGCTGAAGATACAGTGTACAGCTCAATTTACGGAGAGCCTTCTTGAATTTTGATAAAAGGGGAAATTTGTATGAAATTTTCAAGCTCATTTAGAAAAAAGCTCGGAACGGGCTTAATATCTTCCGGAGCTTCAACGCTCATATGCGTGCTTTTGTTCTATTTTTTCGGCGGATATTTGGTGACAGGTGAGGCTGTCGAATTTGAGCCGCAGCAAACTGCCGCAGAAATCTCGAACGGTTCAATAATAATTCCGGGCTTTCAGGCGCTTGCGGTATCGGAAGGCAGCACAAGCGTTTCCGCAAATTTTTATAATCCCGAAGAAAATAATTGTTACTTTGAAATATCTGTTATTTTGGATGACGGCGATGAGGAGATATATAAATCCAAATATGTTTCTCCGGGACAAACGCTTTATACAATAGAACTGAACAGAGGGTTGGAAGCGGGCAGCTACGGCGCAACGCTTCATTACAGTACCTACAGAACGAGTGATTACACTCCTCTTAACGGAGCAAATATTCCGATAACAGTTGTGGTAACCTGAGGAACGTTCACTCCTGCTGCGGCTGTAATCGCCGCCGAGTGAGAACAAGTGAAGCAAATTTGCTTTGCCTCGATTTAAATCTGCTTTTAGAGCTTACACTTTAAAATATAATTTTATGGCTTAACAGCCGGAAAGGAGATTCATTTTTATGAATTTATCAAAAAAACTGCTGGCAGGTGTGACAGCCGCTATTATGATGGTGTCCGCTGCCTCTACCTCGGCTTTTGCAGCCGAAACATCCGATTTGGACGCGGGAACGTACACTGTTGACAGTGAGCTTTCCCTCTATGTAAATGCTATGGGAGGAATCGAATTTGCAGATGACCTCTACAAGAGCACGGAAATCACCGTTGACGAAAGCGGCAACGCTTACGCTACTCTGAATTTTTATCACGGCACGGGAGAATTTTCAATTTACACTGTTTCGGTTTATCATTTCATCAATGCCGACAAATCCGCACCCGGATTTTATGAGTCCGACGGTACTCTCAACACAACCGATATAACCTATACTCTGAGCGAAGCAAGCGATACGCTGCCCGACAGCAATGGCAATGAATATCAATACGTTACTTCCATAACAGTACCCGTTGAGGTTGATGATTCCGAGGTATATCTCTGGCTTTATGTTGACAGTCAGATAATGGGTTGTCAGTTCGGCGACGGTTCGGGCAATGCCGCTTCAAACACTCCCGGCGAAACTACTCCTTGTGAAGCTCTTCTTACAATTGATTGGGATACATTGACTGCGGGCTCATCCTCCGGTGCAGCCGATGCGGATGAAACCTCTTCTGCTTCGGCAAACGTAACCTATACCGCTACGGTTGAGGATACCGGCGACAGCTATGAGGTCGCAATTCCCGAAAGCATAGTTGTAGATCCTTCCACAAAGGAAGGCACATATACCGTTGAAGCTTCAGATTTTGACCTTGCCGACGGGGCTTATGTTGAAGTGAGTGCCGACACAAGCGGAACACTTTCTGACGGCACAAATTTGATTGCGTTCAGCAATGCGCTTGAAAGCGTTCAGCTCACTAAGACGGGCGACTCGGCAAACGGTACCGTTACTGTGACCGAAGACGCACCGGCATCGGGTACTTATACCGGAACTCTTGATTTCGCAATATATAACTACGCTGCCGACTGAGCTTAGTTTGTTTTTGAGGGCAGGCGGTCTTGTGCCGTCTGCCTTTATATTTAACCTTTTAACTCGGAGCAGTTATATGAATTTGACAAAAGAAAATGATTATGTTACAATCAGTTAGTTTTAACTAACTTACGCATGAGGTGTGCTTATGAATAACAACACCAAAGAAGAGCTGATATATAGGCTTAATGATATTTGCTTTTCCTACGGTGACAATTCGGTCATAAAAAAGCTTTCCTGCGAAATAAAAAGGGGAAAGATTACCACTTTAATAGGAGCGAACGGTTGCGGTAAGTCCACTCTCTTCAGCCTTATGACCAAGAATTTAAAGCCTGATTCCGGAAGTATTTATTTGGGGAAAAGCAATTTGAATTCCGTGAGGCTGAGAGAGCTTGCAAGGCAGGTAGCGATTGTTCATCAAAACAACACAGCGCCCGGCGATATTACTGCCGAAAAGCTTGTTTCCTACGGCAGAACGCCGTATCGCTCTGCAATATTCCCGAAAAACGGGGAAAATGATGATGAAAAAATCCGTTGGGCTATGGATATAACCAACACATATAAATTCAAAAATAAAGCTATATCGCAGCTTTCGGGAGGACAGCGGCAGAGAGTTTGGATAGCAATGGCTCTTGCTCAGGATACCGAAGCACTTTTTCTTGATGAGCCCACAACCTTTCTCGATATGCGTTATCAGTTTCAAATATTAGGGCTTGTTCGCAGACTGAACAAGGAGTTCGGCGTGACCGTAATTATGGTTCTGCACGACATAAATCAATCGCTTTGCTACAGTGATGAGGTGATTGCTATGAAGGACGGCTGCATAATCAAACAGGGTGAGCCTCAAAGAATCATCGACCGAACGCTGCTGAAAACCGTCTACGGCGTAGATTTAAATATAACGTATATCAACGGCAGACCGTTTGTTTTGCCGGTGTAAACAAATAAATACGAGGAGGAGCCTTTATGATGATAAACAAAAGACTTATAGGAATCGTTTATGAGAGTAAAAAATATATTGCTGCAAACGTGATTTTTCAATGGCTTTCGCTTGCGGCGAATACTGTAATGATGCTCGGCATAACAAGACTTTTTCAAAGCTTAATCTCGGACAGCTTCAGTGAAGAGCTACTGATAAAGACGGTGCTGACAATTATTGCGGCTGCGGCTTTAAGAATTGTCAGCGGGCTTGCAGCGAGCGAAGCAAGCTTTATGTCATCAAGGGCGGTAAAGAAAAAGCTCCGAGAAATGATTTATAAAAAGCTGCTCAGGCTCGGTGCTTCATATAACGAACAGGTAAAAACCTCGGAGGTGGTTCAGGTTGCTGTTGAGGGCGTTGAGCAGCTTGAAACCTACTTTGGCTCGTATTTGCCGCAATTTTTTTACTCTGTGCTTGCTCCGCTCACACTTTTTGCGGTTATGTGCTTCGTAAGTGTACCCTGTGCCGTGGTTCTGCTCATCTGTGTTCCGCTCATTCCCGTTTCAATCGCATTTGTTCAGAAATGGGCTAAAAAGCTGCTTTCAAAATATTGGGATCAATACACTGCGCTCGGTGATACATTCCTTGAAAACCTGCAGGGTCTTACGACTCTTAAAATTTACAACGCAGATGCAGCAAAAAATGAAGAAATGAACGTACAGTCAGAGCATTTCCGAAAAATCACTATGAAGGTTCTGAAAATGCAGTTGAATTCGATTACAGTAATGGATTTTATCGCCTACGGCGGAGCGACTTTGGGAGTTATACTGTCAGCTTCTCAGCTTGCGGCGGGCAGCATTTCCTTTGGAGGATGTCTGCTTATAATACTTTTGTCAGCGGATTTTTTCATTCCTATGCGCCGCTTGGGAAGCTATTTTCACGTAGCAATGAACGGAATGGCAGCATCTGACAAAATTTTCAGGCTGTTGGATTTGCCCGATGACGGCAATACGGGAGATAAAGAGATTGGCGATGACTGCCTGACGGAATGCAAGGGCCTGAGCTTTTCATATGACGGAAGCAGAGAGGCTTTGAGCGGAATAAATATGAGCTTTTCAAAGGGAAGCTTTACTGCTGTTGTCGGTGAAAGCGGAAGCGGAAAGTCAACCCTGGCTTCAATTATTTCGGGAAAAAACAAAAATTACAGCGGCTCGGTCAAAATCGGCGGCATTGAGCTAAGCGAGATAAAAGAAGAAAGCCTTATGCACTTTATAACGTATGTAGGACAAGACAGCTACATTTTCAAAGGAACTGTTTCGGAAAATTTGATTATTGCAAATCCCGGCGTAACGGAGAGTGAAATGTGGAATGCGCTTGAAAGAGCAAATTTGGCTGATTTTCTAAAGAATGAAAAAGGTCTTGAAACTCAGCTCGCCGAGAAGGGAGCTAATATCTCCGGCGGACAGCGGCAAAGATTAGCTCTTGCGAGGGCATTGTTGCATGACAGCGAAGCGTATATTTTTGATGAGGCAACTTCAAATATAGATGCCGACAGCGAAAATGATATTATGAGACGAGTTTTTGAGCTTGCGAAAACAAAAACCGTGATACTTATTTCGCATAGACTTGCAAATGCAGTAAAAGCAGATAATATTTACGTGCTTGAGAACGGGAAAAGCTCAGAATACAGCACCCATGCCGAGCTGCTCAAAAACGGCGGCACATATTCTCGGCTTTGGAGTGCTCAGCAGGAGCTTGAGGTCTACACAAAGGAGGAGAGCAGAGTATGAAAAAGAGAAGCAAACTTTCGGTAATGCTTAGGCTTGCGGTACTTGTTAAGCCACTCAGCGGATATATGGCTCTGGCGATAATTATGGGACTGTGCGGTAATTTGTGCGCAGTGTTTATCACGGTTTTCGGCGGATATGCTGCTTTGAACGCAGCGAGAGGGACAGCTTATTCTTCTCTTGTGATTATATTTGTCAGTGTGGCTGTTTTTGCGTTGCTAAGGGCGTTTTTGAGATATGCCGAGCAGACCTGCAACCATTTCATAGCCTTTAAGCTGCTTGCGCAGATAAGGGATAAGATATTCAGAGCCTTAAGGCGGCTTTGTCCCGCAAAGCTTGACGGCAGGGACAAGGGAGATCTTATTTCCGTGATAACCTCAGATATTGAGCTTCTTGAGGTTTTTTATGCTCATACAATATCTCCTGAGGCGATAGCTCTGCTGTTCAGTGCGGTGATGTGTGTGTTTATCGGGAACTTTCATCCGCTGCTTGCTGTTGTTTCTATAGCAGCTTATTTGACTGTCGGGGTGGTTATACCGATTGCTACTTCAAAATTAAGCGGCGATGTCGGTTTAAAATTCAGGGAAAAATCAGGAGCTTTAAGCAGCTTTGTTCTCGACAGTCTGAGAGGACTTTCGGAAATCATCCAATTTTCCGCAGGAAAAAGACGTATAGAAGAAATGAACAGGCGAACCGATGAACTGTCTGAGGACGAGAAAAAAATGAAGAGAACGGCGGGCAGAAACAGTGTTGTCACGGATGCGGTAATTTTATTATTCGATATAATTATGCTCACGGCTGCAGCGGCTCTCTACAGCGTACGGGCGATAGATGCGTCAGGGGTTATAATTCCGGTAATTGCACTTATCAGCTCGTTCGGACCTACATCTGCGCTTGCCGGTCTCGGCAGCTCGCTGCAAAATTTCTTTGCGGCAGCTAACAGAGTTATTGATATATTAGATGAAAATCCCGTTGTCTGTGATATTGAGGGAAAACCCGAAATCGCTTTTGAGGGAGCGGAGGCAAAAAATGCTATGTTTTCCTATGGAGCCGAAGCTGTGCTGTCGGATGCTTCATTATCCGTTCCAAAGGGTCGGATTGCAGGAATCGTGGGGAAGAGCGGAAGCGGAAAATCCACTTTGCTAAAGCTGTTTATGCGCTTTTGGAAAACGGACAGCGGCAGCATAAAAATATCAAATACCGAAATATCCGACATAAACACAGAAAACCTCAGAAATATGGAGAGCCTTGTAACTCAGGAAACCTATCTGTTCCGCGACAGCATTGCGAATAACCTTAAAATAGCAAAGCCCGACGCTGCCGATGAGGAGCTTGTACGCGCGTGTAAAAAAGCATCGGTTCATGACTTTATAG
>JAJQDK010000112.1:0-6572 GCA_021202245.1 Clostridiales bacterium
CCCAAAGGCTTGCTTGCGCGATTGATATTGTTGAGTAAATCCTGCGACAAATCGTTGGCCGCCGCATGCTGCTCGTCTGTCTCTGAAATATCTATATCAATTCCGCTGTCGGCGGCTTTCTTTTTTCTGCTGCGTTTGCCCTTTTTGGGCTCGTCAAGAGGAATGTCAATGCGTGAAAGCGCAGTCTGACTGCCGCTGCCGTATTGGTTAAAGAACTCCTCGTCGCTCTCCGAGCCGATTTTCTTCTCGGCTTGTCTGCGTTCACGGCGGGCTTTTGCTCTCTCCTCACCGACCTCACGCACACGGTTCATCTTTCTTGAAGCGGCGGCGGCGATGTCCTTAAGGGTAATTTTTGTTATAATTGCAAGCAGAGATGCAACAGCTATAAGACTCAAAAGCATTGCAACGGGATTTCCGCAAAGATAAGCGAGCGGATAACCCAGAACGCCGCCTATAAGTCCGCAGCCGAAGGTCATATAGTTGTCGCTGCCTGCCATCAGCATATACAGCTTTCCCAAGCAGGCAAAGTAGTTTGTGTCCTTAAAGTCCGCTCCGCATCCAACGTAAATTGCAGAGCCGACAAAAAGTATAATAAAGGCGCTTATTATCATTTTGGCTTTAAAATGCGCCACCTTCTGCTCCTTTTCGGTAATTACGGCAAGGTAAATCAAAAATACGGGTATAAGAAAGATACTAACACCGAACACCCCGAAGAAAAAACCTCTTACGGCGCTCCACACCCTGACTCCCTTTACAAAAATAAGCACAAGGAAAACTGCGGCGGCGGTGCCGAACAAAATGGCTCTTACACGGGGACTGAGCGTATTGGATTTTTCCTGCGAGGGAGCCTTTTCCCTGCGTGCGCCGTCCCTGCCGTCGGAATACGGCTTTATGCCTTTAGAGGAAGCCTGCCTTGAAGCGGCTTGCTTTTTTGTATTCGATTTTTTTGCTGTCTGCTTTTGTGCTGACAATCGAAATCACTCCTAAAAATCAAAAAATTGAACCTATTGCGGCGCCGGTAAAGAGGTTATAGCCCGTATTCATTTCTATTGCGGAAATCACGGTGAAGGCGATACCGACAACCGCTGTGTAAATTACAAAAATAATCATCTTATCGGTTTTTAAGAACCATTTGAATATAACGATTGAGAGATAGCCGACCACAGCCGCAGCGACCATTCCGACAATAACTACCGATACCTCGACATTGATGCCGTCGGGCGACTGCACGGCGTCCATACCCTCCAAAAGAGCGGCTGCAATAATTGAGGGGATGCCCAAAACAAAGGTGTAGTCAAGCGCCTTTTGCTTGTTGATGCCTCTCATCTCACCTACGGCAAGGGTGGAGCCGGAGCGGGAAAGTCCCGGAAAAAGCGCTGCAACCACCTGCATTAAGCCTACGCACACCGCATCTAAGACTTTAAAGCTCTCTCTTCCGGCAGTCGATGAATCGCCGTTTTTCAGGTGCTTGTATTCACGTGTGGTTTTTTTGTTACAGATTATTCCTATTGTAAGCAAAGCACTCGTAACAATCAGCGAAACCGAGGTTATTATCAGGATGGGGCTTGCGGAAAATACGTCCGCCAAATCCTTTATCTTCATATCCGTACCCGGAACGGGAATAAAGAGCAAAATCAAGGGTAAAAGTCCTATAATCAGCATAATTATAAGTCTGCGGTCCTCGTTCATATTTTTGAGGGTGAATTTGCCGGTAAAAATATCCTTTATCATTCTGAAAAGCTCTTTAATAAGCCTCAGAATAAGCTTGTAATAAAATGCTGCCACCGCAACAAGCGTGCCTACGTGAAGCATTACGTTAAAGAACAGGTTGCCCTCTCCGCTTGTTCCCAAAATGTGCTGTGTAATTGCAAGATGACCGCTGCTCGATACCGGCAGAAATTCGGTCAGACCCTGAACTACGCCCTGGATAATTGCATCAATTATCGACATAATATGTACTCCTTTAATATTTTTAATTTTAAATTTAATTTTTTGTAATGTGCATCGTCACTTGACGACCCGCAGCCTTGCAGCGGCGCACGGTGTGTGCCGCATAGCAAACGGTGTAGTTATATGTAACGGTGGCGGTCACTGACCGCCGCTGCGGATGTGAGGTGAATTTGATATTTTATCGCAATAGAATCCGCCGCTTAAATTTTAAAATTTACGGCAGCGCCGTTCAGGATTTATCCTTTTTCGGCTTCTTTGCAGCTTTGGTATCTCCGCTCTTTTTTTTGCTTAATCATTGCACACAAAGCCTCTATGGCATCGGAAACTGTTCCAACCTCATTAATGAGTCCTTCCTCTACGGCTTCTCCGCCCTCAAGGATTGTTCCAATATCCATAACAAGCTCGCCCGTGTTAAGCACAAGCTGATTGTATCGCTCCTTTGAAATGCCCGAATTTTCGGCAACAAAGGTGGTGATTCTGTCCTGCATTCGCTGAAAATACTCAAAGGTCTGAGGAACTCCGAGCGTCAGTCCCGTTGTTCTGACGGGGTGAACCGTCATTGAAGCGCTTTTGGCGATATAGCTCTTGTCGGCAGCAACGGCAAGCGGAATACCGATTGAATGGCCGCCGCCGAGAACGATTGAAACCGTCGGCTTTTTCATTCCGGAAATAACCTCGGCTATAGCAAGACCGGCTTCAACGTCACCGCCCACGGTGTTTATCAGGATAAGCAGACCGTCAATGCGTTCATCCTCCTCAATGGACACAAGCAGAGGAATAACGTGCTCGTATTTTGTGGTTTTGTTCTGTTGAGAAAGGATATAATGGCCCTCAATCTGTCCGATTATTGTAAGACAATGAATTACGCTGTCCTTGTGTGAGGTCAGTATTGACCCTGTTTCGTCAATCTGGTCGGTATGCTCCTCGTTTATCGGGCTGTCGGCTTCAAGCCTTTGGGGATTGTCGGCTTCACAGGGATTTTTCACATAGTTGTGCCTGACATTCTTCGGCTTTTTGGCTGAGGATTTTTGCTCCTTTGATTTTTGTGACATTACTGTTGCACCTCCGAATTTATTTTTTCCGAAAAGCACAATATAATGTATATGTTCAGTCAAATAAAAATTGCCTGTTTGACCTAATGAGCGATTTTAACAGGATTGTGTCGGCATTATTTTAATATTATAGCATTTTTCAGAAGATATTTCAATCTTTTTATCTTTATATTTCTTATAAGCAATAATTATTTAAAAGAATTATTGTAATATTAAGGAAATACCGATTCAATTCGGTGCATTCATCAGAATAAGTAATATATTTCGGAGTGATTCTTAATTGACATCTGACATAATTATGGGTGTTGTCATAGGAATTCTTGTAATCTTATCTGCGGTGTTTTCGGCTACGGAAACAGCCTTTTCGTTCGTAAATGAGGTCAGAATTCAGGGTTATGCCAATGACGGAAGCAAACAGGCAAAAAATGTTGTTTACATCATTGAAAATTTTGACAACGCCCTTACCACAATCCTGATTTGCAACAATGTTGTAAACCTAAGCTGTTCATCTCTTGCAACCGTGCTGTGCATCAATCTTTTCGGCGACATAGGCTCCGCCGTTGCCACGGGGGCCACCACGCTTTTGGTGCTTACGTTCGGCGAGATTATTCCCAAATGCCTTGCCAAGGAGCATTGTGACGCCTTTTCGCTGAAATCGGTGGGAGCTTTAAAGGCGCTTATGATTATACTTAAACCGCTTGTGTTTGTTTTTGTAAAGCTCAAGGCTTTGGCGCTGAAAATGGCAGGCGGCAGCGAGGACGCTCCGTCAGTCACCGAAAACGAGCTGAAATATATTGTTGAAAGCATTGAAGAAGAGGGCGTGCTTGAGGAAAGTGAGAGCGAGATGGTTCGCTCCGCCCTTGATTTTGACGAAAAAACAGCGGAAGAAATTTTGACGCCCCGTGTTGACGTCACCTTTATAAGCGTTGACGACTCTCCCGAAAAAATTAAGAGCATTATTATAGAGAACAGGTATTCCCGTATTCCCGTATACGAGGAAACGATTGACCACGTTGTGGGCATTTTGCATACGAGAGATTATCTTGAAAGCCTTGCAGACGGCAAAGCTCCGAATGTAAGAGATATTATGCAGCCGCCGTACTTTGTGTTCAGAACTCAGCAGCTTTCAAATATTCTGAGCGCATTTAAGCATACCAAAATTCATCTTGCCATAGTCACCGATGAATACGGCGGAACGCTCGGAATTGTTACAATGGAGGATTTGCTTGAGGAAATTGTGGGTGAAATCTGGGACGAGGACGAGGAAATTGAGCATAACTATTACAAAATAGGAAAAGGCGAATTCCTTGTAAACGGCGATATTGAGCTTGACGATATGCTTGCCCTGTTTGATATGGACGAGGACAGCATTGAAAGCGGCAGCGTAACGGTGGGCGGATTTATCCTTGAAAACGCAGGAACTATCCCCCACAGGCGGGAAAGCATTGAGGCAAACGGCTTTAGATTTACCGTTATGGAGGTTAAAGACCAGCGCATTATGCGTGTTGTGGTCAAGCTGCTTGACGAAGAACACTGCGCCGATGATGACAACACCCAAAAAGCTAAAAAGGATAAATCAAAAGAGGAGCAGGAATAAAATTTAAAATTAACAGACCGGGTAATCCGTAACGGACTGCCCGGCCTTATTTTTGCTGTTTTGCTCCTATGCAGGTTATGAAAGGTAAAGGTTGACGGCAGGGTCAACATCGCCGTCAAAAACCTTTTTACCATGGTAAAGGACTATGCAGCGTGAGCAAAGCTCCCGAATTGTGTTCATATTGTGGGAAACGTACAGCACGGTGCGGTTTTCATCCTGCGCAAGCCGGCGCATCTTTTGCACGCACTTTTGCTGAAACTTCATATCGCCCACAGCGAGAACCTCGTCCATTATCATTATTTCGGCATCGAGATGCGCTGCCACAGAGAAAGCAAGCTTGACGAACATTCCGGAGGAATAGCGCTTGACGGGGGTGTCGATGAACTTTTCACACTCGGAAAAGCTGATTATTTCGTCAATTTTGGAGGTGACCTCGGACTTGCTCATACCGAGTATGGCGCCGTTGAGGTAGATGTTTTCTCTGCCGGTCAGCTCGGGATGGAAGCCTGTGCCTACCTCAAGCATACTGGCGATTCTGCCGCGGAACATAATGGAGCCTGAGGTGGGCGACGTAACACGGGAGAGAATTTTGAGAAAGGTGGATTTGCCGGCACCGTTTGAGCCGATGATGCCCACACGCTCTCCCCTGTTGATTGTGATGTTTACATCGTCAAGGGCAAGGAAAGAATCGCCCTTAGTATATTGACGGGCGCCGATGCGGCGGTTAGGGTCCTCCCTGCCGCGCTTGCGGGCATACCAGCTTTGGAGATCACGGCGGAGGGTGCCGTTGCCGATTGCGCCCAAACGGTATTCCTTGGTGAGATGTTCAGCTTTGATTACACAATTTTCGTTCATAATATCACTCGTGTTCGTTAGATAATTCGGTAAGCTGCAAATGTAATTTTGCAAGGGAATCAGACGGTGTCGATGAAGTTTTTTCTACCTGATTGAAAGCAACCATGCCGAGGACAAGGATTATCAGTGTGACGGCAAGGCTGATGAGCAGGTACTGCCACGGGAAGGTTCCCGAACCGAGGAAAGCATAACGAAAGGTTTCCACTATGGGGGCTACGGGATTGAGAAGCATAAGTGTGCGGAAGCTTTCGGGCACTTGTGATATGGGATAGACAACCGGCGTTATGTACATCCACAGGGTCATACCGAAGGACACAAGCACATTGAGGTCACGATATTTTGTGGTGACGGAGGAAATGATAAGTCCGCAGCCAGCGCCGAAAAGGGAAATGTGGAGCAGCAAAAGCGGCAGCAGCAGAACGAGGGCATTGGGATGAACATTGGTGCCCGTGAACATATATATGACGACAAGCACGAGGAGCATTGCGAACTGCACAAGAAAATTGACGGTATTGAAGATGATGTAGGCAGTGGGCATTACAAGGCGCGGAAAATAAACCTTGCTGAATATTCGAGCATTGCCGAGAAAGGTTGAGGAGCATTTTGTCAGACAGGCGGAAAAGTAGGACCAGAGGATATTGCCTGCCATATAGAAGAGGAATTGTGGGATTCCGTCGGTGGAAATATCGGCTATGATGCCGAAGATGACGGTGAACACAAGCGTGGAAAGCACGGGATTGATTATTATCCACAGAGGTCCGAGGACAGTTTGCTTGTAGGAATTTTTAAAGTCACGCTTGACAAACAGGGTTACGAGGTCGCGGTATTTCCACAGCTCTTTTAAATTAACGCTGAAAAGCTTTCGCTTGGAGCTGATTACGGTTATTTCATTGTTTTGCAATGCACTCACCACTTTGATTTTTATTATTGAGCCTCTTTTTACTAAAAATTTTATCACAATATAATTTCAGTGTCAATCAAGTAAGGGGGCAATTAGGGTTGATTTGTTTTAATAAAAATGTTAAAATGATAAAAAAATATAAAATGAAAGGATTTTCGTACTATGAAAGCAAATTCAAAATTAAAAGGCGTATTTCTGAAAATTGTCAGCGTTGTAT
>JAJQDK010000112.1:6582-17740 GCA_021202245.1 Clostridiales bacterium
TCGATGGGACGCGTGCGAGGCGGTTCGGGGGTTCCAGGGGGTTGGGTGGGCTGGGCGGCTGCTCCTCAAGTGATGAGGTGAGCGGAACCTACACGGCGGTGATTGATATTCAGGATTACGGCAAGATTACCGTTGAGCTGGATGCAGACACTGCTCCGATTACCGTTGCAAACTTTATCAGCCTGGCTGAGGACGGATTTTATGACGGGCTGACATTCCACAGAATTATATCGGGCTTTATGATGCAGGGCGGCGACCCGCTGGGCAACGACACAGGCGGCAGTGATGCCACGATTACCGGTGAATTTTCAAACAACGGAATTGAAAACGACCTCTCGCACACAAGAGGCGCAATCTCTATGGCCCGCTCAACCGACTATAACAGCGCAAGCTCACAGTTCTTTATTGTTCAGGAGGACAGCACATATCTTGACGGCGACTATGCGGTATTCGGCTATGTTACCGACGGTATGGACATTGTGGATGAAATCTGCGACAACACTCCGGTGACTGACGACAACGGTACTGTTGAAGCTGAAAATCAGCCGATTATCAATACGATTACAATTGAAGAATAAGCAAATTTTTTAACCTAAGACGAAAAATTAACCTCCGCAGCACTGTGCTGCGGAGGTTTTTGCGTTGGATTTAACGAACGGCTAAGCGTTTTTCTTCTGCGCCTTTTGTACTTTGCCGAGCTGATATACTACGTCGGATTTTTTTGCAACCTCGGGTGAATGGGTAACCAAAATCACGCATTTTCCGTTGTCGGCAAGTCCGCGGAGAATTTCAAGAATCTCATCCTGCGTTTCACCGTCAAGGTTTCCGGTAGGCTCATCGGCGAGAATATAGTCGGGCTCGTATGAAAGCGCTCTGGCGATGGCAACACGCTGCTGCTGACCGCCCGAAAGCTTTAAAATTCTGCGGTCGGATTCATCTCTGCTGAGCCCCACGGATTCAAGAAGCTGATAGGCACGGGCTCTTTTGTCGTCACAGGCATAGCCGGCAATATTCATGGAAAGCTCTACATTCTCAACGGCAGTAAGCTTTGTAAGAAGATTGAAGCTCTGGAATATTACTCCCACATATTTTCTGCGATAGTCGTATTTGTTCATACTGTTGATGTCACGGTCGTTGCAGTATATGTTGCCGGATGTGGGAGAGGCAAGACCGGACAGCACCGAAAGCAGAGTGGTTTTGCCGGCGCCGGATTTTCCGACTATTGCGTAGATTTTGCCGGACGTGAATTCGTAATTTATATTTGAAAGCACTTGAACAGTATCGTATGAAAAACATACGTTTTCAAGACGTAAGCTTGGATTTTCCATTATTCTGCCTCCTTAATCACGGTTGGAAAGTATTTTGAGCGGGTCATAGCGCATAATAGCCGTCACGGAAACTGCGCTTGCAATCAACGCCAGAAGCACGCAAATGCCGAGAAGCTCAAGCAAAACGGTTAAATTAACAGCCGAATCAATCTCGGTGATGTAGCTGTTTATGCCGCCCTTTGCGCTGCTGTCAGAGCTGACCGAGTCTGCGCTGCCGGAGATATCGTCTGGCAATTCAGCGTCGCTCATATCGCCCATATTTACCTTGCCGCCGCCGACTTCTATGCCGAATGCCTGCTGCTGATTATCGCTTGTTTCCTGAGTGGAGGTAACCTGACTTTCAAGCAAAACATTGGCAACGGGAACAGATGAAACAGCGCCCACGGCTCCGCCGATGATGACAGCAAATAGGGTAACTATAAGCATCTCGGCAACAAACTGGACTGCAACCTTGGCTTTTTTCATTCCGATTGCGGTAAGAACGCCGATTTCATATTTTCTCTCACGAATACTGAAAATATTGAGCACAACAAGAATGAGTGTGCCGATAATTATAATGACAATCAGGAAATATCCTGCAATGGTGCTGAGAGTTTCAAGCGGAACAAGACTCTGCTCGTAGCTGCTGACGTCGGTTGAGCTTACGGTGTAGTCCTCGGAAAGACCGAGATCGTAAACCTCCTCGCAGAAAACATCGTAATCATCAACGGAAGCAAAAACATAGGTTCCGCTCGTCTGAGAATAAACCGCCGTGGAGGATTCGTTGCCGTCGTCATCGGTTGTTGTTTCGGCAACGGACTCGGAATTGTCTACAATAGCCTTGAGAGCGGTGTAGCTCATATAAATTTCATTTGAGGGGTCTGCTGCGGAAAACATTTGGCTCATACCGTTGGAATCCGAGGAATTTTCCGTTGAGTAGATGCCGACAACGGTAAGGTCGTAGGTTTCGTCCTCGTCATTGGGATTGGCAAGAGTTATTGTGTCGCCTACAGAAACAGAATTGTATGTAGCAAGCTCCTCTGAGATTATGCAGTCGTAATCGCTTGTGCCCGCCTCAAAAACAGAGCCGTCTGTAATGGTGCTGGTGCCGTCTAAGAAGTCGGTCATAGCGTCGTCGTCGGAATAGCCGATTATTGAAAAATCTCCGTTGCCGGAAATTGACATTCCGCCGCCCTGACCGGCATCATTCATTTTTCCGCCGCCGATATCATCGGGGACATCGCTGTTTGAGCCGCTGTCGTCCGAGTCGCTGTCATCTGATGAAGCCTCATCGGCAGAGGACGAGCTGCTTGTTACGGGTTCAATATCATCCGTTCCGTCAAGCGATGAGGTTATGGTGTAATAAAAATCCTCAACGGTTGAGGCGTCAGCATAAACCTCAAGCTCATCAATTGATAAGCTGTCGGAAAAGCCGGAAAAGCTTGATTTGTCAAAGTGCATTTCTTCGTCGCTGTCGCCGTCCGACTCACCCTTTGCGTTATTCATCATAGCGCTGCGGTCAACAGAAATTTGAGCGGTGATTGACATTCCTTCAAGCGCCGACTCTCTTGCGCTCGCCGCCGCCTGCCTTATTGAAAGGCCGATACAAAGCGAGACGGCAATTACAAATATTATAATTGCCATCAGAATGTTTCTTCCCTTGGAGCGCCATACGTTGCGAAAAGCATTTTTTAAAATGTACATTTTGGTACCTCCTCAATATTTGCTTAAGATAGTATCTATACTATACCTTCCTTTTTTGAAATCGGTGTGTACAAAATATGAACAAAAATCAAAATTTACTTAGAAAATAAGCGGAAACTTTAATTTTAATTTAAATCAGAGCCGAGCAGATTTGCCTTGCTCAATCTCGTTCACATGCGCCGTTGACGTCGCTCTTCAGGTTAAAATCGCATAGTAAGACCTATTCTGTTTTTGTCGGGGGCAACATTTAAAATTTTCACGTTCACCACGTCGCCCACCTTTAAAATCTCGCTCGGATGCTTTATATACTTGTCGCAAATCTGCGAGATATGAACCAGTCCGTCCTGATGCACGCCTATATCAATAAAAGCGCCGAAATTTATTACATTGCGCACAGTGCCCTTAAGCTCCATTCCCTCTTTTAAGTCCTTAATGTCGAGGATATCGCTGCGGAGCATAGGCGCCGGCAGCTCGTCACGGGGGTCACGTCCGGGCTTTGAAAGCTCCTTAACTATATCATCAAGAGTAGGCAGACCTATATTGAGCCGGTCGGCAAGCGACTTTGTGCCTGCATTTTTTACCCGAAGAGAAATGTCGGAAAAATCGCCTAATTTTATTTCTTTATCAGAATAATTCAACAGTGTTAAAAGCTCTTTTGCGCTTTTGTAGCTTTCGGGATGAACTCCTGTGTTGTCAAGAGGATTTTTGCTTTCGGGAACACGCAAAAATCCTGCGCACTGTTCAAACGCCTTGGGACCGAGCTTCGGGACCTTCTTTAATTCCGCACGAGGACTAAACGCTCCGTTTTCCTCCCTGTAGGCAACAATATTCCTGCAAACGGTGGAGTTAAGTCCCGAAACTCTCAAAAGCAAAGCCGGCGAGGCAGTATTGAGATCAGCGCCCACGGAGTTTACGCAGTCCTCAACCACTCCGTCAAGCGTTTCACCGAGCTTTTTCTGCGGCATATCGTGCTGATACTGCCCTACCCCTATCGCCTTAGGTTCAATCTTGACAAGCTCCGCAAGGGGGTCCTGTAAACGGCGCGCAATTGATACAGCGCTTCTGAGAGTTAAGTCAAGCTCCGGAAGCTCTGACGCCGCAAGCTTTGAAGCCGAGTACACAGAAGCTCCCACTTCGCTTACTACCATATAATATACGGGGTAATCGACAGCTTTGATTACATCAGCCGTGAACATTTCGGTTTCCTTGCTCGCCGTGCCGTTGCCGATTGAAATTATGTCAACGTGATACCTTTTAATCAGATACAATAGCGTCTGCTTTGATTCGGCAATTTTCTTTTCCGAATGAGTGGGATATATTACCGCCGTGTCAAGCACCTTGCCCGTGTCGTCAACCACTGCAGTCTTGCAGCCGGTACGGTAGCCGGGATCAAGTCCCAGCACGGTTTTTCCTTTTACGGGCGGCTGCATCAGGAGCTGTTTAAGGTTCACCGCAAAAACCTTCATTGCGTTCTCGTCAGCCTTTTCGGTCAAATCATTTCTGATTTCACGCTCGATTGACGGAAAAATCAAACGCTGATAGGCATCGCTGCACGCTTCCTTGATAATGTCGGCGCAAAGCATATTTGTATCCTTCAGCATTACCTTATAAATTGAGTTAAGCGGTCTTTCGCTGTCCGTTTCAATACAGGCCTTGAGGAAACCCTCTTTTTCGCCTCTGTTGACTGCAAGAACACGGTGCCCCGCAATCTTGCTTACCGCTTCTTTAAAATCATAATATATAGTATAGACGCTCTCCTTTTCCTTATCTGTTGCAGCAGATACGATTGAGCCGTACATATTAGTGAGATTGCGCACACGCTTGCGGATTTCGGCATTATCGGACACCTGTTCTGCGATGATGTCCATTGCGCCCTGCAAAGCTTCCTCGGCTGTTTGAACACCCTTTTCATCATTGATATAATCCTCTGCGGATTTTATCGGGTCAAAGCTCGCCTCCTGCTTTAAAATATCATCGGCAAGCGGTTCAAGCCCCTTTTCCTTTGCGACAGACGCCCTGGTTTTGCGCTTGGGACGGTACGGGCGGTAAATGTCCTCAAGCTCACTGAGAGCAGTCGCCTTATCAAGCGCGGCTGAAAGCTCGTCCGTCAGCTTTTCCTGCGAATCAATAAGCGAGCGAATTTCCTCCCTGCGCTTGTCAAGCCCCCGCAGATATTCAAGCTTTTCGCTGAATTCACGAATGAGCTGGTCGTCCATTGAGCCGTGCATTTCTTTTCTGTATCGGGCGATAAAGGGAATTGTATTGCCCTCGTCAAGCAAGGCGATTATGTTTGCGGCATACTCCTCCCTGATATTGAATTGCTGTGAAAGAATCGCTGAATATTCCATAGTTTCCTCCGTATTAAGCTTTGAAAGCTGAGCTGATAAACAGTATAGCACATTTATGAAAATTTTGCTATTGCCATTATTTGTTGTTAATCGGGACTGTATTTTAGTCTAAGCTGCAAAAGTCACCGCTCCTGTCATTGAAGCTTTTTACATAGCTAAGGCTTTGCTCCGAGTTAAATTCCAATTTGGAAACAAAAAGCAATCCCTCGCCTTTTGGCGGAGGATTGCTGCTTAAAACGACAAGAATATTATACAGAATTAAACGCTTGCGGAATTTGATTACCGAACATCAGAGAATATCAATATGCTCGCCGTTGAGGGCTTTGTTCATACTGCGAACTGCGCAGAATTTGCCGCACATTGAGCAGGTGTCATCGTGTTCGGGCTTTCTGTCGTCACGGATTTTTTCAGCGGTTTCGGGGTCAATAGCGCACTCCCACTGAGCGTTCCAGTCAAGCCTTCTTCTGGCATCGGCCATTTTGTCGTCAATTTCTCTTGCGCCCCGCACACTCTTGGCAACGTCTGCGGCATGAGCGGCAATTTTGGAAGCGATTATGCCCTGCTTAACATCGTCAACATTTGGAAGCGCAAGGTGTTCGGCAGGAGTTACATAGCAAAGAAATGCTGCGCCGGAAGCGGCGGCAATTGCTCCGCCGATTGCAGAGGTGATGTGATCGTAGCCGGGCGCAATATCGGTTACCAACGGTCCGAGCACATAGAACGGCGCGCCGCTGCAAATTGTGCTTTGAAGCTTCATATTTGCCTCTATCTGATCCATAGGCATATGACCGGGGCCTTCAACCATAACCTGAACGTCCTTTGCCCACGCGCGCTTTGTAAGCTCGCCGAGACGTACAAGCTCTTCAATCTGACAAACGTCGCTTGCATCGGCAAGGCAGCCCGGACGGCAGGCATCGCCGAGTGAGATTGTAACATCATACTCACGGCAAATATCGAGGATTTCATCAAAATATTCATAGAACGGATTTTCATTGCCTGTCATACACATCCATGCAAAAACAAGCGAACCGCCGCGGGATACTATGTTCATTTTTCTTTTGTGCTTTTTAATCTGTTCAATGGTTTTGCGTGTGATTCCGCAATGGAGCGTTACAAAGTCAACGCCGTCCTCTGCGTGTAGCCTTACAACATCTATAAAATCCTGCGCAGAGAGAGTATCAAGGTCACGCTGATAGTGAATTACTGAGTCGTAAACCGGCACCGTGCCTATCATTGCGGGACATTCGCTTGTAAGCTTTCTTCTGAAAGGAACGGTGTCGCCGTGTGAGGACAAATCCATAATTGCGTGCGCACCCATATTTACGGCTTCCATAACCTTTTGCATCTCAATGTCGTAATCCTTGCAGTCACGGGATACTCCCAAATTAACATTGATTTTTGTTTTTAGCATTGAGCCGACGCCTTCGGGGTCAATACACTTGTGGTTTTTGTTTGCGCAGATTGCAACCTTGCCCTGTGCAACAAGCGGCATCAGCTCCTCAACCGTCATTCTTTCCTTTTCGGCAACCGTCTTAATTTCTTCGGTGACAATGCCTCTTTTTGCAGCGTCCATCTGCGTAGCATATTCTCTCATATTATCAGCCTTTCTCTTTGTCAACCTGATTTTGCGTTGGTTTGATTATTTTGTAGTTGTGTGCAAGAGGGCCGCTGCCCTTTCCGAGGTCAAGTCCTGCGCTCAATGCACCTGTTAAGTATTCTTTGGCGAGCTGTACGGCGGTTTCAAGGCTTTTTCCATCGGCAAGAAAGCTTGCAACCGCACTTGAAAGGGTACAGCCGGTACCGTGGGTATTGGGGTTGTTGATTTTTTTACCGTTGTACCAAGTTATATTTCCGCTGCAAAACAATACGTCATCGGCATCACTGACGGAATGACCGCCCTTGCACAAAACGGAACAGCCGTACGCTTTTCCGATTGTTTCCGCTGCACGCTCCATATCGGCTTTGTCTGTAATTTTTATTCCCGACAGGATTTCAGCTTCGGGAATGTTCGGTGTGATTACCGTTGCAAGCGGAAATAATAATTCTTTAACGGAATTAACCGCATCTTCTTTAATGAGCGGTGAACCGCTTGTGGAAACCATAACGGGGTCAACGACAATATTTTTTGCATTGTATTTTTTCAGCCTGTCCGCAATTACCTCAATCAGCCTTTCGCTTGAAACCATACCCGTTTTTACGGCGTCCGGCATAATATCGGTGAAAACGCAGTCAAGCTGCTTTGCAAGAAATTCGGGAGTGGATTCAGCAATATCTGCCACTCCGGTTGTGTTTTGTGCGGTCAGCGCAGTGACCGCGCTCATAGCATATACTCCCAAACAGGTCATAGTTTTAATATCCGCCTGTATTCCTGCGCCGCCGCTTGAGTCGCTGCCGGCTATGGTGAGAGCTGTTTTAAGTTTGAGTTTGTTTTCCATTGATAATGTCCTCAGCTATGCTTTTTAATTCTTTTGCGGAATTTTCTATATCACGTTCGGCAAAAATTCCGCTGACGGACGCAATTCCGCTTATCTTGGTTCCCATAAGCAGCTTTGCGTTATTTTTGGTAATTCCGCCGATTGCAACTACGGGAATATTTACGGCGCCGCAAATCGAATTAAGCGTTTCTATGCTCATTTTGACAGCGTCGCCCTTGGTCTGCATGCCGAAAACGGCGCCGCTGCCGATATAATCCGCACCGTCGCTCTCAGCTTTTACAGCCTGCTCAACCGTTCTTGCGGTTACTCCGATGATTTTATCATCGCCGAGAATTTTCCTCGCTTCAGCCAGACTCATATCATCCTGCCCGAGATGAACGCCGTCGGCTTTAATTTGCGCTGCCACACGAACATTATCGTTGATTATCAGCGGAACTCCGTAGCTTCGGCAAAGCTGAAGTATAACCTGCGCCTCATTGCAGAACACTTCAAAATTCATATCCTTTTCACGCAGCTGAACCAAGGTTGCGCCGCCCCTTAAGGCTTTTTCAACATCGGTTTTAAGCTCTCTGCCGCACAGCCAATGCCTGTCGGTCACTGCGTAAAGGCTATAGATTTTTTTGTTGGCTTTTAAATTGGTTTTACTGTTTTTCATAATCTTTTTTACAAGCTCACTCGGATTTTCACTTTTCATAAGTCCGGACATAACGCAGACTCCCGAAAAGCTTTTTTGCCCGGACATCTCGATCTCAGCGACACTGTTTTCATCAATACCGCCTATTACATAAACGGGAATCGTTGTGCTGTCACAAACAGCCTTTAAAAATTCAATTCCCCTCGGAGCAAGTCCTTTCTTGCAATCGGTTGAAAAAATATGCCCTGCGGTTATGTAATCGGCGCCGTGCCTTTGCGCAAAAATTGCTTCCTCCGTGCTGTGAACAGAAGTGCCCGTTACATCAAAGCGTTCGTGAAAATTGCCTGCATTGCAAAACTGAGAAAACGGCAGATGAATGTGTCTTATGCCGAGCTTTTCCGCAACCTCGGTATACTTGTGAATCACAAGTGTTTTGCCGTAAATTTTGCAGATTTCATTAGCCCTTTCGGCAAGGGAAAAATACTCGGCTTCGCTCAAATCCTTTTCACGAAGAATTATCATCTTAACGTCGCTCCGGGCAATTTTTTCAAGCTGTGCAAAAAAATCCTCGGGTTTTTCGCAGCATTTTCGGCTTGTAACGCATATTACATCAAACATAAATGTAATCACTCATTACGGGCTGTAAGCCGTTATTGCAAAGGGCGTCGTACACCTCTTTAACATTTCTGTTGTCAGAAATTTCAAACTGCTCGTCGCCCTTTTTCTCGTTATCTCCGTGGCCGCCGATTCCCACGTCAACGCCTGCCGAAATTTTGGTGGCGGCAATCTGAACAATGTTGTCGCGGAAGCGCTGACATTCACGGGTTGAAATAGTAATGCTTGCAAACGGCATAAACAGTCTGTAGGCGCAGATGACCTGCAAAAGCTGAGGCTCGTGAACATCCTTGGGATTTATTTTGTCGTTGTTGATAATCGGACGAAGTCTGGGACACGAAAACGCAATCTCGGCATACGGATATTTGCGCTGAAGAAGATACGCGTGCATACCCGTTGCAAGGGCATCCTTTCTGAAATCGGCAAGACCGAGAAGCGCCGCAAAGCCGACTCCTCTCATACCTCCCTTAATTGCACGCTCCTGCGCATTGATGCGGTAGGGATAAATCCGCTTGTGCCCTGCAAGATGGAGGGTTTCGTACTTATCGGAATTATAGGTTTCCTGGAACACAGTCACATAATCGGCTCCGCACTCGTGAATATAGCGGTATTCATCGCTGTTCATCGGATAGACCTCAAGCCCTACGACCTTAAAATATTTTCTCGCAATTTTACACGCCTCGCCGATGTACTTTACGTCGCTCATTTTTCTGCTTTCGCCGGTAAGAATGAGAACCTCCTGCAAGCCGGTTTTTGCAATCGCCTGCATTTCCTTTTCAATCTCTTCGGAGTTGAGCTTTGCGCGGTGGATTTTATTGTGGCAGTTAAAACCGCAGTAAATGCAGTAGTTTTCACAGTAATTGGATATATACAGCGGAGTAAACATATTTATGCTGTTGCCGAAGTGCTTCCTTGTTTCTGCCTGCGCCTGCTTTGCTATATCCTCAAGGAAGGGCAGCGCAGCCGGCGAAAGCAAAGCCTTGAAATCCCCAACGGTTTTTGTATCGTGCGCCAAAGCGGTTTTTACGTCCTGAGCCGTGTATTTATCCGCATCATAGCTGTTCATCTCTTCAATTACTTTGTCTGCTATGTCGGAATCAATTTGCTCCATATCGGGCAGATATTTCATATGGTCAATTCTGTCTTCCATTATTACCGCCTCAATTCTCAAGAAATCCCGTCAGCGGAGAGGAAGCGGAGGCTCCCTTGTCCATAACTCTGCCGAGTCCCGAAAGATATGCCTTACGGCCTGCCTCAACAGCCTTGCCGAAGGCTTCCGCCATCATAGGAACATTTCCTGCCGTTGCTATTGCTGTGTTTGCCATAACTGCGGCGGCGCCCATTTCCATAGCTTCACAAGCCTGCGAAGGTCTGCCTATTCCAGCATCCACTATTACCGGCAAATCAATCTCGTCTATAATAATCCGAATAAACTCCTTAGTGCAAATTCCCTTGTTTGAGCCTATCGGCGCACCGAGCGGCATAATAGATGTTGCGCCCGCATCCCGCAGACTTCTTGCAGCATTGAGGTCGGGGTACATATACGGCATTACCACAAAGCCCTCCTTGGCAAGTATCTCGGTTGCCTTTATTGTTTCATAATTGTCGGGCAAAAGGTATTTTGAGTCCTTGATAACCTCAATTTTGATGAAATCACCGCAGCCAACCTCTCGTGCAAGCCGGGCAATTCTGACTGCCTCATCGGCATTTCTTGCGCCCGAGGTATTCGGCAAAAGAGTAACGTTGTCGGGAATGTAGTCAAGAATATTTGCCACATTTCCCGTTGCGGCTCTGCGCAGCGCCAAGGTAATTATCTGAGCCTTTGCGTTTTCAATGGCGGCTTTGATAAGGTCGAGCGAATATTTGCCAGAGCCCAAAATAAATCTTGAGTCAAATTCGTGACCGCCGATAATAAGTTTGTCGTTTTCCATTTCATAACTTCCTTTACACATCATATTCGTTTAGTATTATCCGTAAAACAGCGTTGGCCTGATGAGCGGCGCAGATTGTAACCCTGGGCGACATCAGCCCGCTGCCCTGCCTTGCTTCGCTTGTTCCGTCGCCGCAGAGGTAAAGCCTGTCTGTAAGTTTGCGGGGGACAATAGCGTTTGACGT
>JAJQDK010000100.1 GCA_021202245.1 Clostridiales bacterium
AAAATATTTATTATAAAAAAATTAAATAGGTTAAAACTGCAAGGGAATGATTATTATGGACGAAAGATTTATACGTACCTCTCTTATAATCGGCGAAAAGGGACTTGAAAGGCTCGGCAACAGCACCGTGGCAGTGTTCGGCGTAGGCGGCGTAGGCGGATATGTCTGCGAGGCTCTCGCGCGCAGCGGAGTGGGCAGGCTGATGCTCTGTGACGGCGATACGGTTGCTCTGTCAAACATAAACCGCCAGATAATTGCAGCAACCTCAACCGTCGGCAGACCCAAGGTTGAGGTTATGCGTGAGAGAATTCTCGACATAAATCCTAATGCCGAGGTGACCATATACAATAAATTTTTTACGCCCGAAACCGTCTGTGATTTTAATTTTGAAAAAGTAGATTTTATAGTAGATGCTGTTGACGATATAAAAGCCAAGCTTGAGCTTGTCCGGACAGCCGAAAAATACAAAACGGAAATTATTTCCGCCATGGGCGCCGGCAACAAGACCGATCCCACAAAATTTGAGGTTAGCGATATTTACAAAACGAGTGTTTGCCCGCTTGCCAGAATAATGCGCCGTGAGCTGAAAAAGCTCGGCATAAAAAGGCTGAAGGTAGTTTATTCAAAAGAAGCTCCCAAAAATCCGCCGTACAAAATCGAGGGCGAAAAAACCGTGGGAAGCTTGTCTTTTGTGCCGCCGGTTATGGGATTGATAATGGCAGGCGAGGCGGTAAAGTTTTTATCAGGCAATGACAACGGAAATATAACCCATCAGCCGAAGTCAGACGAGCTTACATCGGGCTTTGCTTCGAGTTAAATACAGTTATTCTGCGGCGTTCCGACTTGATTACCTTTTCCTCATTCAGCTTTTTAATTTCTCTCATCATTGCGCTCCTGTCAACCGCAAGATAATCCGCAAGGTCGCTCAGCGGCAGGGGCAGGGTAAAGGTGTTTTTTTCGCTGCTCAGGCTTAGGTACTCAAAATACGCAGTCAGCTTGTCTCTCAGCGTTCGCTGTCCTAAAATATCAATATGAGCGTTTGCTCTGCGAACCGTGTCGGTAAAAAAATTGTTTATCAGTCTGATATGCGTGTCGCAGGCATTGCCGCAGCAGGTAATCAGCTTTTTGTAGCTGATTAAATCAACGGTGCATTTTGTTTTGGCGGTAATGTAATAAAGCTTGTTGTCTTTATTCGTCAGCAAATGCCCGCCGAAAAAATCTCCTGCCTGATAATAATCAATTATTCTTCTTTGATCGTTAAAATTTATCGTAGACAGATACGCCGTGCCCTTTTTAATTATACCAATTATGTCATTTTTAGATGAACAAATTGTAATAACTTCGTTGCGCGCATACTCCCTTTCGGTAGGGTGAAAACAGTCGTTTATGCCGATTAAATCTACGTTTGAGGGCATTTTTTGAAAGTTTAAATTATTCATACAAACCACTCCATAATGTGTGTTTTACAAGGGACAAACACAAGATATAGTTATTATACATCTTTTTTTGTTGCCTTTGCAACAGTATAATAAAACTTTTTGTGTTAAAATTAAAAGCGTTCCGAAAAAGGCAAATTTACACAGTAGTATATATTTCTATTTTAGAATATTATGGAAGGAAGTTATGAAATTACCATGAAGATTATTAAGCGCAACGGTTCGGAAGAGGATTTTAATTCTTCAAAGATTACCAACGCAATCACAAAGGCGAACGACGCCGCAGAAAGAGGCAGGCTCACGGTTGAGCAGATAGCCGACATTACTGACTATGTTGAATACAAATGCAACAAAATGGGCAGAGCCGTTTCCGTTGAGGAAATTCAGGATATGGTTGAGGATCAGCTTATGGCAAAGGGTGCCTTTGAGCTTGCCAAAAGCTACGTAAGATACCGCTATACACGTTCTCTTGTCCGCAAATCAAACACAACCGACAATCGTATTTTATCTCTTATCGAGTGTAATAACGAGGAGGTTAAGCAGGAAAATTCAAACAAAAACCCTGCCGTAAACAGCGTTCAGCGCGACTATATGGCAGGAGAGGTCAGCCGTGACCTCACACGCAGAATTTTGCTTCCTCCCGATATTGTCGAAGCTGACAAGCAAGGCCTTATACATTTTCACGATTCGGATTATTTCGCTCAGCATATGCACAACTGCGACCTTGTCAATCTTGAGGATATGCTCCAAAACGGAACGGTAATCAGCGACACCCTTATCGAAAAGCCCCACAGCTTCTCAACCGCCTGCAATATTGCTACTCAAATCATAGCTCAGGTAGCAAGCAACCAGTACGGCGGACAGAGCATCAGTCTTACTCACCTTGCTCCGTTTGTTCAGATATCCCGTGAAAAAATCCGCCGTGAAACTCTTGAAGAAATCAAACAGCTCGGCTGCGAGCCCTCGGAGGATAAAATCAACGATATTGTCGAACAGCGCCTGCGTAAGGAAATTACCAAGGGCGTTCAGACTATACAGTATCAGGTTGTTACTCTGCTTACAACAAACGGTCAGGCTCCGTTTGTCACTGTCTTTATGTATCTTAACGAAGCTAAGGACGAGCAGGAAAAGGCTGACCTCGCTATGATAATTGAAGAAACGCTCAGACAGCGCTATCAGGGAGTTAAAAACGAAGACGGCGTTTGGATTACACCGGCTTTTCCCAAGCTTATTTATGTTCTTGAGGAGGACAACATCACCGAGGACAGCAAGTACTGGTATCTTACCGAGCTTGCCGCAAAATGCACGGCAAAGAGAATGGTGCCCGATTATATTTCCGAGAAGATTATGCTTCAAAACAAGATTGACAAAAACGGAAACGGTCAGTGCTACACCTGTATGGGCTGCCGCAGCTTTCTTACTCCTTATGTTGATGAAAACGGCAAGCCGAAGTATTACGGCAGATTTAATCAGGGCGTTGTCACCGTAAACCTTGTCGACATCGGACTGAGCGCCGATAAGGATATGGATAAATTCTGGAAAATTTTCGACGAGCGTATGGAGCTTTGCCATAGAGCGCTGCAGTGCCGTCACGAGCGCCTTACGGGTACACTGTCCGACGCCGCTCCCATCCTTTGGCAGTACGGTGCGCTTGCACGTCTTAAAAAGGGAGAAACAATCGACAAGCTTCTCCACGGCGGCTATTCAACGCTTTCTCTCGGCTATGCCGGACTTTGGGAGTGTGTGTACAGCCTCAACGGCAAAAAGCTTACCGAAAAAGCCGGCGAAAAGCTCGGTCTGCAAATAATGCAAAAGCTCAACGATTACTGCGCTAAGTGGAAGGCGGAGGAAAACATTGACTACAGTCTGTACGGCACTCCGCTTGAAAGCACCACATACAAATTCTCAAAATGTCTGCAAAATCGCTTCGGCATTGTTGAGGGCGTAACCGATAAAAACTACATTACAAACAGCTATCACGTTCATGTTTCCGAGGAAATCAACGCCTTTGACAAGCTCAAGTTTGAGTCGCGTTTTCAGGCGCTTTCACCCGGCGGCGCAATCAGCTATGTTGAGGTTCCCAATATGCAGGATAACATTCCGGCGGTGCTTCAGGTTATAAAATTTATTTACGACAACATTATGTATGCCGAGCTCAACACCAAGAGCGACTACTGCCAGGTTTGCGGCTATGACGGTGAAATTCAAATCGTAGAGGACGACGGTAAGCTTGTTTGGGAATGCCCGAATTGCCATAACCGTGACCAGGATAAGATGAACGTCGCAAGAAGAACCTGCGGTTACATCGGAACTCAGTTTTGGAATCAGGGAAGAACTCAGGAAATCAGAGAAAGGGTGCTTCATCTCTGATGAATTACGGAGAAATTAAAAACTGCGATATAGCAAACGGCGAGGGAGTAAGGGTTTCTCTCTTCGTGTCGGGATGTACTCATCATTGCAAAAATTGCTTTAACCCCGAAACGTGGGATTTTAATTACGGCAAGCCCTTTACCTCAGAAACCGAGGATGAAATTATCAGGTTGTTGTCAAGCTCCTTTGTTGACGGCTTATCGCTTTTGGGCGGAGAGCCCTTTGAGCCCTCCAATCAGTGGGCTTTGCTTCCGTTTTTAAAGAGGGTGAAGCAGGAGCTGCCCGACAAAACAATTTGGTGCTACACAGGCTATCTTTTTGACAGGGAACTTCTCGGTGAGAGCCGTGCAAGATGCGAATGTACCGATGAAATTCTCTCTCTGCTTGATGTTCTTGTTGACGGAGAGTTTGTGCAAAGCCTCTATGACATCAGCCTCTCTTTCAGAGGCTCGTCAAATCAAAGGGTGATTGATGTCAAGTCCTCTCTCAAAAGGGGCGAGGTAATACTTCACGATCTAATCAGCGGGCATATTATGAGCTGAATTCTAAAATCACCTGTTTATACATATAATTTCAGGAAAGCCTCTTATTAAAATTCGGGTGTGCCCGTAATTGAAGCTTTGCTGCATAAAGCGGTTGTTTTATAACAGCCGCTTTAAATTTTGAAATGATATGCAAATTATGCTGTGTTATAGCATAATATTGTTATATACAATTAAAAAATTTGCACATAAAAATAAAGGTCAAAAATAGTCAAATTACTCTTGACATTTCAAAAATATGGTATAAAATATAATTAGCACTCAGGAAACGAGAGTGCTAAAACCAAATTTATTATATTATTACAGGAGGCTATCATATTATGAGTATCAAACCATTACTTGACAGAGTAGTATTAAAGGTTGAAGAAGCTGAGGAAAAAACTAAGAGCGGAATTATTCTTTCATCTGCTGCTCAGGAAAAGCCCCAGTTTGCATCGGTTGTTGCAGTAGGACCGGGCGGAGTTGTTGACGGCAACGAGGTTAAGATGTACGTTAACGTCGGCGACAAGGTCATCGCAAGCAAGTACGCAGGCACCGAGGTTAAGATTGACGGCGAGGAATACACAATCGTTCGTCAGTCCGACATTCTTGCAACAGTAGAATAATCAAAACACATATACAGGAGGTAATTTATTATGGCTAAACAAATTGCATACGGCGAGGATGCAAGAAAAGCATTGATGAAAGGTATCGACCAGCTTGCCGACACAGTAAAAATCACACTCGGACCCAAGGGGAGAAACGTAGTGCTTGACAAAAAGTACGGCGCTCCCTTAATCACAAACGACGGTGTTACCATCGCCAAGGAAATCGAGCTTGACGATCCCTTTGAAAATATGGGCGCTCAGCTTGTCAAGGAAGTTTCAATCAAGACCAACGACATAGCAGGCGACGGCACAACAACCGCCACTCTTCTTGCTCAGGCTCTTATCAGAGAGGGTATGAAGAACGTTACCGCAGGCGCAAACCCGATGGTACTCAAAAAGGGTATTGCCGAAGCTGTAGACGTAGCCGTGGATGCTGTAAAGAACAACAGCAAGCAGGTAACAGGCACTGACGACATCACAAGAGTTGCCACGGTTTCATCTCAGGATGAATTTATCGGCAAGCTTATTGCCGAAGCAATGGAAAAGGTTACAACCGACGGCGTAATCACTGTTGAGGAGTCCAAAACCGCCGAAACCTACAGCGAGGTTGTAGAAGGTATGATGTTTGACAGAGGCTACATTGCACCCTATATGGTTACCGACAGCGATAAGATGATTGCCGAGCTTGACAATCCGCTCATCCTTATCACAGATAAAAAGATTTCCACCACTCAGGAAATTCTTCCTTTGCTTGAGCAGGTTGTTCAGGCAGGCAGAAAGCTCCTCATCATTGCCGAGGATGTAGAGGGCGAGGCTCTTACAACTCTCGTACTCAACAAGCTCCGCGGCACCTTCACTTGTGTTGCTGTTAAGGCTCCCGGCTTCGGCGACAGAAGAAAAGAAATGCTCGAGGACATCGCAGTTCTTACAGGCGGCACGGTAATCACCTCCGACCTCGGTCTTGAGCTTAAGGACACAACAATGGATCAGCTCGGCACCGCACGTCAGGTAAGAGTTGAAAAGGAAAATACAATCATTGTAGACGGCGCAGGCGACAAAGACGCTATCAAGGGCAGAGTTGCTCAGATCAGACAGCAGATTGAGGTTACTACCTCCGATTTTGACCGTGAAAAGCTCCAGGAACGCCTTGCCAAGCTCGCAGGCGGTGTTGCGGTAATCAAGGTAGGCGCAGCCACAGAGATTGAAATGAAGGAGAAAAAGCTCCGCATTGAGGACGCTCTCGCAGCAACAAAGGCAGCCGTTGAAGAGGGCATAGTAGCCGGCGGCGGCATTGCTTGTATGAACGCAATCCCCGAGGTTGAAAAGTTTGTAGAAACCCTTGAGGGCGACGCTAAAACAGGCGCCAAGATTGTTCTCAAAGCTCTTGAAGAACCCCTCCGTCAGATTGTAGCTAACGCAGGTCTTGAGGGCAGCGTAATTGTCGAGAACGTAAAGAAAGCCGGCAAGATCGGCTACGGATTCAACGCACTCACCGAGGAATACACCGACATGGTTTCCGCCGGTATCGTTGACCCGACAAAGGTTACTCGCTCTGCACTTGAGAATGCTTCATCGGTAGCCGCTATGGTGCTCACAACCGAGTCCCTCATTACCGACATCAAGGAGCCCGAAGCTCCCGCAGCTCAGCCTGCACAGGATATGGGCGGAATGTATTGATATCCCGATAAATATTCCGACTGATATTCTGATTGATACTTCAAAATATCCTCATAAATTCACGGGCATTGCCGTTTGGCAGTGCCCGTTTTTATTTTATAGAAAACCGCTAAGCCGGTTTGTCTTGCCTAATCTCACACCTGTGATTTATATATGGCACCCGGCGACATTTATCTTCTGTATACAAGCAGTACGATTGAAGCTTTAAAAGCTGAAATTGCAAACGCAAGAGAAACCGAAAGCAAATATCCAAACGTAGCGGCGGTCAGTGACCGCCACAGTCGCTCCGCTCACCGCTGTGTGCTTTCATTTGATGACCTACAACCTCGTAGGGGCGGATAGTATCCGCCCGCACGGCGCAGCCGTCCTTATAAAACTATAATTTATTTTTATTCATTTTTGATTTAACGGTAAACGAATATAACTTTATCAAATGTTTTATTTAAATTAAAACATCCTGTCTTTACCTTACACCTGTGATTTGTATTAAAGATTAAATTTAAAGAAAGAAAAATCACTCATAATACTCTAATAAACAAAAATATTTGTGCAAAGTGCTTAAATTAAGTGTGGAAAATTCGTCGTTATGTGAATTGAAATAATTAAAAGGCTATGATAACATTAAGGTGACAGAGGAAACCAACCGATATTGTTAAGCGGAAAAGCTTTCCGTTCAATACATTTTACGTTGGTTTCCAAATAAGGAGCTTGCTTAAGCTCACAATATTATTTTATCAAGGAGTGATGAAAATGAAGAAATTTATTGCAACCTTAACAGCGGCGGTTCTTTTATGCTTGTCTGTTACACCTGCTTTTGCGGCGGATTTTGATTCGCAGTTATGGTTTGCAGAAAGCATGTTTCGAGAGGAGGTAGACGGCTCTTATTACGCATATGTGACTTATCATAATCTTGATATTCCGTCAATGTATACTTGGTCGGAAGCAACTATTAACAGCATTACCGAGCTTAAAGAACTGGTTGATTCCACAGAGTACACCTCAATGGAGCAGATTGAGGAAGACAGAGAAAAGCTTGATGAAATCAATCGAACGGCAACAGTGAATAAATCCGAGCTTGAATTTATGATCAGTGTTTTTGAGTATGATAACAACGCTTCCGGATATTATGATGATGAAACCTGGAGTGAGCGTAACGAGGTTCTTGAGCAGTGTAAGGCGGCACTTACTGAGGATGATGAAACAATTCATCAGGCGTACATAAAAGCCCGCAACGAATTTAACAAGCTTTGTTTGTACAATACCACAATGGGTGATATTGATAATGATGGCAACGTAAATATAGCAGATGTGACTATATTTCAAAAAGCAGTTGTTGGAACTACTAAACTTACGCTTTCGCAGTGTTATGTCGCAAATGTTATGTATACGAAAAAACCTTATGAAAAATCAGATTTATTTCCAAATGTAATTTCTGTAACTAACTTGCAAAAATTTATTACAGGTTATTATGTAGTAAATCAATTCAGTAGCAGAAAAACTATGGAATTAATAGCTAATCCTACACTTGATGCTTATCCTGAAAACAGGGAAAGTGAACTTTTTGTAGCAAGTGACTATAATCATCTTTTTTATGATTTAAGAATGACAGAAGGATATGGATGTTTGATTATTTAAAAGATTGGAGTGTTATATTCTGATTCTACGAGTACGAGAGTTATTATTTATGGCGATGTTGATCTCGACGGATTGATTACTACTGTTGATGCAACCTGTGCCCAAAGCGGTAATGTGGGCGGTGTGGCACTTACAACGGAGCAAAGACTTGCAGCAGATGTTGACGGTGACGGATATATAACAATTAACGATTCAACTTATATACAAAAATACGTCGCAGGAACTATTTCTAAGTTCCCTGTTCAGAGTTAGATGTTTTCCTTTCAAAGCAAACGGCAGCCGAAAGGCTGCCGTTTGCTTTGCGTTATTTTGAGCTGAAAGTAAATCATCTCAGCAAATATTCTAGGTAATTCTTAATTTTCCCTGATTCCTTTTCAAAAATTTGTCTTTGATTTTTTCAATTTGCCAATCTTAAGCGAGCTTGCATCGGGCTTTGCTCCGAGTTAAAACAGTCTTGCCACTTTGTAATCGTTACTCCTCAAAGGATGACCTGCCTGTCACGCTCGTTTCTCTTCCCACAGCCTCCGTCAGCGCAATAAAGAGTATAAATAGGGGAGTGGTGATAGGCTGAGCTATGTTTACAACCGCCTGAATCGAATAGCAAATAACTGCGGAAATGCACACTATTGCAAGCGGATTTTTGCGCGCCGTTTTAATTGCTCTTGCCACAGCTCCGCCCACAACGGCAAGATATGAAGCAAGTCCCGCAATTCCGATAGTTATAAGATAGTTTATATACTCGTTGTGCGCAGCGTTTGTTGATGAGTCGCCGTAGTTTGACAGCTCGCTGAAATACGGACTGAAAGCATAATAAAACGTGTCGGGACCCGTGCCGAACAGCTTCTGAATGAACGAAGCGTCCGAGAATATCCACATTGACCTTATCCACATAAATCCTCTGTGTGTGCCCCATTTGTCGTTAAAGCGCAAAATGGTTTCCATACTGCCGAGGTCGGCTGTTGTATTAACTGTGCTGAAATAAATCACAACCCCTATAATCGCAGCTGCGCATACTGCCGCAGCTGAACCTATCGCAATCGGAACTGTCTTGGGCAGCACTATTCCGGGCTTTTTGTAGTCCAGAAGATAGAGCAGCGCCGTGATAACTCCCGCTGCAGCAAGAGCGGCATAACTGAATCCGGAATAAACAAACAAATTCTGAAATTCGTCCATTCCCTTTGAATTGTCGTCCATAATATACGAAAACAGCCTCAGCAGCTTAGCAAATGCAAGCATAACGGTGAGGGAGAGGAAGTATCTTTTGAGCCTTGAAATTCTTTTTGAATACCACACTAAGAAGATAACAAGAAAAACGCCTATGCCCAATATACCCGAGTCGCTGTCGGCGGTCATAAGTGAAGCAAATCCGAGTCCGCAGGTGAGGAGATAAACGGCTCTGTGCGAATTCTTTTCGGTATGTACCGCCATTGTTATAAACACCGGAAGCGAAACGCAAATGTAGCTTGAAAGCAAATTCTTGTTGCCGATTGTAGACGTAAAGTCCAGAGCGGTCTGTTCATCAAGGTTGACCGCCATATTAAGCGGATCTATATAAAATCCGTTAAGCACCGCCAAAATGAAAACTATAGCCGAAGCAGCCGAAAATGCAAGAAAAACATATTCCTTAAAACGGTAATAACGGGTTATAACAAAATAGACGGCAACATAAAATGCCATCAGAAGCAGTCCGTTATTTCTGCCGGCGGTTCCCCAAAATGCGTCTGTGGTACGGTTTGACAGCAGTGTAGAAAACAGATTTATCGCCAAAAATGCAAGCATAGCCCAATCCGTGAAGGACAGCTTTTGATACCATTGCTTATTGTCATCGTTTTCGGCAGCTCGGTTCTTTGCGCTGCTTTCAAGATTTACCGTCAAAAAGATTAAAACCTCCGCAACAATAACTATAGCCGTCACAACAATAAAGAAATATAGCTTGTCATGCCTGATGTTAAAATAAGCGTCGGTATAAAATAACGGAAAAATCGCAAACATCAAAAAAAGATAGTAGTTTACAATAGAATTTTTTACACCGTAGCTTTTTTCAAGCCTTTTGGCGCTTTTGTTTTTGTTTTTATTTTTCGCTGTCCCCATTTTATTTCCTTTCACTTTTTCAAATATGCTTTCATTTTATACCGATTTGAACAATCTGTCAATCATTAAAGTATTGTATTTGACAAAATTGCGTGGTATAATTATCTTGTTAAGAGAATTTTTACATTTATTAAGCACCGATTGCCGAGTCTGCGGTTGCTTTTGTTTAACAAATATTAAAATATATACTTATTCGGGCAATTTACTTGCCGTGTGTTTTATGATAAAGGTGATTTTATGAAAAAATTAGTGATTTTTGGTTTTGACGGAACTCTTGCAGATACTTCTCCCGGAATTTTGTATTGCTTTAACACCACTGCCGCAGCAATGGGCTATGAGCCCGTTGACCACGACGCTCTTTACGGTGTAATCGGCATACCTCTTGAGCAGGGACTTAAAAAGCTTTTTGATATGACCGATGATGAAATTGAATATGCCGCCAACAATTACAGCAAGCTCTATTCTCAAAAGGGCAAGGAAATGTTCACTCTCTATGACGGCTTGGAGGATTCCCTGCACCGGCTCAAGGAAAACGGCTTTAAGATTGCCGTTGCCACTCAAAAGCATATTATGTTTACTACTGATATGCTGAATATTTACGGAATTACCGAGCTGTTTGATGCCGTCTGCGCCACCGATGTCGGCACAAATCTCACCAAGGAGGCTCTGCTTTTGCAGGCCTGTGAGAAGCTTGACGTGTCTGTTGAGGACAGCATATTTATAGGTGACAGCGAGGTTGATGCAACGGGAGCGGAAAACGTAGGAATGGATTTTGCCGCCGCGCTCTACGGCTGGGGCTTTAGGACAAGGGAAGAAGCCGAAAGCTATAATTGCAGGGCTTATTTAAATTCTGCCGCAGATATTTGCTCCGAGCTGCAAAAAATTTAACCTGAACCGCCAAAGTCCAAACTATCGGACACCTGTTTTGAGATAATATCAATAAGGGGACACCCCTGCTGAAAGACATATGACTCCCGCCGTCTTAGAGGCGGGGGATATCTTTGCATAAGTTATATCAAATCAGAGAGGAGAAGAGCTATGGGACTTTTCGGAAATTCGTTCAATGACAATAAGGATGATTTTTTAGGTGGGCTTTTTGACTTTAATCATGACGGCGTAACCTCATCCGGTGAAAAGTATACGGCATATAAAATTTATGAGGATATTTTTGAGGAATCTGCCGAAGATGATAAATACAAATGGCGTGATTATTGCGTTGACGGCAGTGAATACGGCGTGAATCCCGAGGATTACGAATACGAGCACGACTACCTTCAAGCTCTTGAGGAAGCTCAGGATGCCTGCGGCGATTAATAAATTTACACCGTGAGCAGCCTGAGAAATGAAAAAACTGTTAGATAAATATCGTGAAAAGGTAAAGAAAATTTAAAAAAATAAGTAACCGCCTGTGTGTTGATATACGCAGGCGGTTGTTTTTATGCTTTTGTACAGCCTGTTAAGCTACAGCAGGCAGAATCGGGAACATTTACGTCTTGAATTAAATATCAATAGTTTTGATTGACTCAAATTCCTTAACAATTTCCTTTGACGGCTTTTTGGTCAAAAGCGAAACCGCAATGTTCACAACAAGGGCAAACGCAAATCCCAATACGAGGGAATACAGACCGGTTGCCGTATACAGCGTTTCGCCGTTAATAAGCGGAATATAGTCCCATACAATAACCGTAAGCGCGCCCGTAGCCATTCCGGCAATAGCTCCCGGAAGTGTGGAACGCTTCCAGAACAGAGCGAGCAGAACAACGGGTCCGAATGCCGAGCCAAAGCCTGCCCAGGCGTCGGAAACAAGTCCCATAATGCTTGACTGCGGGTCAAGGGCAATCAAAAATGCGATTACCGCAACAATAACAACGGCGAATTTGCCTACCCAAAGCGAGCTTTTCTCGGATGCCTCTTTTTTGATAACTCCCTTATACATATCCTCAGACACAGCCGATGCGGTAACAAGAAGCTGACTGTCCGCTGTGGACATAATAGCGGCGAGGATGCCGCAAAGGAAGATACCGCCTATGAAGATGAGTATTCCGTTGCCCGAGAAAAATTGCTGAATTACTCGAATAAATACAGTCTCGCTTGTTGTTTCGTTAAGCGATTGTGTAAGATATCCTCGCGCAACAAGTCCTATAATGCACGAAGCGATAAGTGAAATAACTACCCAAGCAATCGCAATTTTTCTTGACTTCTTAATTTCCTTGCTGCTCTTTACAGCCATAAATCTTATAAGTATATGCGGCATACCGAAATATCCGAGTCCCCATGCAAGCCCCGAAATAATAGATACCGCCGACACCGGGGTGCCGTCCTCGTTTTTAAAGAAGCTGAGGAAGTTGCCGGGGTCGGAAACACCGTTATCGGTGAGCGCCTGTGCAAATCCCGTGTTGTATGTAAGTGTTGTATAAGCGAGAATCGGAATTGACAATATCGCTATAAGCATCAGCATACCTTGAATTAAATCGGTGGTGCAAACCGCCTTAAATCCTCCCATAAAGGTGTATACAAGAATTACCAGGGCTGCAATAATAAGTCCTATAGTATACACGGCTTCATAGCTTGCGTCGCTTCCGTCCGAAAAGAGTGTGGCAAAGAGCTTTGCTCCGGAGCTGAATGCCGATGCAGTATATACAGTAAAGAAAACGGCTATAATAATTGATGATACAATTTTAATTACGCCTTTGCTGTCCCTATAGCGATTTTGGAAAAAGCTCGGAATTGTCAGAGAATTACCTGCCACAATCGTATATTTCCTCAGCCTTCCCGAAACAAGATACCAGTTTAATACAGTGCCTATCAGCAATCCCACCGCAATCCATACCTCGCCTGTGCCGGCAAGATATATTGAACCGGGCAGTCCCATAAGCAGCCATCCGCTCATATCCGAAGCCTGCGCCGAAAGTGCGGCTGTCCAGCTGCCGAGATTTCTGCCTCCTAGAAAATAGTCCTCGTTGTTTTTTGTGCCCTTTGAATATATAAATCCGATAATAATCATCATCAGCATATACGCGGCAAAGGCACACAAAACAATTATGTTTTCTTTACTCATTTTTTGCCTCCTGATTTTTATTCCGACCGCATCTGCACTTTATTTCTTTTAAGATATAAGTGCATAAATACATTTATTATTTTATCAAATATTTGTTGAAAAATCAAGCTTTTGCTTGTTGCATACGCAAAATTTATTGAAATAATAATTTGAGTAACCGCAAAAGCTGCGTAATTTCAACCTTTTTTCGCAAAAGCATTATTTATTACACAACTAAAACATAAAAGTACAAAAATTATTATTGTAAATGCACAAACAATGTGTTATAATACTTACGGCACATACAAAAAATAAAATAAGAGGGGAGGTATAAAATGGGAGATATAACCAAATTAAAGCCGTTTGATGTTTTTGAAAATTTCAGGATTATTTGCTCAATTCCTCACGGTTCGGGAAATACTGAGCAGCTGAGCGATTATATTGTTTCTCAGGCCGAAAAGCTTAACTGCGAATATATCCGGGACGAGTCAAACAACGTGATTGTCTTTCTTGACGGCACCGAGGGCTATAAAAATGCCGAGCCTGTAATTTTGCAGGGGCATATTGATATGGTTTGCGATAAAACCGATGACTCCGACTGCGATATGCAAAACGATTCTCTTACCCTACTCTGCGATGAAAAGGATATTTTTGCCGACAAAACCACCTTGGGCGGCGATGACGGCATAGCCGTGGCATATATGCTTACAATTATGAAGGACAGCGCAATCCCTCATCCGCCGTTAGAGCTGCTTTTTACTTCAGATGAGGAAATCGGTATGATTGGAGCAAGGGCTTTAAACGCCGATAACCTTCATACTAACAGAGTCATTAACATTGATTCCGAGGTTGAGGGCGTGCTTACCGTGAGCTGTGCGGGCGGCGTGAGAGCCGTGTGCAGCATTCCGGTCAAAAGGGAGAAGTCTGACGGACAAGCCTACACCGTCAGCATTACCGGTCTGCGCGGGGGTCACTCCGGCACGGAAATCAACACCGGCAGAGTAAACGCAATTAAGCTAATCGGCAGAATGTTAAATTATTTAATTCAGGAAGCTGATTTTAAAATTGCCGAAATTTACGGCGGCAAAAAGTACAATGCCATACCCAACGAAGCCTTCGCAAAGATATGCGTAGCTTCAGACAGCGTTGAGGTCTTCTTGAAAGCAGCCGAAAAGTTTATCCATATGATTAAAACCGAAAAAATGATAAACGAGCCTGAGCTTTGCGTTGCGCTTGAAAAATGTGAATTACCCGACGAGTGCTTTGATTGTCACTCAACACAAACGGCTTTGTTAACTCTGCTGCAAGTACCCGACGGCGTTCAAACTATGAGTCCTGACATTACCAATATGGTTCAAACATCGCTTAATATGGGAATCCTTGAAACAAAGAACGACCGTATTTCGCTGTATTTTCTGCTTAGGAGCAATGCCGCCGCCGGAAAACAGGCCATTGTTCAAAAGCTGAAGTCCTTTATTGAATATTTAAACGGCAATATTGAATTTATGTCCGATTATCCCGCTTGGGAATATCGTGCAGATTCAACGCTGCGTGACATTATGATTAAGGTGTATGCGGAGCTTTACGGCGAAGAGCCTGTAGTAACCGCCATTCACGCGGGACTTGAATGCAGCATCTTGGCAGGCAAGCTCAGCAATATGGACGCTGTTTCATTCGGCCCGAACATTTATCACGCTCACACTCCGCAGGAAAGAATGGAAATCGCTTCTGTTGACAGATGCTGGGAATACCTTAAGGCCGTGCTAAAAAATCTAAAAAATTAAAATTTAAAGGAGACGTTATGATTACTAACGGATTTTTATATTTAGGATCTATTATTCTTATCTCTGCTTTACTCATCTATCTGCCTAAGATTTTCAAGGGTAAGGTAGCGCAAAAGATTTTTCAATTCGCACCACCGGTTGTACTTATATATTTAGGACTTATGGTTCTTTGCACTGTCAAGCTCTGGGACTTGGACGCAACAGCCGACACCTACACGGCTGTCAAGAATCCTATCCTTTACGCTATGCTGTTTTTGATGCTTCTCAGATGCGACCTCAGAAAGATTATCAAGCTCGGCCCGAAAATGTTAATCGGATTTTTCTCAGCAACTGTTTCTATCGGCTTGGGCTTTGTTTTAGCGTTCATCATTATGAAGGGCGCCATCGGCTCTGACGCCTGGCAGTCTCTGGGCGCATTGTGCGGAAGCTGGATGGGAGGCGGCGGAAATATGCTTGCCATCCAAAGCGCGTTGAACGTAGACGAAAACGCTATGGGCTACGCCCTTGTTATGGACTCCATTTGCGCCACACTTTATGTTATGTTCCTGCTGTGGGCAATCGGATTTTCCGAGAAATTCAATAAGTGGACAAAGGCCAACACAAAAGCCATTGACAGCGTAGGCAAAAGCTTAGCTGCCGAGGCTGCCAAGAACAAAAAGCCCATCACCTATCAGAACATTTCCATTTTAATCGGTTCGGCTCTCTTTGTTTCTGCCGGTTCCTCTCTGCTCGGTGAGCTTATAGCTTCCGTTCCGGCGCTTTCCTTCTTTGACAAGGCTACCTGGACGGTACTTATTGTTACGCTCGCAGGCGTTCTTCTTGCTCTCACTCCGTTCGGCAAGCTTTCGGGTACGGAAGAGCTTTCAAACACCATGCTCTACATTGTAATCGCTCTCATCGCTTCCCGTGCCGACCTCAGCGCTATGGGCAACGCTCCCATGTGGCTACTCACCGGCCTTATCATTCTTGTTATCCACGTTGTAATTATGCTTTTGCTCGCAAAGCTGCTTCATCTGGATATTTTCACCTGTGCGGTTGCCTCGCTTGCTAATATAGGCGGTACGGCTACGGCTCCCGTCCTTGCAGGCACCTACAGCAGTGCGCTGGTTCCTGTCGGCATAGTAATGGCATTGCTCGGCTATGTAATCGGCACCGGCGGCGGACTTTTAGTAGCTCAGATAATGAGTATGTTCGCTTAAATTTCCGCTTTTGAACCAAAATCAAATAACATCAGCATGCCGATTTCTCGGCGTGCTTTTTATATTCTATCTACCCCTGAAGCAACTCAGTTTCAACGTAATATGGAGCGCACAATACGCAAGCTTCAGCGAGAACGGCTTGCCTATGAAGCTGTAGGCGACACCGACAGAGCAACCGCAATCAATATCAGAATTAACCGCCTGAAGCAGAAGTACAAAGAATTCAGCAAGGCGGCAGGGCTGAAAGAACGCACTCAGAGGATGAATGTTGAATTTGACAATAATAATCCTGTTAAACCCGTTGCAAATTCGGATGAGAGTGGTATAATTGAATTAAATAGAAATACTGAATCGAGCAAACGCTTTTCTACCACGCAAGAACAAATAGATAACTTAATTGAGTGTGATTTAAGTGGTGTTAGCTTTACCTCTAAACCTAAATATAATTCACGTATAAAAGATAATGGTAAAACGACCATTAGAGAATATTCTGACGGAACAGTAAAAGAAATAGTTAAAGTTGAGATAGGAAAACAGGACAAGAGTAGCGCAGAATTTTTGGAGGATACCATACTACACGAAGAACTTGAAGCGCGCATAGCTATTCGCTCTAAGTATTCTGAAAGATACAAAAAATTGTATAATTCATCTGAGACCGATAGACATAATTATATAAACAAAATAATCAAAAAATATTTTAAAATGAAGGGGTGGAACTATGACCTGGGATGACGTAGAAGACGTATTGTACGACGGAGCGGATAATGATATAAAAAGTTTAAAATGCCCTGATTGCGGCAGTCTGATACATTATCAATACAATGAGGAAACTAACTCTCTAAAATACGGATGTAAAAAATGTGGTATTGTTGTAAGAGGTCATAAATGCTCTAAAAAGCCGAATAGTTCTTATTGTGAGAATTAAACTTTCTACATTTATATAAAAAGCGGTGTATTAGAATGGATAAAGTAGAAGATAAAATCATATTGAACGGCGACAATAATAAGGCTGCTGAACGATTAGAACAATGGATAAAAGAACAAAACAAAAAGGAAAGTGAAAGCGAATGAATTTATTAGAAATCCCAACTTGTGATTTAGTTGAGGAATTGAAAAAGCGTGAAGGAGTGGAAAGGCACGAGATAGGACCGACTGCTACACTCACGGTAAAAACAGACGGTCCTGCAATAGTTCTTGTGGTTATTGATTAGCCTATGTTTTGTCAAGAAATTTTTTAAAAATATGAAGCTTCGGCGGATAAACAAAGATGAGACCCTCCGCACCTCTCCGCTCATTT